>JBBQJG010000102.1:0-17425 GCA_038325725.1 Polyangia bacterium | reverse complement strand
GCCTCGCCCCCGCTAAAGTGCGTGGCGGGCGAGGGCGCGCCCGCGCTCGCCTGCTTGGCCGCCGCGCGCGCGCGCGGCGTCGCACCCGCCAAATCACCCGCCTCGATGCAAGCGATGGCCAACGACAGCTGCGGCGGCTCTGGGCTCACCGTCGAAGCCGGGACCGCCGGCGTCGTCGTCGCGGCGCGCGCGCGCCCGCCCGTGCCGCGGGCGCGCAGGAAACGAAGCAGCTCGCGACGCTCGCCGTCCGAGCCTTCCTCGCGCGGCGCCGATTCGAGCAGGCGCACCAGCGCGGGCGTCTCGGGGAACGGCTGCTGCTTGTCGGCGAGGCGGCGCTCGAGCGCGGCGCCAATGAGGCGCTTCTCGAAGTCGGTGAACGCCGCCTGACGGTGGTCGTACGCGGGGTTCATGAGCATCCCCGCGCTCTCGACGTGCAGCACGCCCAGCGTGTGCGCCCACTCGTGCAGGAACATGACGAGCTCCTTGTGCGCCTTGCGGTCGCCGTACAGCTTGTCGCGTTCGCCGATCGACAACAGCTCGAGCTCGCGGTCGAGCGCCCTGCCCTCCTCGACGTCGTCCATGGCGCGCAGGACGAAGTGCCGCGACGAGCTCTTCGCCGCGCCCACGACGTGCATCGAGCTCGCGACGCCGTGGAAGGGCGTCACGAGGCCGATCACCCAGTCGACGTCCTTCGCGGGGTCGAGCGCCTCGAGCTCGTCATCGACGGCCGGCAGCGCCACACCCGTGTGGCTGCGATCCCAGTCGCGCAGGCTCTCGAGCTCGAGCCGCACGCCGAACAACGGCTGGGTGACGGCGTCGATCCTGTCTATCTGGGCGCGGACCTTGTTCTGCCAGTGGAGGATGGCGCCGCGGTAATCCTTGTCGGCGTAGACGCGCACGTGCATGACGCGCAGCTGGGCGAACACTTCGCCGAGCGGCGTGACGTCGAGCGGGACGGGCGCGATCGCGCGCGCGGCCTCGCGCTCGCGCGTGACCGGCATCTTCCACGGCTGGAAGTCGAACAGCCCCGGCTTCTTGTCGTCGGCGCGCGCCTCCGCGCCGGCCAACGCGCCGACAACAAACGCCAACACGCCGCTCGCCAACCACGTCCCACCCTTGACGCCCACGACCGCGAGTATCGAAGCGGCGTCGCCGTCGGTCAATTCGAGGCGCGCGCGGTCTTGCTTACGGCGGTCTGGGCAACGTCGGCGTATCCTCGCCACGAGGTGAACGTTCCCGTCGAAGCGCGGTGCGCGCCCGCGCGCAGAGGCGCACTGGTGTTGTCGTGCGTCGTCCTGTTGTTCAGCTGTCATCGGCGTCGCGGCGACGACGCGCTCGTCGAGGCGCGCGAGGCGGCGGCGCTCGCGTGGGTGAACGCGCTCGGCGCCGACGATCCCGCGACGCTCGCGCGGCTCTCGACGGACCCGTTCCTGTTTCGGACCGTCGGCGCCGAGCGTCCGTGCGACGGCCCCGTCGCCGCCGGGCCCGCGCTGACGACGTGGCTCACGTGCGTGCGCGAAAAGGCCGAGCTCCGCCGCGTGGCCGACAGCTGGAAGGACTTTCGCCAGCCCGCGCAGCACACGCCAGAAAGCGCGGCGCTGCAGCGCTATCTACCGCACGTCGTGCGCGGCGAGGACGTGTGGAGCCGCTTCGTCGGCGCCGACGAGCGCGCGCGATCGCGCGGCGCCCTCGACGCCCTCCAGCGGGAAGCCGGCACCGAAGGCGCGTGGATCATGGTCGCCGCGAACGGTTTGTCCGCCAGCTTGATGTTGCGCCTGCAGGTCGTCGGCCCGGCCGCCGCCGCTCACGTGCATGCGGTGCTGGCGCACGTCACGCGAACGTCCGACTGAACTTCAGTTGACGCAGGCGGCGCACTTGCCCGCAACGCAGTGGCCCATCGCGCAGTCGGGCCCATCCGCGCACGTCGCACCGATCCCGCCCGGCGCCGCGCAGACGCCTCCCGCGCAGAAGTTCGAGACGCAATGGAAGCCCTGCGTGCACGGCGCGCCGTTCGCGGCGGGCGCGACGCACGTGCCTCCGTCGCAGATCGCCGACGTGCACTCGTTATCACCGCCGCACGCGGCAGCGTTGGCGCTCTTGGCCACGCACTTTCCGTGGGTGCAGAGACCCGAGGTGCAAAGGTTCCCGTCTCCGCAGTCGTTGCCCCCGAAGTCACAGATTCCGATAGCCGAACAGCTCTGCGACGAGCACAGCGAGTTGTTCACGCAGGCAGCACCGTCGTTCGGCGACCGCGGCACGCAGGTCCCGGCGCCACACGCGCCCGACAGGCATCCATAGCTGTGCGTGCAGGCGCCGCCGATGTCGCGCTGGTTCACGCAGCGATCGATCCCCTGTTCGTCCGCCAGGCACGAGCCTCCGTCGCAGAAGATCGAAACGCCGATGAGGGTGCCGCACTGCTGTCCCACGTGAGAGGCGTCGACGCAGCGCTTGGTCGTCGGATCGCACGCGAGGAACGCCTGGCAGCTAAACGAATCGTACGAGCAATCGCCGCCGATCGGGAGACGCTGGTGGCAGCGTTTGGTTGGGTCGCAGTATTGGTTGTCCAAACAGCCGTAGGTGTCGCTGGAGCAAGCTCCGCCCTCGACGGCGCGCTTGCAGGTGGGCACGTTCTCAGCGCCGGCGCAGTACATATTCTGGCCACAAATCGGTTGGTCATCCTTGCCGCACGTGTCTCCAAATTTACCGTTGGCGACGCACTTGTTTTTGATGCAATTCGCGCCGTTCTGGCAGTTGTAGTCGCAGGTCTCGCCCACTTGAGAGATGTGGTTGCAGGTCTTGTTGGGGCAGCTGTCACTTGTGGCGGAATATTCGCAGGCCGAGTGTTTTGAACACTGGTAGTTGTTGAGGCACGGCTGGCCGTCGGCGACGTTGCCGACGAGGACGGACGTTCCGCAGGGCTCGTCCGGCCAGTCCGCCGAACAGGTCGTCATCTTGGCCAACTGCCCGAGGCAGGCCAACGCGAGGTCCTTGTTGTAGGTCACCGTGCCTGCGGCTTGATCGAGCATCCCGCACATCGACGGACCGTCGAAGATCGGCCAATCGGTGGTCGTGCCGCCGTAACAAAGAATGAGCGCCGCGGTTCTGAAGGCCTCGGCTTGCTGGCAGAAGTCCGACGCGGTCGCGGGGGCCACCGTGGGAACGACGGGACGGGCGGCATCGTCGGCCGCGGCGCCATCATCGGTCGCGGCGCCGTCCGCGGGCGCGGCGCCGTCGGCGGGCGCGATTCCGCCGCTCTTACACCCGCTGGCTCCGACGATAAACACGACCAAGGTACCGAACACGAAGGAAGCGCGCATGCGCAAAACGGTATCACGGTGATCACCGGCGCCCGGCCGCGCGACGCTCGAGTCGCCACTCTTTCGCTTGTCGCCTGCGACAAATCGCCGCAAGCCGTAGAGAGTCTCAGGCGTGGTCCGTGGCCGCCCCGCCCCCCTCGTCCAACACCTCGCGCACCTTCCCGCTCAACCCCAACGGCGTGAACGGCTTCTACAAGAACGGCATCCCGTCGACTAGCTTTTGGGATTGGCGTAGCTGTTCTTCGAGCAAGCGTTTCGACGTGATGTCTTCGATGACGACGATGAACTCCGGCGCCGCGCCCCGGGCGCCGCGCACACACGCAACGAAGCTGACCCGAGGGCGCGCTGGGCAACGCCGCCCCTCCGCAGTACCTTCCCGCTCGGAGGTTCCCATGTCTCAAGTCAAAGCAATCCCCGAAGGTTTCGGCACCGTCACGCCGGTCCTCAACATCAAGGGCGCGGACGCCGCGATCGAGTTTTACAAGAAGGCGTTCGGCGCCGAAGAGAAGGCGCGCATGCTCGGCCCCGGCGGCTCGATCATCTACGCCGAGCTTCGCATCGGCGATTCGGCGATCATGCTCGGCGAAGCCGTCATGAACCCGGCCACGCAATCGTCCACGCACTTGTTCGTCGCCGACGCGGACGCGGCGTGGAAGCGTGCGCTCGACGCGGGCGCGACCGTCGCGATGCCGATCGCCGATCAGTTCTGGGGGGATCGCTACGGCGTGCTCGCCGACGCGTGGGGCAACCGCTGGGCGATCGCCACGCACAAGGTCGACATGACGCCCGCCCAAATGCAGAAGGCCGGCGACGACTTCATGAAGAGCTTCGCCAAGTAGACATCTTCCGACCGCGGCAGCGCCGCGGCCGGGTGTCGAAGATCCCTATCGCGCTCGGCTATTCGTTCTAGAGCGCCGCGCGCCAGGACCGGATCTCGGAGACGACCTCGTCTAGCTCGGCCCGGGGCACGTCGTGGAAGGCCCGAATCGTTTTCCCGGCGACGGCGATTTGAAGGAAATAGCTGGGCGTCCTGTCAGGCAGGGTCTCCAGCTCGGGATGCATCGTCTGAACGCCGACGACGTCGAGCTCGGCGACCCTGCCGCTCACGGAGTAACGACGCGGAAACTGAAACCCCGTCAGACGGACGCCGTTGGGGCGAAGCACCAGTCGCGTCGGAAATGAAAACGACGCCAGCGCGTCCGCGACGCCCAGCGACAGCGCGGCGGCCGCGATGATCCCGAACGCGATCCGGTCCATCCTCGCGATGCCGTGAAACATCGCCACCACGGCGGCGACGCCGAGGGCCGCCACGACGATTTTTCTGAAGCTTCGCCGTCCTTCTATCGTCAGCTCGCCGCCAGAGCGGAAGATCACGACGCCAGTGAGGTCAGCCATTCGTTCGTCATCTTAACCCCGTGGCCCACAGCCGTCGTCTTACGTGGGGTATTGTCCTCCCCAATGAAAAAAGCCGCCGAGAGCCCAGGTCAGTCGGCGTCGGAGCTCATCTCGAACCGGATCGCCGAGCTCGGAGATTGGCGCGGCGAGACCCTCGCGAGGATGCGCAAGCTCATCAAGAAGGCGGACCCGAAGGTCCTCGAAGAGTGGAAGTGGATGGGCACGCCCGTCTGGTCGCACGACGGCATCATCTGCACGGGCGAGTCGTACAAGAAGGTTGTGAAGCTCACCTTCGCGAAGGGCGCGTCGTTGAAGGATCCGAAGGGTCTGTTCAACTCGAGCCTCGAGGGCAACACACGCCGCGCGATCGACATCCCCGAGGGCGTCGTCGTCGACGAGACCGCCTTCAAGGCGCTCGTCAAAGAGGCGATCGCGCTCAACGCGTCGAAACCTCCCAAGGCGAAGGCGAAGGCGAAGGCAAAGCCGAAGTCCTAAGGCGTGTCGACGGCGCATGCCTGACGGGGCTAGATCAGCGCCCTGTTGAACCGAATGTACGGCGCGATCACGCGTTCGAGCGCATTCACGGACTTGTCAATTTGGGCGTAGACGTCGTTGGCCTCGGCGACGAGCTTGATGGCGTGCTCGCCGGCCATTTCGCGCGCGCGTGTCTTGCTCGCGATGATCTTGAACGCGTCGAGGTTGATCTTGCCCATGAGCTCGAACACGCCCGAGTCGTCGTCGAACAGGAACTGTGATTCCCGGTGGGCCTTGACGAACGAGCGGTGCGCCGCCAGGAAGGCCTCCGCCTGCAACGCCTTCGGCTCGGCGCCGAGCGCCTGATGAAACGACAGCGCGCTCTCGTAGATCGCGAACCGCTTGTCGTAGAGATCCAAGCGGAGCTTGGCCATGTTCGTCTTCGACTGCCGCGACGCCACCCAAAGGGCCATCGCGCCGACGAAGGTCGAGAGGAACGCAGTCAAGTAGGTGACCCACGGGTGTTGCATGCACCGACGAGAATACCCGGAAGTCGCCCCTTCTCGGACTCGCGGGACGTCCTCCGTGGACGTCGGTAGAATGCCGAGATGACCGGCCCCGGAGACGGCGACCTCCCCGCGGGCTCGCGCGACCGCGACAAAGCCCGGCGCGCCGCCCGCGATCCCGCGCGCCCCGGCGAGCAGTGCCGCGCGCCAGCGGGGACGTACGTCCCCGCCGTCGACCGCAAGCGCTGCGAGGGCAAGCGCGACTGTGTCGCCGTTTGCCCCTACGGTGTGTTCGAAGTGCGTCGCATCGACGACGCGGACTTCGCGACGCTCGGCCTGCTCGGTCGCCTCAAGAGCCTCGCGCACGGCCGCCAGACGGCGTACACCCCCCGCGCGTCGGAGTGCCACGCCTGTGGCCTGTGCGTCGTCGCGTGCCCCGAGGACGCGATCTCTCTCGTGCGCCGCGCCTGAGTTGACGTCGTCCCTTGGCGCGCGGCCGCTCAGGGCATTTTCTGGAGCGCGACTTTGAATGCGGCGGCGCGCTTCTTCACCGCGGGATCGCCCGTGGGAAGGCCGAGGAGCTCTTCGAGCTCGACGATGAGGAAGTCGCGGACCGTCTGCCGTTGGGTGCTCGTGAGCGCGTGCGCGGAGATCGCGCGTTGACAGTCGTGAAGGGCCACCGACGAGCCGCGCAGGTGACCCGTGACGCACATCGAACAGGTCGCGTAGGCGAGCTTCGCGGGCGCCTCGTGGAGATCGTAGACGCGGCCGTCGACGGGGTACTGCCACTGCGAGACCGTGTCGCGCGTGAGCGGCGGCGGCGTCACCGAGAGCAGGGACACGAGCTCGCTTTGCTCTTCGTACGCCTCGTCGAGGAGACCGGCCCCCGCGGGGCCCGCCGCGAGACAGCGCAGCGTGCGCGCGAGATCCGCGTGCGCGATCATCAACGTGTCGTCGAGGCGACCCAAGTAGGAAAACTTGTCTCGCGCGGCGTCCAGCTTGCCGGCCCGGTGCAACGCGTAGCCGAGGCTGTCGAGCGCGTTGATGTTCCATGGCGTCGCGCGCAGCGCGGTTTCATACGCGGCGGCGGCTTTCTGCATGCTGCCCGCCGTCGCGTCGCCGAGGTACGAGTCTCCGATGCGGATGTACGCCGCCGCCAAGTTCGTCGGCTCGGAGCTGGGCGCCTGGGGCTTCCCGCTTTCGTCGGGGAGGTGACCATCTGCGAGGCGGATCGCCTCGCGCAGCGCCACCAAGCTGGCGTCAGGATCGACACTCGCGAGGGCCATCCCCTCGAGCAGCCGCGCGTGAGCGCCTTCGAGGCCGGACAGCTGGACCTGTCCCTGCCGCTGCTTGAGGCACCGCCACTCCGCCGTCTCGCAGCTCGCGCGCACCTCCGGCGAAGCTTCGTGTCCTCCGTCGGTGGGCCAAAGGCACTGCGCCTCCTGGACCTCGCAAACGAGCTCGCGGATGCGGCTGAGGATGACGACGGGCGAAGCGACGCGGCTGTTCGTATCGTCGTCGACCTCCTTGAAGATCGACGCCTTGAAGAGGCCGCGTTGGGCGTCGAGATCCCGTGGGTCGACCTTCAACGCCTCCCGGAACTCGGACTCCGCGCCGCGCATCTCGCCGTCTCCAAACAACGAGTTCGCGAGATCGACGTGGTGCTTGACGACCTTCGCGCTCGCCTCCCGCTGCTGATCGAGCAGCACGTGCTCTTCCTGCGCGTGCGCGAGCTCGTGCGCGTAGTACAGCAGCGACAGGTGATACTTGAAGTGCCCAAAGAGGATCATCAAGCCCACGAGCACGTACTTCCACTCGGTCTTGAGCACGTCGACGAGCACGAGCCCGGCGCCGCGTGCCGGGGGCGAGGCGCTCGCGTTGGAACGCACGGGGCCGGGATCTGGTGATTCGGCGCTCAAAGTTCTGAGATACTAGCCCGGCGCGTCGCCTCAGAACCCGATTTAGAACCAGCGACGGACGCGCTGCCGGTACGCCCGGTAGGTGCCGCCGAAGATCGCATCGAGCGTCGCTTCTTCGAACGGGACGATGCGACGGCCGATCACCCACAGCGGCAGCGGGAGCAGCAACAGCGGCCACGCGGCGCCCGTCGCCGCCGTGACGCCGATGTAGAGCAGCGCCATTCCCAGGTACATCGGGTTGCGGGTGAAGCGGAACGGCCCGCCGACGATCAACGCGCCCGCGCGGCCGCCCGGCGCGATCGTCGTGCGGTGCCGCGTGAAGAGGCGCGCGGCGCCGACGACCAGCGCGAGCGCCGAGCCCATCGCGAAGAAGCCCAACAACTGGAACACGCCGTGGGCACCGACGGGATACCACCGCCGCGGCCACACGTGGTTCAGGCGCATTCCGACGACGAGCGTGCCCATCAACCACACGGGCGGCGGGATCAGCACCCAGAACGGGCGCGCGGGGCCGAGCTTTTCGCGAGGGTCGCCGGAAGTCGACATGGGGGGAGCATCTTCGATCCAAAGCCCGCACGCTATGATGCGCGCATGAGCCTCGTCCTTTACGGCAGCGAGATGTGGAACAGCCCGTACGTGTTGTCGTGCTTCGTGGCGCTGCGTGAGAAGCGGCTGCCCTTCGATACGCGCATCGTCGCGCTCCATCGCGGCGAGCACCGCGAGCCAGGCTACGTCGCGTCGTCGCTGACGGCGCGCGTGCCGACGTTGGTCGACGGCACGCTGTCGATCTCCGAGTCGAGCGCTATCGTCGAATACCTCGAGGACAAGTACCCGGCGCCCGCGCATCCACGCGTCCTGCCGGCCGACCTCGGGCAGCGCGCGCGCGCGCGGCAGCTCATGGCGTGGGTGCGGAGCGACGTCGGGGCGCTGCGCGACGAGCGCTCGAGCGAGCACGTGTTCTACCCGCCCGACGCGGTGACGCCGCCCGCGCCGCTCACCGACGCCGGACGAAGCGCGGCGGAGAAGGTCGTTCGCATCGCGAGCGCCGTGATCCCCGACGGAGGCGGGCCGCTGTTCGGTGGCGCGTGGTGCATCGCCGACACGGATCTGGCGATGATGCTGTGGCGGCTGTCAAAGACAGAGTACGAGCTGCCCACGAAGGTGCGCGCGTTCGCCGAGGCACAGTGGGCGCGAGCCTCTGTCCAGGAGTTCGCGGGCATGTCGCGGCCTGTGTTCGTCGCGTATTGAGCGCGCCTAGCGCGTGAGCATGACGGTCGCCGTCGATCCGTCCTTCGCTCGCCTTGCCCGCCGGCATTCATTCCCGCGAAGTCGTAGCGGGGCGCGACTACCCGAGCGCCGCTTCGACGGCCGCGCGCAACGCGGGATCCTCGGGCGCCGTGGACGTCGGGAACGCCTTGATGACCTTCCCGTCGCGGCTCACGAGGTACTTGTGGAAGTTCCATTTGGGCTCGCCGTAGTCAGCGGTGAGATAGCGATATACGGGCGATTGGCCGTCGCCCATGACCTTCACCTTGGCGAACATCGGGAAGCTCACGTGGAACTTCGTCGAGCAGAACTCTTTGATCTCGGCTTCTTTGCCCGGCTCTTGCGCGCCGAAGTCGTTCGACGGAAAGCCGAGCACGACGAGCCCGCGATCGCGGTAGTGGCGCCACAGCCCCTCGAGCCCCGCGTACTGCGGCGTCGATCCGCACTCGGACGCCGTGTTGACGACCAACAACACCTTGCCTTTGTAGTCGGCCAAGCTCTGCGCTTCACCATCGATCGTCGTGGCCGAGATGTCATGCAGGGACATGGGACCTCCTCGTGTGCCGCCAGTATGCCCCGCGACGCGACTTCCGTCTCGCGACGTTTGGCGCCTAAGATGCCGCATGGCCGTCTTCGAAGATGTCGATCCGCGTCCCGCGCCGCGGCAGGGACATCCCGTGCTCGCCGCGTTCTTCACGTCGCTGTTCACGACGGTGGCCGCCTTCGCGGCGCTGACGCTCGCGGATCAGCGCGGCCTGTTGCCGTTTCTCCACGGCGGCGTGCGCGAGGCCGAGGTGCCGTCGATCGCCGGCGTCAGCGTCGAGCAGGCGCGCGATCTGTTGCAGGCGCGCGGGCTCATGCTGACGCTGCAGGCGGAGCGCCCCGACCAGAACGTGCCCGCGGGGAAAATCGCCTCGCAGGTGCCGCTCGCCGGCTCGCGCGCCGCGAGCGGAACGTCCGTGCAAGCCTTCGTGTCGACGGGCCCGGGGCTCGTGCAGATCCCATCGGTCGCAGGCACGCGGCCCGAAGAGGCGATCGAGCTCCTGCGCAACCGCAAGCTCCTCGCCGGTCAGCGGCGCGAGCAGGCGAGCGCGACGGTCGCCGTGGGCCTCGTCATCGAGAGCGATCCCGCCGCGGGCAAGACGGTGGGTCCCGACACGGCGATCGCGCTCATCGTGTCGACGGGGCCCGCCGCGGCCGCCGTCCCGCGCGTCGTCGGGCTCCGGCTGTCACGCGCGAAGAAGGCGCTCGAAGATGCGGGGTTCAAGGTCGGCACGACGAAGATCGGGTCGAGCGATTCCTACGACGACGGCGTCGTCATCCGCCAAGAGCCCGCCGACAAGACGCTCGCCCCCGCGGGCAGCGCTGTGAACCTCACGATCAACGACGACTGATCAATCGAATCAGCGGCGCCTGATGACGCCCAAGATCTTTTCGCCGACGACGGCGCCCACCAACGCGAGCACGCCGATCGGCAACACGTGACCGACGAGCAGGTGCGGCACGTAGGCGACGGGGCACCACAGGTCAATGAGCAGCGCGCTGCCGAGGCCGGCGCCCGCCCCGAAGGCGGCGCCCGTCGCCCGCGGCGTCATCGGATCGACGTGGCGCCACGCCATGAGCAACGCGAACAACAGAATGCCGCCGATCGCGACGCTCATCGCGAAGCAACGAAAGCCGGGCCGCGTGGGCCACGGGCTCGCGAGATCGTAGAGCCGCCCGAGGCCGTAGCGCCACAGCACGAACGCGACGGCGGGCGCGAGCGTCGCGAGGCCGAGCACGATCCAGCTCCGTCGGTGGCCCGCGCGCGTGCGCGTGAACAAGAACCACATGCCGAGGCCGACGAAGGTGGAGGTTCCCAGGCTGGTCCATGCGACGAGCGACGGCGGACGCCCCGTCGCGCGCAGGCCGCCTTCGACCCAGAACAACGTCAGCGCGCCCACGACGCCGACGAGGATCAGCCAAGCCTGACGGCGCAAGAGCTCGCGGCGCGTGGGCGCCGGCATCGCGCCGATCGTGGCGAGCAAACGATCTCGACGAGGGTCAGGTGATTCCACGGGCGTGCTCCTCGGAGGCTTGTTGCACGGACAGATCTTCGGAACGGCGACGCTCGGCCTCGTCGAGCACGGCGCCTCTCAGCGCGGCGGCGCCGCGAAACACGGACATCTTGAGGCTCGCGACGGTGACGCCCAGGTTCTCGGCGGCCGCGGCCATCGAGAAGCCCTCGACGCGCACGAGCTCGAGCGCGAGCTGTTGCCGCGTGGGCAAGCCGCGGAACGCGCGCACGACGCGCCCGAGCGTCTCGCGCGCCGTCGCGATCCGCTCGGCGTCGACGACCTCGGCGACGGCCTCGGCCAGCGGATCGGGACCGCCCGCGGCGACGCCGTGCTCGCGCCAGCCCTGCGCGCCGAGATCCGTACAGAGGTTGCGTGCAATCACGAAAGCCCACGACAAGACGTCGGAGCCGCGAATGAAAGAGCCGCGCGCGCGATGAATTCGTTCGAACGTTTGTTGCACGATGTCGTCGATTCGTGAGGGGTCGCGCGTCCGGCGACGCACGAGCCCCTCGATGCGCGAGGCGATCGCGTCGTAGAGCACGGGGAAGGCCGACGCGTCGCCGTCGGCGTAACGGTCCATGGCCTCGTTCGCCACCCGGCTGCCGAGCCAGCCCGGGCGCTCCGCATACGGGGCCATGCCCAGTCATACGGTCGGGCTCGAAAAAAGTCTCACCGAAAGTTTTTGTGAAGGTTTCGCGGCCAATTTGAAACGAAGGTGTGCCCGGCCCGTACTCTTTTCCAACGCAAGGAGAGAGCCCCATGAACGCATCCCGAGGACGTGGAATCATTGTGAGTTTGTTGCTGGTCGCCGGCTGCGGCGGTTCGAGCGCCGTGGCCCCAGGGGGCGGTGCCGGCCGCGGGGGCTCCGGTGGCAGCGCGGGTGCCGTCGGGAGCGCCGGCGGAGGAGCGGGTGGTGAGCCCGCTTCCGCCGGCGCTTCTGGGGGCGGAACCGCGGGCAGCAACACGGGCGGCGGCGGGGCCGCGGGGACGTCCTTGGGGGGCACGGGCGGCGGCGGGAGCGGGGGCAGTGGCGGCGGCGCGGGAAGTGGCGGCGGCGGAGCCGGAAGTGGGGGCGGCGGCGGCGGCACGGCCTGGCTGACGCCGCCCCCGGTGATCCCCGCGTTGACGGTCCCCGCGGGCGCGAGAGTGAAGCTGCACGCGCACGCCATCGGCGCCCAGATCTACACGTGCACGGCCAGCGGAGGAGGCGTCGACGCCGGCGCGGACGCGGGCGCCCCGACGTACGCGTGGGTGTTGAAGGCGCCCGACGCGAAGCTCTACGACCAGGCGGGCGTTCAGATGGGCACGCACGGCGCCGGGCCGATTTGGACCGCGAACGACGGCAGCCTCGCGCACGGGGTGAAGGTGATCGAGTGGCAATCGACGGCGGCCGACGCGATCTCGTGGCTGCTGCTGCGCGTGTCGTCGACGACGGGCGTGGGCGCGTTCTCCGACGTCACCTACGTTCAGCGGCTGAGCACGGTCGGCGGCAAGGCGCCCGCGACGGGCTGCGAGGCGACGACGGTGGGGACGGACGTGCGGTCCAACTACGCGGCCGAATACTATTTCTTCACGGGCGGTGGCGCGGCGGGTTGGCTCACGGCGCCGACGAACGTTCCGGCGGCCATCGCACCGCCGATGGGCTTGCGGTTGAAGCTGCACTTCCACGCCATCGGTATGCAGATTTACCACTGCGCATCGAACGTCGGCGCCGACGCCGGCGCCGCTGCCGACACGGACGCGGGCGCCGCGATGTACGCGTGGGTGTTCAAGACGCCGAACGCGCTCTTGTACGACATGAATTTCGTCCCCGTCGGGCGCCACGGCGTCGGACCGAGCTGGACCTCGAGCGACGGCAGCATCCTCGTCGCGAAAGAGCTCGCGCGCGTCGCCTCGCCGCTGCCCGACGCCGTCCCGTGGCTTTTGCTCGAGGAAGTCTCGACGACGGGCCCGGGCGAGCTCGACGACATCGCGATCGTTCAGCGCCTCAACACGGCGGGCGGCCAGGCGCCCACGACCGTCTGCGACGCGACGAAGGTGGACACCCAGACGGGCGTCCCCTACTCAGCGGATTACTACTTCTTCGTCTCGACCGCCGCGCCCGACGGCGGCGCCGCGGACTGACGCAGAGATCACGAGGCCAAAATCTCAATGGTCATGGCTGCCTGCAAACTTGATCTTGACGAAATTCGGCCTCGCGTTCACTTTGGCAAAGACATGTCGTTTCGGAGCCAAACAATGAGACTCGCCAAGCGCGCCGCGATTGCGGGCGATTGCGCGGGATTTCTCTCGTGTGGCGGCGAAGCTGTCGGTGTGGCTCAGTCGCAGTTGGTGGGCCAGCTGAACAATGCCCAGCTCGTCTGGCGTGGCTATTCCGAAACCTGGAGGCGAGCTTAACAACGAGCTGAAGAACTCAGTTCAGTCGAAGGCCGCCCAGGGAAACCTCGGCGGCCTTTTTTGCGTTCTGGAGGCCAATCATGGAACCGGGAAGCTCCACCAGCTCCCTGAACGGGACACTTGTATCCGACGATGACGCGTTGGAGGTCGTCATCTTCATTGGCCTGCAGGCCGCCGGAAAGTCCACCTTTCGGAGCCAGTGGTTCGCGGAGACTCACGCCGTCGTGAGCAAGGATCTGCTCCGGAACGACCGCCGGCCCGAACGGCGACAGCGACACCTCATCCTCGCGGCGCTCGCCTCGGGGATGTCGGTCGTGGTCGACAACACGAACCCGTCGGTCAGCGAGCGCGCCAGCATCATCGCCGCCGCGCACGAATCAGGTGCGCGCGTGCGCGGCTACTTCTTCGACAGCCCGCTGCCCGAGTGCGCCGCACGCAACGACCTGCGCCCCGAAAAGACCCGCGTGCCGCGCGTCGGACTCCTCGACGCCGCGAAGCGCCTCGTCCTCCCCACCCGCGCCGAAGGCTTCCGCGAGCTCCTCACCGTCCGCACCCTCCCCGACCGTCGCTTCGAAATCGCCCCCTACGAGGATCCCCATGAAACGCGATGAACGATCGGCTCGTGACGCCTTTCTTAGTTTGAACCAGTGAAGGGCCCTTTCGTTATCGCAGGTCTCAACGATTTCGCACCCGGCACCGAAACGGCGCGCTGCGCTCGTGACGCATCCGTCGCGATCGCATAGCCTCGTTCCATCGTGCACCCCGCCCTGAGCGCTCTCGAGCATCGCCCCTGGCCTCTGCCGTCGGGACCGTGGCGCATGCGTCAGAGTTGGCACGATCTCCTCTTCGCGCACTGGCCCGTGCCGGCGCGCGCCCTGCGGGCGCTCGTTCCGCCTTCGCTCGCGATCCAAGAATTCGACGGCACGTCGTGGGTCGGGGTCGTGCCGTTCCGCATGTCGGGTGTCATGGTGCGCCCCTTGCCCGATCTGCCGGGCGTTTCCGCCTTCCCCGAGCTCAACCTCCGCCTCTACGTCGAGCGCGACGGAAAGCCCGGCGTGTGGTTCGTCAGCTTGGACGCGACCAACGCGCTCGCCGTGTGGGCCGCGCGTCGCTTCTTCGATCTGCCGTACTTCCGCGCCGACATGACGACGCGCCCTGTGGACGACGGTGAGCGCATCCACTACGTCTGCCGGCGCCGCGACGCCGGCGTACGGTTCGAGGGCACTTACGGCCCCACGTCGGACGTCCATCGCGCCCAACCGGGAACCATCGAGCACTTCCTGACCGAACGTTACTGCTTGTACGCTCAGACGCGCGACGGCGGGATCCGGCGAACAAACATCCACCACCGACCGTGGCCGCTCCAGGCCGCCACGGCGCAGATCGACGAGAACACCGTCGGGGACGCGCAGGGCATCGCGCTGCCCGGCGCGCCCGCGCTGTTGCACTTCAGCCGTCAGCTCGACGTCGTCGTTTGGTCACCCGAACGCGTCGGTTGACCCGGCCGCGCGCGAAACAGCGTGTCGCGGTAGTGCCGCAGCTCAGCGATCGACTGCACGACGTCGACCGTCGCGTCGTGCGCGCCCGCCGTCGGCTTCACGAACGTCGCGCCCTCTCCGAACCACCGCTCAGCGAGCACCTTGACGCTCGACACGTCGACGACGCGGTAGTGCAGATGGCGATCGAGCGCCGGCATGTAGCGCGCGATGAAGCGGCGATCGTTCCAGATCGAATTTCCGCACAACGTCGCCGGCGCCAGGCACCACGGCTCGAGGCACGCGAGCAGTCGGCGCTCCGCCTCCGCGACGTCGACCGTCGAACGAAGCACGCGCTCGATCAACCCCGTGCGCGTGTGCATGTCGCGCACGAACGGCGACATGCGCGCGAGCGTCTCGGCCGATTGCCCGACGTCGACCGCGACGTCGGCGAGCGGCTCGAGCTCGGCCGTCGTGACGACGAGCGCCGCTTGCAGCACGACGTCGACCGTCGGGTCGAGCCCCGTCATCTCGAGATCGATCCACACGAGGTTGTCCGCGGAGGGCGTCATCGCCCTAACCTACACGGACGGCGACACCGTTCCCGCGCACCCGCCCACCGCGACCGGGAGAATCGTGTCGTCCAGCTGCGGCGCCTTGTCGCACCCGTCACGTTTGCCGGTCGTTACCCGATCGACACATGCTACACGGGAGGTTAAGCCGTCGTTGGGGGGGCTCAGGGTGAAGGAGGTGCGTCGTGGAACCATCGATCTGGGAGCGAGACCGCGGGGCGAACCGCCGCGCGCGCGCGTCGAGTCGTACGGACCGGGCTGCACAATCTGTGCAATCCGTCCCCGAAGGGGAACGAGATTTGTTCGCAACCTATTGGAATCATGTCAACCCGCCGAACCGATAAGGTCTGGAACGACGCTTGCTCAAAGCTTCCGCAGAGGGAGGGCCCAAACATGACCGTGACGAACGCGATCTTCGAGCCGAATGAAATGGTGGTTCCGAACGCCGAGGTGCCGGAAAAGCCGGTGCTCCTGCGCCCGCTGAGCCCACGGGAGAGCCAAATTGTTCGTCTGTTGGACCAGGGCCGCACGCCGAAGGAGGTGGCGTTCGAGCTGGGCATCGCGAATGCGACGGTGCGCGTGCTTCTCTCTCGCGCCGTGAAGAAGGGCGGGCGGCTGCCCCGCCGCCCCTGATCGCCTCGCGCGGCGCCCGCGCGCGGCTGAGGCTCGATCAGCGCGCGGCCGATCCGATCAACGATCGAGCAGGACTGCGCTCCGATTGAGGACCGAGCAGGACTGCGCGCAGCCAAGCGTCGCGCGGGCGCTTGCTCAAATCAGCCACTCCCAGTGGCCGAAGCCCATCGCGTACACGACCAAGAGTCCGTTCGTGACGGCGTGCGCGACGATCGCGTCGGAGAGCCGCCCGCGAAAAGCCGTCGACGCCGCGTAAGCAACGCCCGCGAGCGTGGCGGCGACGATCGCGCCTTCGTGAAGCGCGCCGAAGGCCAGCGAGCTCGCCACCACGGGCAACAGCCGCCCGGCGGCGGACCGATACTCGACCGTCCAGAACTCCGCCGAGACCAGCCGGCGCAGGAGAAAACCGCGGAACGCGATCTCCTCGATCACGGCCATCAGCACGGCGCCGATCGCGCGCGACGCGATCCATCCCCACCGCGCGGCCGGGCTCATCCCCGCGAGCGTCGCGCGAAACGCGGCGACATCCTCGGGTGACGCGTGTCGAGCGAGGAAGAGCCACACGACGAGGACGCCCACGCCGACAGCGACGGGCACCGCAACGGCGCCGGGCTCGCGCGACGCTGACACGCCCGCCGGAGTCGAGCTCGTCGACGCGAGACCCCGGCGGACCAAGAAGAGAGCCAGTCCCGCGCCAACGACCCGAACAGGGTACAGGCTGTCGAAGCTCGCGACGACGAGCCCCGTGAGCATCGCAAGCGCCGTGCTCGTGAGGATCGGCGCGAGGTATGCGAGCGTCGGGTTGTCACCGTCCTCCCGAACGTCGACCACCTCCTCGTCTCGCTTGAAGAAGTGCGAGCGCCGGACCCAGAGCAGCAACGCCAACGCGAGCCCGACATTCAGAACCCAACCCGCCTTGGAGTGAAAGCCTCCGAAGGCGACCTCCTCGGACACGTAGGCACCGATCAGCATCAGGGCCGCGATGCGCAGCACGTTGACGAAATAGGCGGCCAGCAGTCCCACGGGAAAAAGAAGGAACGAGCGCGGAAAACGAAGCTCCCGTCTGAAGCGCACGAGGTAGGCGCCGATGAACACGGTGGTGAGGCCGAGGCCTTGCGCGCCCGAGCAGATCCCTTTGACCTCGACCAAGAAGCCGCGCAGGCCGAGCTGGCGCGTCGGCAGATCCACGAACAGGTCGTGGACTCCGACCGCGCCCAGGACCGCCGTCGTCACGTGGAAGGTCGACGTCGCCAGCGGCGACCAAAGCAGCTCGGAGGCCAAGCCGGCGGCGAAGGCGACGACGCCGACGCCGAGGCCCAGCAAAAGAGGACGAGCGGCGACGCGGGTGAGGAGACGCAACGCGCGCACCGGCAAGCCCATGCCCACCGCCGTGATCACGACGCAGAGACCCGCC
>JBBQJG010000101.1:0-17534 GCA_038325725.1 Polyangia bacterium | reverse complement strand
ACACGGCGGACGTAGCGGCACGCACCCAGGATGCGTTCGGAGATCTCGCGGTGGATCTCCCCGTCGAGGTGTGTGGTGCGGACACGAAGCCATGCCGAGGCAGCTGCATCGCGACCGCGTCCTGCTGCGCGTCGACCGAATGCCCGACACAAGGAGGGAAGGTTGGTCAGTGCGACTCAAGCACGCACGCATGCAGCTACGTGTGCGGGCCAGGCATGATTCCGTGCGGACCAAGCTGCATTCCGTCTGCGGGTTGCTGTGCCGAGAGCGACTGCGTCGGCGAGTGCAAGTCCTGCGTCGCTCAGCAATGTGTCACGGTGGTCAGCAAGGACGACCCAGATAGTTGCCAGGGCACCTGCGACGTGACTGGCACCTGCAAAGGCAAGCAGGGCCAGTCGTGTCAGACCGTCGCCGCCGGATGCATCTCCGGCACGACCTGCGCGCCGGATGGCGTTTGTTGCAATCAGGCGTGCACGGACTCATGCAAGGCCTGCGACCTCGCCGCTTCTCTTGGGATTTGCACGATCCTGCCGGCCGGAGCGACGCCACATGGAGCGCGAACATGTGGCGTTGCTGGGACGTGCGCAGGGGCGTGCACGGGATTGGCCAGCGGGACGTGCACCTTTCCGACAACAAGCTGCGGTGCGAAGGCGTGCTCCGGTGCCGATTTCATAGACCTCGGAGCGTGCTCTATGGGTTCGTGCGTGACGCCGAAGCCGACCGCCTGCTCCGGAGGCTTTGCCTGCTCGTCAGGTGCGTGCCACACGACGTGCGCCTCCGATGCGGACTGCGCTACGACGAGCTTCTGCGGCGCCGACGACAAGTGTCACCTCGATGCCGTCCAGGTCGCATCCGGAGGCGCCCACTCCTGCGCGGTTCTCGTGGACGGCTCCGTGCGCTGCTGGGGACTGAACGGCGACGGTCAGCTCGGGAACAACAATCAGGGGACCAACTCGTCGACGCCCGTGGTTGTGCTTGGCCTGGGAACTGCGAAGGCAATTGCCGTCAGCGCGGGACGGTTCACCACATGCCTTGTGATTTCCGATGGAACGGTCCGCTGTTTCGGGGACAACGCCTATGGCGAGAACGGTGATTCTTCGCTCGACCCTTCTCGGGATGCCTCGAGGACTGTGCCGAACGTGGCGGGAGCGACGGCAGTGAGCGTCGGCGAATATCACGTCTGCGCGGTGCTCGCAGGCGGCAAGGCGAAGTGCTGGGGCACCAACTACGACGGGCAGATCGGGAACAACATGACAGGAGCCGCCCAAGCGCCGACATCGGTCCTCGGCTCAGACGGTTCGCCTCTCGCCGGAGTGGTAGCCATAGCGGCAGGCAGAGGTTCATGTGCCGTGTTGTCCAATGGGTCCGTCGTCTGTTGGGGGCAGCGCCTTGGAGGCAGCGCCGCAGCGCTTCAGCCGGAGGTCGTCTCAGGTCTCGGTGGGGCGACCTTCGTCGATACAGGCGCAGATCTACACGCATGCGCCCTCGTGGCTGCTGGGGGCGTCCTCTGCTGGGGCGACAACGCGAGCGGCGAGCTGGGAAACGATACCTATCCCGCGACCGCATCAACGGCACCGGTGGCTCTCTATGGTGGCCTAGGGGGATTTGTGTCGTTGTCGACGGATGGATCGGCGACCTGCGGGATCCTGGGTGACGGCACCGGCCGCTGCTGGGGGAAATCCATCCTTCTCGGCCACCCGCCCGCGACGGCCGATTCGTCCAAGCCCGTCGCTGTCACCGGTCTTTCCGGAGCGAAGAGTGTCTCCGTTGGCGATTTCCATGCTTGCGCCCTGCTGACGAATGGTTCCGCTCGCTGCTGGGGCCAGAACGACTCTGGCGAGCTTGGCGTCAGTGACGCTACGGCGGGGGCGATGCCGCTGCCCGTCACACCTTGGTGAGCGGCGCGTGCATCTCGACGACCTGCGATGCATGTCTGGCGGAAGAACCTGGTGAGAGAGTCTCAGGCCTTACTCAAGGAGATCACATGATGCGCCTCGTACCCAACGCCCTACCTCTTGTCCCGATGAGTTTCGCGGCCCTCTCCTTGGGCTTCCTGATCGGCTGCACGAGCCCAGCTCCGCGGACGGGCGGCGCGGCTGGGGCGCAGGGCAGTGCCGGCACGACAGGGACCGCTGGCACGACAGGCACTGCAGGCACGATGGCAGCCGCTGGAACGACGGGCTCGGCAGGGATGACAGGATCGGCGGGCACGACGGCGACCGCTGGAACGACAGGCTCGGCCGGCACGACGGGATCGGCCGGGACAACGGGCGCCGCGGGAACGAATGGAGCAGCCGGAGCAGGTGGAGCGCTGGATGGCGGGGTGGATTCCTCGACAGGAACGGGTGGCTCGGGCGGAGTCGTGGCGAGCTCAGGGCGCATGCCCATCAGCTACGTCGCCTGTGATGGTACGGCCGTTCCGAGCCCGAATGCGGCCGGCAGCAACGAGTGCGACTGGCAGCAGCAGAGCTTCGAATTTGAAACGGACATGGGATACCAGGCGACGACGCTCGAGATCACGCCGTGGGGGAAAGCCTTTAGTGCGCCCAGGATCGACAACTGCCACCCCTACTGCTTCAAGCGAAACCTCACGCTGAATGTCGACATGGAGGGCGACGCCGCCGATCCGACGAAATCACAAGGTGAGGTCGTCGTCGACTACCCGCAGGACGTGATTCCGATCCCGAGTGCCTTCAATAGATTCTTGATCATTTGGGTCTGGCTTGACGGACCAGACGGCAATTTTCAAACGCAGGCCGTTCTGCGAACTCTGAATGGCGGGAAGGTCGCCTATGTCGTCGGCCCGAATGTCACGACGCCGGCTACGATGATCGCCAAGAAGTGGTACGAGTTCCGCGTTGGCTCGCTGGCAAACATGGACTTTGGCGGCGCGGCGGCGGCCATGAACGTCACCGGGTTGGGAGTTCGAATCTGGCCGAAGACGCCTCTCGCGGCGGGACAGAGCTGGAAGGGCAAGGTCTATCTCGACCACATGCAGATCTCTCTGCGCCAGTGATCGAGCGCTGAGCGGCGCCTAGCCTAGTTTCGCGTCGCGGGCCCGCCGTCGCGCGCCCGCGCGCGGCGCAGCTCGCTGATGTCGTCGAGGTCGACCGCGGCCGTCATGACCTCGTCGAGCTTGCGGGCGAGCTCGCGCTGGGTGAACGGCTTGGCGATGAACGGGATGCCCGAGAGATCGGGCGCCTGGAGCGCGTCGTTCGTGTAGCCCGACATGAACAGCACGCGCGCGGCGCCCTGGCGCGGCAACGCGCGCACGAGCTCGGGGCCGCCGCCGCCCGGCATGACGACGTCGCTCAGGATGAGATCGATCTTCGCGGCGTCCTTCTGCCAGGCCGCGAGCGCCGTCGTGATGTCGGCGCACGCCGTGACCTCGTGCCCGAGCGCTTTGAGGAGGCGAGTCGTCGCGACGCGCACGCCGTCGTCGTCCTCGACGAGGAGGATCATCTTGCGGCGCAGCTTGGGCAGCTCGCCGCTGCTCTGACGGATCTGTCCCTCGGGCGCCTGACCCGCCGGCAGAGTGACCTCGAACTCCGTCCCCTCGGCGCCGCTGCGCACGCGGATCTGGCCTCCGCTCTGCGTGACGATGCCGTGCACCGTCGCGAGGCCGAGGCCCGTCCCGACGGAACCCTTCGTCGTGAAGAACGGCTCGAAGGCGCGCTCGAGCGTGTGCGCGTCCATGCCCGCGCCCGTGTCACGGACGTGCAGAACGACGCGGTCGCCGTCGGCGCGCGCGACGCTGATGTGGAGCGTGCCGCCCGACGCCATGGCGTCGCGCGCGTTGACGACGAGGTTAAGGACGACCTGTGAGATCTGCCCCGGATCGGCGTGCGCCCAGACCGGCCCCTGGGGCCGCGTGACTTCGATGCGAATCGATTCGGGAATGAGCCGCGCGAGCATGGCCCGCTCCTCGGTCACGAGGGCCGCGAGGTCGAACGCGCGCGGCTCGAGCTTCTGCTGCCGCGAAAAGGCGAGGAGCTGCCTCGTGAGCTGCGCGCCGCGCTGGGCGGCGGCGCGGATCTCGGCGACGCTCGCGTCGTTCGACGACGAGTCGGCCATGAGGCTCGCGTTCGCGACGATGATCGTGAGCAGGTTGTTGAAGTCGTGCGCGACGCCGCCCGCGACGCGGCCCACGGCTTCTAGCCGGTGCGCCTGCGCGAGCTGCGCCTCGAGCTCGCGCTGCGCCTCGACGAGGCCGAGGCGCACGCCGTCGAACACGAGCAGCATCATCGTGATGGCGCTGACCTGCACGAGCGCGAACACGCCGATCGCGTGCGTCGTCGCCACGGGGTGATAGACCCCGACGTTCTCCAGGACGCTGAGCAAGATGATGAGCGCGAGGCTCGGCAAGCCGATCGCGAGCGCGGCGCGCCACCCGACGATGAGCGCCGCCATGACGACGGGGAGCACGAGGTTGCCGGCGGCTTGGCTCGAGGCGCCCTCGCGGATCGCGGTCGTCGCGACGGCCGCGGTGCCGGTGAGGAGGAGCAGCCAGGCCGCGGCGCGGAAGCGCCCCTGCTTGAGCAGCACGAGCGCGCACGAACAGCCGAGGGCGGCCCCGAGAGCGAGGCTGTAGTAGATCGCGGGTGGCCGCTCGAACAGCGCCGACAGGAGCGCGTAGACCGGCGCGACGATGGTGAACAAGCAGGCGACGGCCGCCGTGACGAGCGCGCGCCGGAGCTCATCGCCCTGCGGCGGGACGCGCGGCAGGAAGCGCATGGCCAACGCGTTGAGGTGTCCCAGCGCCGCCGCGCGCCATCGGCGTGGCTCAACCTGCGGCCGCGGAGATGTCTTTGACATGACGGGCTTCCCGCGCGGGTCTGGCGGGGAGGGTCAGCCTAACGCCCGGGGTGTCCACGTTGCAACCGCGGACCCCGTGTCCTTGCGGTCGCGTAAGCGTGAATGACGCTGCGGGCCTCGTGAAAGACTCCGCGGCCCGTCTGGTACCGTCCGCGCATGCTTGTGGATCGCCTCGTGAGGTTCGCTCACGCCCGCCCGCGCGCGTGGCGCTGGTTGTGGCGCGTCTGGTATCAGTTTCTCGCGCGGCGCTATCCCGACCCGCGGTGGACGTTCATGAACTACGGCTTCGTCTCGGGCGCGCCGCTCGCGCTCCGCGCCGAGGACGAAGCCGATCGCGCCTGCCTCCAGCTTTACGCGCGCGTCGTCGGCGCGCACGCCCTCGCGGGGCGTGACGTCCTCGAGATCGGCAGCGGGCGCGGCGGCGGCGCGGCGTTCGTCGCGCGCACGTTCGCGCCGCGGCGGCTGCTCGGCGTCGACGTCTCGGAGCGCGCCGTGGCGTTCTGCCGCGCGCGGCACGTCGTCGTGGGCCTCGAGTTCGCGCCGGGCGACGCCGAGCGGTTGTCGCTGCCGTCCGATTCGTTCGACGTCGTCCTCAACGTCGAGTCGTCGCATTGCTACGGCGACTACGGCGCGTTCCTCGCCGAGGCGCGCCGCGTGCTGCGGCCCGGCGGCCTTCTGTTGCACGCCGACTTTCGGCCCGCGGGCGAGGTGGAAAGGTGGCGGGCGGCGTTCACGCGCGCGGGGCTCACGATCGTCGCCGACGACGACCTCACGCCCGGCGTCGTCGCGGCGCTCGAAGCCGAGGACGGCGCCAAGCGCGCGCTCATCGACGAGGTGATCGATCGTCCGCTCGCGCGGACGTTCCGGCAGTTCGCGGCCGTGCGTGGCACGACGCTGTTCGAGGAATTTCGCGCGGGTGCGATGGTCTACCGGGCGTTCACGCTGCGAAAAGATTCATGAAGCTCTTCGGACGAAGGTTTCGGGTCCGTCAGCGGCCGGGGGCAGGATCGACAGACAGGATGCGCCGAGCCCCTTGGGTCGTTCTGCTCTTGGCGACAGCCGCATGCCACCAGCGGGGCGCGTTGTCGCCGAATGTTTCCACGGACGGTTTGGCGGGAACCGGTGGCGCGACGACGACGGGGGGCAGCGGCGGGGGCGTCTCCGGAAGCCTCGCGGGTAGCGGCGGGGGCGGAAGCGCGGGAGGCGGCGGTGGCGCGGGCGGCCTCGGCGTCGTAGGCGACGCCGGCTTCGTGGGTCTGCGTCGTCTCAGCGACGTCGAGTACGTCAACTCGCTGCAGGCCGTGCTCGGGCTCACCGGCGAGGGACCTGGAATCGCCGCCGCGCTCGCGGCGACCGCCGAGGTCGCGCCGGCCTTCACGGCGCGCTGGGCCGTCGATGGCTTCGATTCGTTGTCGGGCGCGGGGATCTCGCCGGAACGCTTCGGGGCCTACTTCGATGCGGCGACGGCTGAGATTGACGGCGCGTTCGCGTCGGACACTCTTCGCGCGCGCATCCTCACGTGCGCGCCCCCGACCCCGACCGACGAGACGTGCGCGCGCGCGATCATCACGGCCTTCGGGCTGCGCGCGTGGCGCCGTCCGCTCACGAGCCCCGAGCTCGACGGCCTCGCGATGCTCGCGCGGACCGCGCGCGCGGCCGGCGGAGACTTCACCGAGGCGATGCGCCAGGTCGTCCAGGCGATGCTCGTCTCGGAGTCGTTCCTCTACCGCATCGAATTCGACGCGCCGGCGACCGCCGTCGCGGCGCACGCCCTCTCGCCCTACGAAGTCGCGTCGCGCTTGTCCTATTTCTTGTGGAGCACGACGCCCGACGATCAGCTGCTGCAGGCCGCCGCGCAGGGCGCGTTGGCGAGCAAGGATCAGGTCGCCGCGCAGGCGACGCGCCTGCTGGCGGATCCGCGCGCGGCCGCGTTCGTCATGAACTTCTTCGGACAATGGCTCGGCTTTCGCGCGCTCGCGGGCCCGCGCCTCGATCGCGACCCGCCCGTGTGGACGGCGACCGTGCAGGCGTCGATGGCCGCGGAGGCGGCCTCCTACGTTTCAGAGCTCGTGCAGAAGGACGGGACCGTCGCCGATCTCTTCACGGCCGACGTCAACTTCGTCGACGCGGGCCTCGCCGACATCTACGGCTTCGCGACGCCGCCCCCCAGCGCGGGGCTCACCCGCGTCGTCGCGTCGACGGACGCGCGCCGAGGCTACCTCGGTCTCGGCGCCTTCCTCGTGTCGACGTCCCATCCGTCGGTGACGTCAGCGACGCTGCGCGGGGACTGGGTGCTCGAGCACCTGCTCTGCACGGTCGTGCCGCGGCCGCCGGCGCAGGGCCACGTCGCGACGCTCGCGGGCAACGCGCACGAACAGTTCGACGCGCTGTCGAAGATGCCGGCCTGCTTCGCATGCCACTCGTTGATCGATCGCATCGGGCTCGGCCTCGAGAAGTTCGACCAGATCGGGCGTTTTCGAACGACGTACGACCCCGGCGCCGTTCCCATCGACGATCACGGCACGCTGTACGTTGAGCAGCCGTTCGTCGGTTTGCAGGGCCTCGCCGACTTGCTGGCCAAGGACGAGCGCGTCTCCTCCTGCGGGATCCGCGCGGCGCTCGGCTACGCAGTCGGTCGCCCGTTCGATACCGACGACGCGCGCGCGATGCAGCTCGCAGCGCAGTGGCGCGGGTTGGGCATGAAGGCGCTCGTCGGCGCCATCGTCACCGACGACGCGTTCAGGTTCCGACGCGCGGAGGGGCAGCCTTGAGCGACAGCCCCTGGCTCTCGCGGCGCAACGTGCTGCGCGGGGCGGGTGTCGCGCTCGCGCTGCCGTGGCTCGAATCGCTGGCGCCGCGGGTGGCGCGCGGGCAGGCTGCGCCGCCGCGCCGCAGGTTCGTCGCGATGTATTTCCCGTGCGGCGTCGCCGAGTTCTGGAAGCCGAAGGCGACGGGTGTCGGCGACGCGTGGTCCCTGTCGCCGATCCTCGAGCCGCTTGCGCCCGTGAAGTCCCACGTCAACGTGCTCATGAACGTCGGCAACTACGGCCCCTTCGGCGGACACGTCGAGCCGTCGCACAGCAATCTGTCGGGGGCCATGCTCACGTGCGCCAAGCCGATGCGTGTTTCGTCCGATCCGTTCTCCGGCGCATACGTGGGCGGGATCTCGGTCGATCAGGTGATCGCGAAGTCCCTGGCCGGCCGCACGAAGCTCGATTCGCTCCAGGTCGGCCTGTCGACGCTCGACTCGTACACCGACGGGCTCCCCGGCCCCTTCTCGCGCAGCATTTCGTGGCGTTCGCCCACGGAGCCGCTCTACAAGCTCGTCAATCCGCAGACCGTCTTCGATCGCATGACCACGGCGGGCGGGATCGACGGCTCTAAGACCGTGCGGCGCGCGGCCAACAAGAGCGTGCTCGACTTCGTGCTGACTCACGCGACGACGGTGAAGGCGCAGCTCGGGCAGAGCGATCGCGCCCGCATGGACGAGTTCCTCACGTCCGTCCGTTCGACAGAGCAGAGGATTCAGGGCGCGGGCACCACCGCGTGCACCTTCGGTCCGCGCCCGCCCGAGGCGTTCGAGGTCGGCAACGTCCCCGCCGACTACGACCGCGGCGCGCACGCGGATCTCATGCTCGATCTCGTCGTCATGGCGCTCGCGTGCGACGTCACCCGCGTCGTCAGCTTCATGCTCGACGATTCGCGCAGCTACTTTCCCTATGACTTCCTCACGGAGCGGACTTTCACTGATACGACCTCGACCCTTGGGACGGCGAAGCTCATCAGCGGCCCGGTCGGCTACGTGAACACGAGCCCGACGAACAACGGCTACGCGACGATGAACCGATGGTTCATCGAGAAGCTCGCGCGGCTCAGCGGAAAGCTCGCGGCGATCCCCGACGGTGCGGGGAACCTCCTCGACAACTCGATCGTCTGGTGCGGCAGCGAAATGCACGGGGTCAACACCGACGGGATCGATCTGCCGATCGTCACCGTCGGCAAGGGCGGAGGGGCGCTCCGCACGAACCAATCGATCGACTTCGCGCGCACGCCGCGCCAGACGGAGCGCCTCGCGAACCTGTACCTGACGTTCTTGCGCAACGGGTTCGGTCTGCCCGATCAGACCTTCGGCCGGGCGGCGGACGGCACGAGCGCCGCGGGGTTGGTGCCCGCCTACGCGTTCGGGAACGGCACGGATATCGTCCCCGAGATCCTGGACTGACTCACAAGATCGTCAGGCGGCCCGTTCGGTAGTCGTCGATGGCCTGGCGCAATTCGTCGTCGGTGTTCATGACGAAGGGGCCGTAGCGCGCGACCGGCTCGCCGATGGGGCGTCCCGCGAACGAGAGCAGGCGCGCTCCCGACTCGGCACGCGCGATGAATCCGCCCTCTCCCGGGCCGAGCACGGCGAGTTGGCCGGCGCCGACCTTCGTGCGCGCGGGGCCGAGCTGTGCCTCGCCGTCGAACACGTAGACGAAGGCGTTGTGCGACGCGGGCACACCGTGGCGGACGGAGCCGCGCGCGCCCAGCTTCACCTCGAACATCTGCGGCGCCGTGACGATGCCGCTCACCGGGCCGGTCTTGCCCCCGAGCGTGCCCGCGACGAGCCGGACGCGTCCATCGTCGACGTCGATCTCGGGGATGCTCTCGGGGCGCAGGTCCTGATAGCGCGGCGCCATGAGCTTCTTCGCCGCCGGCAGATTCACCCACAGCTGGAAGCCCCACATGTTAGTGCTCACCGATTCGGCGAGCGGCATCTCCGAGTGGATGATGCCGTGGCCCGCCGTCATCCACTGCGCGCAGCCCGGCCCCAGGTGGCCGTGGTTGCCGAGGCTGTCGCGGTGCTCCACGGCGCCGTCGAGCATGTACGTCACCGTCTCGAAGCCGCGGTGCGGGTGGCTCGGGAACCCGGGCAGGTAGTCCTCGGGCCGGTTCGAGTGGAACTCGTCGAGCATGAGGAACGGATCGAGCAGCGGCAGCGCGCGCGACCCGAGCGAGCGCCGCAGATGAACCCCCGCGCCCTCGAGGTGCGGCTGCGCGTCGACGACCTGCACGACCTCGCGCGCGCGCGCGTCGATCGTGACGCGCGGAGGATGCAGGATGCGATCGCAGCCGGCGGCGACGCCGGTGCCAGCCAAAATCGCCACCATTTCGCGGCGATTGAATTCCTTTTCGCGCCCGCGCGACATGCGCCGAAGAGCGTAGCACGCGAGGGTACAATGCCGCCCATGGGTCAGCCTCGCGTCGGCGCGGGCGGCGGTTTTCCCGCGCTCGCCTACGTGTTCCGCAAGGGTCTCGAGCTCGGAGGCTGGGGCGGCCTGTGGTCGCTCGGCCGCCGCATGAGCGCGCGCAACGCGTGCAAGACGTGCGCGCTCGGCATGGGCGGCCAGCACGGCGGCATGACGAACGAGTCGGGGCACTTCCCCGAGGTCTGCAAAAAATCGATCCAGGCGCAGGCCGCCGACATGCAGCGCCCGCTCGACGACGCGTTCTTCGCGCGCACGTCGCTCGCGGCGATGGAGCGCATGACGTCGGCCGAGCTCGAGGCCGCGGGTCGCCTCGCGTTCCCGCTCGTCGCCGAGCGCGGCGCGACTCATTTTCGCCGCGCCTCGTGGGACGAGCTCCACGCGCGCGCGGGCGTTGCCTTCCGCGCGGCCGCACCCGACGAGACGTTCTTCTATTCGTCGGGCCGCTCGTCGAACGAAGCGGGTTTCCTCATGCAGCTCGTCGCGCGCGCCTACGGCACGAACAACGTCAACAACTGCTCGTTCTACTGTCACTCCGCCTCGGGCGTCGCGCTCGGCGAGATCTGCGGCTCGGGCACGTCGTCGCTCTCACTCGAGGACGTCGAGCGCGCGGACTTCGCCCTGCTCGCCGGCTGCAACCCCGCGTCGAACCACCCGCGCCTCATGACGCAGCTCATGCGTCTGCGCCGCCGCGGCGGCCGCGTGCTCGTCGTCAACCCGCTGCGCGAGCTCGGCCTCGTGCGCTTTCGCGTCCCCTCCGATCCGTGGAGCCTGCTGTTCGGCACGCGCATCGCCGATCTCTACTTGCAGCCACACGTCGGCGCTGACGTCGCGCTCTTCGCGGCGCTGCTCAAGGGCGTCATCGAAGCGGGCGGCGTCGATCGCCGTTACGTGGCCGCGCACACCACGGGCTGGAACGAGCTGCGCGACGATCTCGCGTCACGATCGTGGGACGATCTGTCGGCCGCGTCGGGCGTCGCGCGGGCGGAGCTCGACGCCGCCGTGCAGATGCTGCTCGACGCGCGCCGCGGAATCTTCTTGTGGGCGATGGGCCTCACGCACCACGCGTGGGGCACCGACGCGATCCTCGCGCTCGGCAACCTCGCGCTCGCGCGCGGCTGGCTCGGGCGCCCGGGGTGCGGCCTGCTGCCCATCCGCGGCCACTCGAACGTGCAGGGCCTCGGCACCGTCGGCGTCACGCCCAATCTGAAAGGCAGCGTCGCGCGGCAAATGCACGCGCTCTACGGCGTCGCGCCCAACCCGGCGCCGGGTCTCGACACGTACGCTGCGATGGAGGCGGCGCACGCGGGCCGCATCCGCGCGGCGCTGCTCCTGGGCGGCAACCTGTGGGGCAGCAGCCCCGACGGCGATTGGGCGCGCGCCGCGCTCGATCGCGTCGGCACGCTCGTTCACCTCTCGACGAAGCTGAACCAGGGGCACGTCCGTGGGCGCGGCGGCGAGACGCTCATCGCGCCCGTCCTCGCGCGCGACGAAGAAGCCCAGGCGACGACGCAAGAGTCGATGTTCAACTACGTGCGCCTGTCCGACGGAGGACGGCCCGCGCTCGCGGGGGCCGGCGTCGAGCCGCGCAGCGAGGTCGAGATCCTCGCGACGTTCGCCGAGCAAATCCTCCCCGCGGGCCGCTTCGACTGGGCGTCGCTGCGCTCGCACCACGAGCTGCGCGCGCGCATGGCCGAGATCGTCCCCGAGTTGGGCGGGCTCGCCGACATCGACGGGCCAGGGGGACAAGGCGAGTTCACGATCCCCGGCCGCGTCTTACACACGCCGCGCTTCGCGACGCCGACGGGCCGCGCCGCCTTCCACGTTACGCCGCCCCCCGCGCGCGGCCTCGCCCCCGACGAGCTCATGCTCATGACCCTGCGGTCCGAAGGGCAGTTCAACACCGTCGTCTACGAGGACGAGGACCTCTACCGCGGCAACACCCGCCGCGACGTCGTCATGATGGCCGTGGAGGATGCCGAGCGGCTGGGGGTCGCGGAGGGAGATCTCGTGTGGGTCACGACGGCGATCGGACGCCTCAAGGTGACCGCGACGCTCGCGCCGATCCGCGCCGGCAACCTCGCCATGTACTACCCCGAGGCCAACGTCCTCGTTCCCAGGCGCCTCGATCCTCGTTCGAAGACGCCCGCCTTCAAGAGCGTCCCGGCCCGGGTGTCCGCCGCCGGCAAGCGCTCGGCCGGGCTACAGGCTCGACTCTAAATCCCCGGAACCTCGTGGGTGCCGAGACAACGAGTTGACGAAATCTACGATCACGAGATCGACGAGTTAACGATCCAATTCCAGGAACGAGTAGACGAAAGAAAGTCTCCAGGTCAGTGGAGTTGACCAAAGTGATTCCACGGATGAGTTGACGAAATAGGTCAGAAAATGGTCATGAAGTTGACCAACGACATTCCACTCCGCGCGAGCGTGCACCCGGAGAGCGAGGCGCTCGGCGGGAAGGTCGAGGCGCGCTCAGGATGCGCCTACACGCACGACGTCGTGCCTGCGCCGGGCGGGTCGGTCGTCTACCGAAGGGGATGCACGATACGATGGACACGATGAACGACGACGCTGGCGGCGAGAAGACGCGTGACCGCATCCGTCGCGAGCAACAGGTGCCGATGAGCACCGTCCGGCTGTTTCGCTTCTGGTCGCAATTCTGACGACGCGCGCGCCAAAGCCGACGCTGCCGACGCCAGAGTGGCAGCTCTACGCGGCACACCGTGCGCGCTTCACAGAGGCCGTGCGTGACTCGGCGCCGCGCGCGGGTGGGCGGCTGTGCGTGCTCGGCGCGGGCGCGTGCAACGATCTGGATCTCGCGGCGCTCGTCGGCGACGACACGTTCACCGAGGTTCATCTCGTCGACATCGACGACAAGGCGCTCGCGCGCGCGGTGGCGCGGCAAGAGGCGCCCGTGCGCGCGCGGCTGCACCGCCACGGCGACATCGATCTCGCGGGGCTGTCGACGCGGCGGCTCGCGCGGTGGCGCCGCGCGCCGCCCGACGCGGCCGAGCTCGACGCGACGGCCGCGGCGACGCTCGACGGGCTGCTCGCGCGCCTGCCGGGGCCGTTCGACGTCGTCGTGTCGGCGTGCGTGCTCACGCAGATGGCGTTCGCGTTGCGCGAGGCGCTCGGCGAGCGCCACCCCGCGCTCGAGCCGGCGCGCCACGCGCTCGTCCGCGCGCATTTGTCGACGCTCGTGAGCCTCGTCGACGCGGGCGGCACGGCGCTGTTCGTGACGGACCTCGTTTCGTCGAGCTTCTATCCGCTGGCCGAGCTGCCGGCTGACGCCGACCTCGAACAGGTCGTGCGTGACGTCGTCGCGTCGCGGGCTGGCTACTACGCCGCGAACCCCGCGCTCGTGACGTCGTTCCTCGCCGAGGCGGGGGCCGTCGAGCCCTTGCCGCCGTGGCTTTGGACCGGGCCGCTCGCGCGCACATACCTTGTCTACGCGTTGCGCGTCCGCGTCGCGGACTGAGCCGCGCAGGCGGCGCGGCGCGGCGTTCGGTTCGCGACGGGCGCTTTCCTGCCTGCCTCGGGTCCGCGGGGGCGTCTATGCAGCCAGGAAACGCGGGTAGTATTCGTGGCGACCTTCTTTCTCAATCGAACGTTCGTCGGGATCGTCGGCGCGGCCGCAATCGCGGCCCTGACGATCGGCGCGTGCACGTCCGGAAACGGCCGTGGCGGCGCAGGTGGCGCAGGTGGCGCGGGTGGCGCGGGCGGCGCGACGGGCGCGGGCGGGAACGCGACCGGCGGCACGACGGGCGGTGCCGGCGCGACGGGCGTCGCGGGCGCGGCGGGCGACACGGGCGCGGCGGGTACGGGCGGCGTCTCTGCGACAGGAGGCGCCGCGGGCGTCAGCGGAGGCGGGGGCGCCGCGGGCGCGACGAACGCGGGTGGCGTCTCGGGCGCGGGTGGCGCTCCGAGCGCGCCGCCGACGACGGTCGTCGACGGTCCCACGGGGCAGGCGTTCGACACGGTCAAGGGCACGCTCAACGTCGACTACGCGGCGTACTTGCCCAAGCACGACATCGTCTACAACAGGCCCAACACGAACGCGCTCTACGGATTGCCCGTCGGAAACGGGCGCGTGGGCGCGCTCGCATGGAGTGAAAACGGCCTCACGATGCAGGTGTCGGGCGTCGACATCTCGCAACAGACCGCGTTCGCGGGCGGGCTCGTGTCGTTCAATACGAACCCGGCGATAGACGCGAGCGGCGGCGCCTTTCAGCAGCGGCTCGCGCTGTACGACGGCGTCGTGTCGACGAAGTACGGCAGCGGCGCCGGCAAGGACGCCCGAACGATCACGATCTTCGGCGCGGCCAGCTCGGAGGTGATCGGGCTACACGTCGTCGACGCGCGCGCGGGCGTCACGGCGGCGACGGTCGATCTTTCGTTGTGGGACGTGTCGACGCTCGGCAACAGCGGCAACGTGCCCAGCCTCGACACTTGGAAGAAGGTGACGACGTACGCCGAGGCCGACAGCGCGGGTCTGTCGCGCGGGCAGACCGACGCCAACAAGTTCGGCTACACGCTGGCCGCCACCGTCGAGGGCGCGGCGTTCACGACGGCGGCGAACGGCGCCAACGGGGTGCGCCTGTCAATCACGCCCACGCCGAGCGCGAGCTACACGATCTGGATCGCGTGCGCGTCGCGCCTGAACGCGCCGGGCAACGACTCGGTCGCCGAGGCGAAGGCGGCGCTCGCGCGCACGAAGGCCGCGACCTACGCGACGACGTTCGCGGCGTACGAGGCGTTCTGGCATTCGTTCTGGCAGCGCTCGTTCGTGCAGTATTCGAACGCGGCCGGTGACGCCGACTATCTAGAGACGGCGTACTACCTCTCGACGGAGATGATCGCCGCGGGCGGCTTCGGCAACTATCCGTTCCACTTCATCAACGGCGTCGAGCGCGCGACGCAAGACAAGACGAAGTGGAGCAACGCCTATTGGTACTGGAACCAGCGCGACGTCTACAACTCGTTCCTCGCGTCGAACCACGCCGACGTCATGGCCGGCTTCAACAAGATGTACAGCCGTAACTTCGACGCGCTCAAGACGCTCACGATGAGCCGCTACGCCATCGACGGAATCTGGGTTCCCGAGACGATGGGCTGGAACGGCAACGCCGACGGCACGACGGGCAGCGACTACACGAAGAACATCTATTCGACGGGCACCGAAGCGGCGATGAACATGTACGCGCAATACGCCTATACGGGCGCCGCCGACTATTTGAAGAACACGGCGTATCCGTTCATGCGCGAGGTCGCGAAGTTCTACGCGAAGAAATTCACGAAGGACCCGGGCTCGGGCAAGTACGTCATGGAGTCGTCGAACTCGCACGAGACGTACTGGAACGTGAAGAACGCGCTCACGGACCTCGCGGCCGTGCGGCAGATGTTTCCCGTCGCCATCAAGACGAGCCAGGCGCTGGGCGTCGACGCCGATCTGCGCGCGCAGTGGCAGAACCTGCTCGACAACCTCGTCGCGTATCCGAACGACGGCACGAAGTACTTGCCGCACGAGCCGCCGATCTCGCAGACGCGCAACAACGAGAACATCGTGGGCGAGCTGCTGTGGCCGTACGACGTCACGGGCATCGACGCGCCCGACTACGCGATGGTGCTCGCCGCGTGGAAGGCGCGGCCTTTTCCTTACGGCAACGTGTGGTCGAACGACGCGATTCAAGCCGCGCGCCTCGGCCTCGGCGACGAGGCGAACGCGGGCATGAAGACGATGCTTCAGAAGTATCAGAACTATCCGAACGGCATGACCAACAACACGAACGGCGTGTTCGAGTCCCTGGGTGTGCACCTCGCCGTCATGAACGAGTCGCTGTTGCAGAGCTACAACGACAAGATTCGCGTGTTCCCCGCGCTGCCGAAGGACGCGGGGCTCGTGACGCGGTTTACGCTCGCGGCGCGCGGCGGCTTCCTCGTGACGTCGGAGCGCGAGGGCGGCGACATCAAGTACGTCGGCCTCAAGAGCACGCTCGGCAACAGCGCGACGGTCGTGAACCCGTGGGGCGCGGCGGCGGTTCAAGTGAGAAAAATCGGCGGCGCGATCGTGCTCTCGTCGTCGGCCGCCACGCTGACGTTCCCCACCGACAAGGGCGGCGTCTACGTGCTCGAACGCGTCGCCAAGCCGCTCGGCGGCTTTGCGTGGTCGGTCGTCACGGGGTCGCCGAACCAGGACGTCAAGAAGCTGGGCACCACGAACACGCTGGGGCTCGCGAAATGACGTCGCTGCTGGCCACCCTCGCCACACTGCACGAGATCGCCGCGGCTGACGCGCCGCTGCGCTGTCAGGCTCCTGACGCGCGGGCGTCGGCGCCCCAGATTTCCTGCCTGCCCGGCGGGAGGGGGGCGTCTAATGGTTCTGATATGGCCTTGTTCAAGGCACGTCCGCCCGGTGGTTCCGGGTCCGCGTCCAGCGTCGCGTCCCGCGGGAGCGAGCTGACGGACATCGAGCTGTGCCGTGCGCTCGCGGCCGGGGATGCGTGGGCGGCCGAGGTCGTCTACGACCGCGTCGAGGACGTCGTCGACGCCGTGCTCTACCGCTTGATGGGGCCGGGCGATCTCGAGCGCGACGATCTCGCGCAGCAGGCGCTCGAGCGCGTCATCACGACCATCGTCAAAGGGCGCTTCTCGAACGGCTGCAGCCTGCGCTCGTGGGCGACGCTCGTGACGCAGCACCTGGCCATCGACACGATGCGGGCGCGCACGCGCGAGCGGAAGCTGTTCGATCGCAGCACGGGCCACCAAGCGCTCGAGCTCGTCGCCGAAGAGGGCCGCACGCCCGAGCGCCTCGCCGACACGCGCCGCCGCGTCGAACGTCTCCTGGGCGCGCTCGCGGCTGTGAACCGCACGCGCGCCGAAGCCGTCGTGCTTCACGACATCATGGGACACGACCTCGCCGAGATCGCGACGCTCACGGGTGTCACCGTCGCGGCCGCGCAATCGCGCCTCGTGCGTGGCCGCAAGGACGTTTTGGAGTTCATCGCTCGCAAAGAAGGAAAGACGAATGGCCACGCGTGAAATAGTGGAGGGGCACCAAGACGTCGAGGCGCTGTCCCCGTACATCGAGGCGCTCCCGGCGGGCGGGCCGCCCGCGCGCGATCGCTCGGCCCGGCGCCAGCGCGTCGTCCCGCAGCTGCGGGCGCACGCTTCGCGCGTTCACACGAGCACGCGGCGTTGGCGCTTCGCGCGCCGCGCGGCGCTCACACTCGGCGCCGTCGCGAGCACGGCGGCGATCGCGTTGATGGTCGCGGGGCCGGGCACGCGCGTCGCGCAAATGAACGTCGCCGCGCCTCGCGCCGCCATGGTGGCCGTGCTCGACGGAACGTTGTGGCTCGAGGACGGTGTCGGGCGCCGCTCGCTGCGGACGGGCGAGGCTTCGGGCATCGGCTCTGCCGGCGCGCTCGAGGCGCCCGAGACCGAGCCCGTACAGGTGCGCCTGGCCAACACGGC
>JBBQJG010000100.1:0-17622 GCA_038325725.1 Polyangia bacterium | reverse complement strand
AGGAGAGTCTATGGTCTCTCGCACTCTCTCGAGAAGCGTGTCGGGCGTGATCGGTTTCGGGAGGAACGCGATGCCCGGATCGATGACGCCGTGGTGGACGATCGCGTCGTCGGTGTAGCCCGACATGTACAGCACGCGCATGCGCGGGCGCTCGGTCGCGAGGCGCCGCGCGAGCTCGCGGCCTCCGATGTGCGGCATGACGACGTCGGTGACGAGCAGGTGAATCGGGCCCGCGTGGCGCTGCGAGATCTTGATGGCCTCGGCGGCGTTGGGCGCGTCGAACACCTGATAACCGGCGCTGCGCAGGATGTCGCGCGCGAGCACGCGCAGCTGCCCCTCGTCCTCGACGAGCAAGACCGTCTCGGTGCCCTTGTTCGACGCCGCGGGACGCCGCTCGCGCGGGGGCGGCACGGGGGCGAGCGGCTCGGTCGTACACGGCAGGAAGATCTTGAACGTCGCCCCCTGACCCGGCGTGCTGTCGACGCCGACGTGCCCGCCGCTTTGCTGCACGATGCCCAGCACCGTCGACAGGCCGAGGCCCGTGCCCTTGCCCTTCGGCTTCGTCGTGAAGAACGGCTCGAAGATGTGGGCCTGGGTCTCTTCATCGAGGCCGACGCCCGTGTCGCTCACCGAGATGCAGACGTGGGGACCGGGCGCGACGCCCATGTGGGCGCGGACGTGCGCCGGGAGCTGCTTTTCGTCGAGCGACACGTCCGACGACTCGATCCACAGCTTGCCGCCCTCGGGCATCGCGTCGCGCGCGTTGACGACGAGGTTCATCAGGATCTGCTGGATCTGCCCCGGATCGGCCTTCACGAGCGACGTCGGCTGCGCCAGCGCGATCGTGAGCTCGATGTCTTCACCGAGCACGCGGCGCAACATCGGCTCGAGCCCGCGCACGACCTCGGTGAGATCGAGGACCTCGGGCCGCATCATTTGGCGCCGCGAGAAGGCCAACAGCTGCCGCGTCAGATCGCGCGCGCGTTGCCCGGCGATCGCGATCTGTTCTGCGTCGGCGCGGAGCGGATCCTCGGCGGGCAACGCCTCCATCATCATCGCGCTGTACGACAGGATGATCGAAAGCAGGTTGTTGAAGTCGTGCGCGATACCGCCCGCGAGGCGCCCGATGGCCTCCATCTTCTGCGATTGGCGGAGCTCTTCTTCGCTGCGCCGCAGGGCCTCTTCGGCGCGCTCTCGCTCGGCGATCTGCTTGCGCAGGTCGTCGTTGACGCGCGTGAGCTCGGCCGTGCGCTCCTCGACGCGCAGCTCGAGCTGTCGGTGCGCCTCGGTGCGCAGCGCCTCGGCGTTCTTCCGATCGGTGATGTCCTCCGAGATGCCGAGCAGGTAGCGTGGCTCGCCGTCAGGCCCGAGGATGGGGATCTTCCTCGTGTGCAGCCAGCGCTCACCGCGCGGGGTCTGGATGGGCTCTTCGGGAATGTCGAGGAGCTTGCCGCTGCGCAGGACCTCGCGGTCCTTCTCCTGGAAGAACGTCGCCTGCTCGGGCGGGAAAAAATCAAAATCCGTCTTGCCGAGCAGCTCACCGCTCGTCCGTCCGACGAGCTCTTCACCGGCGTGGTTGTACCGCTCGAAGCGCAGCGTCTCCGCGTCCTTGACGAAGAGCATCGCGGGCAGGTTGTCGATGATCGAGTCGAGGAAGGCGGTCACCGTGCGGAGGTCACGGGCGACACGCGTCTCGTCGGGGCGGACAGCTCCCGGGGCCGGCGATCCAGCCGTGTCGTCTGATTTGTCCAAGGGGGGGCCGGTTCGAGTGTCGATCTCCCGACCGAGGTTGTCTACCCGGAGCAACGGAGGTGTGAATTTGTAGTCACAATGAATCCAGGCACTTACCTGGGAATATCCCAAAATGTTGTTTACATTTGTCTTTCCGTAAGGCGCCTTGCCCTTTGAGGTCTAATAGTCGGATTTCTCAATATTTCCGCTCACCATCGATGGCCGAACCGTCGATGAGCCGAGCTTCGGATGGAGATCGGAACGTCCTCGGTGCCTGGCCTCTCGGTCGCGGTTCTCCCGGACCGCCTCGAGAAGTACGGGCGCTACTTCCTGGTCGACAGGCTCGCCACGGGCGGGATGGCCGAGGTGTACCGCGCGGTCACGCGGGGCGTGGAGGGCTTTCGGCGGACGTTCGTCGTCAAGCGCATCCTCTCGGAGAAGGCGGCGTCGCCGACGTTCATTCGGATGTTCTGCGACGAGGCGCGCATCAGCGCGCTGCTGAACCACCCGAACATCGTCCAGGTCTACGACTTCGGGCACGTCGGCGGGACGTACTTCCTCGCGATGGAGTACCTCGTCGGCAAGGACGTCTCGTCGCTCATGCGCGTGCTGCGCGCCGCGAAGGTCGCCGTGCCGCCCGCGATCGCGGCCTTCATTGCCCGCGAGGCCGCGATCGGTTTGCACCACGCGCACACGCTGCGCAGCGCGACGGGGCAGCCGCTCGGCATCGTTCATCGCGACGTCACGCCGTCGAACATCATGCTGCTCTACGCGGGCGGCGTGAAGGTGCTCGACTTCGGCATCGCGAAGGTGGGGGCCGCCGCCGCGGGCGCGCGCGACGGCGACGGCGGCGTCAAAGGCAAGTTCGGCTATCTGTCGCCCGAGCAAGCGCGCGCCGTCGTCGACATCGACGGTCGCACCGACGTCTTCGCGCTCGGCGTGACCTTGTGGGAGATGCTCGTCGGGCGGCGGCTGTTCGCCGGCAAGGACGAGGTCGAGACGCTGCGCAACGTGCTCACGAAGCCGGTGCCGAAGCCGTCTTCGTTGCGCCCAGAGATCTCCCCCGAGCTCGACGCGATCGTGCTGCGCGCGCTCGAGCGCAATCGCGAGGCGCGCTATCCGACGGCCGAGGCGATGGCGCTCGATTGCGATCGTGTGCTGCGCGAAGCGCGCTGCGACAGCCAGACGTTGCGGGCTTTTCTCAACGACCTCTTTGCCGAGGAGTCGAGCTCGCTGTCGGTCGAGGTGCCCGAGATTCCGGAGTCGCTCTTCAGCGCGGCCGTCTCGGGGCCGGTCTCGCTCGACGCGTTGCCGCGGGGCGAAAATGGTTCGGGCGAGTTCTCTCACCGCTCGGTGGAGATCGAGGTCATCGAGCCGTCGGGGCCGCTGCCGCGCGTGCGGACGCCGGCGCCGCCCTTCGGGGTCATCGCGTCCGAAGGCGAGGGCGCCTCGCGGCGACGCTCGCGGCGCGTGCTCACGATCGGAGCTGCGGCGCTTGCGGTGGCCGCGATCTCCATCATCGCCGCGGTGAGCTTGGGCCACCGCGCCGTGTCGGCGCCGCGCGTTGCCGTCGCGCCCGCGGCGACGCCAGCGGCCCCGACGCCCGTGGCGCCACGCGCCGCTCCCGTCGCCGAGCCTGTCGTTCTCGCTCCGGTCGCCGCTCCGATCGCATCGCCGCCGCAGGCCGCGGAGGCCGCGGCGCGAAGCCACACGACCCATAAGAAGCGTCGTCTGTCCGAAGACCTGACGATCAACCCGTTCTGAACCGACCCGCGCGCCGATGCGTTAAGGTCGCCTCACGATGGCGAGGCGCGCGGGGGCACGCGGGACGACGAGGCTGATCGCGGGCACGTGCCTCGGCCTGCTCGCGTGCTCGGGCGGCCGCGCGCTCGTCGGCGGCGTGGAGGCAGGTCGCGACGCGGGCCACGGCGACGCGGCCGCCGTCGACGCGCCCGCTCCGTCCGACGGGGGCGCACCGGAAGCCGCGCCCGTCGAAGACGAGCTGCTCGGCCTGTCCTTGCCGACGGGCGTTGCGCCGCCGCGCCGCTTGCTCGACGGCACGGCGACGCTCACGGGCGCGGGCCGCACGGCGTGCTCTCACGCCGAGCCCGCCTCGGGCGACGGCCACCGCTGGTGCGCGTTTCGTTTGCCCGGGGCCGCCGCCGGATCGACCGAGCTGTGGGTCATGGACGTGAGCGCCGCCGCGGGCGGCGCGGCACTCACGTGCAACGGCCAGGACCCCGCGTGCGTGCGCCTCACGAAGACGCTGTGGGCGCCCTACGGCAACGACTTCGAGGGCGACACGCTCATCTTCTACGCCGACGCGCCCGAGGGGCTCACGCCATCGCAGCCGTTCGTCGGACCGGTCTACGCGTGGCGGCCGGGCTGGCTCGCGCCGCGAACGCTCGCGTCGCAGGCCACCGTGTGCGGCGGCAACGTCGCGGCCCCCGTCGCCGTGTGCCTCGACGCTCCGCGCGGCGATCCCTCGAACCCGCAGGACGTCGTGCTGCGCGTGGGCTTCCTCGCCGATGTCGCGGGGCCGCCGCTCGCGGCCCTGCCCGGGCGCTGGCCGCTGCGCGGCGACGGCACGGTGGCGTGGCAGCTCGGCTTCGCGCCCGATGGCCAGACGTTCGCGATCTCCGTGCCCGAGGCCGCGACGCCGCTTTCGCAGAGCCTCTTCGCGATCTCGGTGCGCGATGTCAGCAAGGGCCTGTCGCCGACGAAGATCGTCAGCGACGTGCAGCCGTGGACGATCGCGAACGACGGAAAAAAGGTCTTCTTCTTCCGCGGGCCAAAGGCGTCCGCATCGTTGCTGAGCGCGGATTTTCCGACGGGCGGCCACGAGCTCGTGCTCGCGACGAACGTCGTCGATTTCCTGCCGATCGGCCGCGGCGTCGCCGACACGGCGCTCCTGCTGCGCGTGAAGTCGAACGCCGGCGGCCACGCGTTTCAGTTGCTGCGCGACCGCGAGCACCCCGCGACGGCGCTGACCGTCTTTCAGAACCAGGGCGCCCTCGAGGGCATCCTCGTGTCGCCCGACCTGCGCTACACGGCGTGGGTCGATCCGAGCTTCCGCGCGCGTTCGATCCGCGTGTCCGATCTCGCGACGTGCGCTCTCAATCCAGCGCCCGCGCCCGAGGCGAGCGAGCTGTCCTTCCTCGACGACGCAGGGGCGCTGCTGTGGTCCGAGCCGCGTCCCGGCTTTGGCGGCGCGCGTGACGGCCTCTTCGCGTCGCCCGACAGCTGCGCGCCGCGGACGCGCTACGCGCGCAGCCTCGGCTTCCTGTCGATCGTCGGGTCACGCGGCATCGTCTTCGGCGACGCGCGCGACGACAACGCGCGCACGGTGACGCTCAAGATCGCGCCCGCGCCGCTCGGTGACGTCGCGGCGGCGGGGGGCTTTCGCGTGCACGCCAACGTCACGGCGCCCGTGACGCTCGTGAACGACGCGACGGCGCCCGGCTCCCTGCACGTCATCTTTCGCGCTGAAGTTGCCGGCGCGAAAGACTCCGGCCTCTACCTGTTCGGGCCCATCCCCTTCTAGTTGCAGGGGTTGATGATCATGAACAGGTCGGCCACCGCGGTCGACGTCGTCCACGTCGGGGTCAAGGTGGTGCTCGTCGCCACGACGCCGGTCGGGATCGCGTCGCCGCCCGTCTTGGTCCCGTCGTAGCCGAGCAGCGACACGCCGTTGGCCGTCGTCGACGTGAGGAGCCAATACGTCGTGCCGGCGATCATCTTGAAGGGCTTCGAGATCGCGAAGTCCGACGGGGTCGCGGAGGCCGCGGTCGTCGCGTTGCTCTCGACGAAGCCCGTCTTTCCGAGGACGAAGGTGGCTGACCAGAGCGGGTTGGCGCTGTCCGGGCCGCTGCCTCTGGCGAGGTCCGGGAAGATCCCCACGGAGATCGTCTGGTCGGCTTCTCCGACGGTATAGAGGCCCCGCAGCTGGATCGCCTGGGCGGTGATGTTCGGGCTCCCCGTGGGGAGCGTGAAGGCCTCGCCGAAGTACGCGTAGTTTTTCGTCAGTAAGCCGCCGTTGAAGTCCTTGAAGAGACCGGCGGTCGTGCCTTTCGCGTTTGGCTGGAGCGCGGCCGTGCAGCTGCAGACGTTCGCGCCGTCGCAGGTTTGCGGCGCCGTGCAGGTGCCGCAGTCGAGGAAGCCGCCGCAGCCGTCGCCGACGCTGCCGCAGTTCTTGCCGAGCGCCGGGCACGTCGTGGGCGTGCAGCCACAGAGGTTGGCCACGCCGGCGCCGGCGCACGTCTGCGGCAGCGTGCAACTCCCGCAGTTCGGCGTGTTGCCGCAGCCGTCGGAGATCGTGCCGCAGTTCTTGCCCGCGCACGAATTGGTGGGCGAGCAGCCGCAGACGTTGGCGACCTTGCCGCCCCCGCACGTGTTCGGCGAGGCGCAGGTCCCGCAGTCGATCATGCCGCCGCACCCGTTGGGGATCGAGCCGCACTTTCCGGTGCAGCTGCCCGAGGGCGTGCAACCGCACATGTTGGGCGTGCCGGCGCCGCCGCACGAATTGGGCGCGACGCAGGTGCCGCAGTCGATCATGCCGCCGCACCCGTTGGGGATCGAGCCGCACTTTCCGGTGCAGCTGACGGAGGGCGTGCAGCCGCACTGGTACATGACGCCGCCACCACCGCAGCTCTGGGGCCCGGTGCAAGAGCCGCAGTTGAGCGTGCCGCCGCAGCCGTCGGAGAGCGAGCCGCAGGTCTTCCCGGCGCACGTCGCCGGCGTGCAGGGCGCCGTGCCGCAGACGTTGGGCGTGCCGCCGCCGCAGATCTGGTTTGCGGGGCAGGCGCCGCCGCAGGTGAGCGTGTTGCCGCAGCCGTCAGCGATCGTGCCGCAGTTCTTGCCCGTGCACGAGTTGGTGGGCGTGCATCCGCAGATGTTGGCCGCGCCGCCACCGCCGCAGCTCTGGGGCGACGCGCAGCCGCCGCAGTCGAGCTTGAGGCCGCAGCCATTGTCGATGGAGCCGCACTTGCCCGCGCAGGTCACGGTGGCCGTGCAGCCGCACACGTTCAGGCCGCCAGAGCCGCCACCGCAGCTGTTGGGGGCCGTGCAGGCTCCGCAGCTGAGCGTGCCGCCACAGCCGTCGGAGAGCGAGCCGCAGTTCTTGCCCTGCGCGGCGCACGTCGTCGGCGTGCAGCCGCACAGGTTCTGCATGCCGCCGCCGCCGCAGGACTTGGGCGAAGCGCACGAGCCGCAGTTGAGCGTGTTGCCGCAGCCGTCGAGGATCGTGCCGCAGTTCTTGCCGGCGATCGTGCACGTCGTCGGCGTGCAGCCGCAGGCGTTGGGGATGCCCGCGCCTTGGCAGGTGTTGGGCGCGGCGCAGGCGCCGCAATCGATCGTGCCGCCGCAGCCGTTGGGGATCGAGCCGCAGATCTTGCCCTGCGCGGCGCACGTCGTGGCCGTGCAGCCGCAGACGTTCTGCGAGCCGCCGCCGCCGCAGGTCTGGGGCGCCGTGCAGGTGCCGCAGCTGAGCGTTCCGCCGCAGCCGTCCGAGACGGGGCCGCAGTTCTTGCCGGCGGCCGTGCAGGTCGTCGGCGTGCAGGGCGTCGCGCCGCAGACATTCGCGACGCCATCGCCGCCGCAGAACTTGTCGGCGGCGCAGGCGCCGCAGTCGAGCGTGCCGCCACAGCCGTCGGGGACCTTGCCGCAGCTCTTGCCGAGCGTCGTGCACGTCGCGGCCTTGCAGCCGCACACGTTCACCGCGCCGGCGCCGCCGCACTTGTCGTAGCCCATGCACGCGCCGCACTCGAGCGTGCCGCCGCAGCCGTCCGCGATCGAGCCACAGTTCTTGCCCGCCGCCGCGCACGTCGTCGCCGCGCAACCGCAGACGTTGTCCTGGCCCGCGCCGCCGCACGTCTGCGGAGCCTTGCAGGCGCCGCACTCGAGCAGCGTGCCGCCGCAGCCATCGGGGAGTTGGCCGCAGTTGCGGCCTTCCTTCACGCACGTCGTCGGCGTGCAGACCTTCGTGCCGCACTGGTTGGGGCCGCCGCCGCCGCACACGAGCGCGCCCGCGCAGGTGCCGCAGTTGAGCAGACCGCCGCAGCCATCGGGGAGCATGCCGCAGTCCTTGCCCTCGGCGGGGCACGTCGTCGCGACGCAGCCGCACTGGTTCTGCTTGCCGCTGCCGCCGCACATCTCGGGCGCGGCGCAGCCGCCGCAGTTGATGAGCTTGCCGCAGCCGTCGGAGAGGTAGCCGCAGTCCTTGCCGGAGCAAGCCTTCGCCGTGCAGTCGCCGACGCCGCACACGTTGGCGACGCCCGGGGCGCCCGCGCCCGCGTCACCGCCGGCCGTCGCGCCGCCGCCGCAGGTCATGCCGGTGCCACACGAGCCGCAGTTGAGGACGCCGCCGCAGCCGTCGGGAATCTGTCCGCAGTTCTTGCCCGCCGCTTGACAGGTCGTGCGCGTGCAGCCGCAGACGTTGGCCTTGCCGCCGCCGCCGCACGAGCCGAGCGCGCCGCACGAGCCGCAATCGAGAATGCTCGAGCAGTCGTCGGAGACGAGGCCGCAGTTCATGCCCTTCGTCGCGCACGTCGTGGGCGCGCAGGTCATGGCGCCACAGAGGTTCGGGCCGCCGCCGCCGCACGCCATGCCGGTGCCGCACATGCCGCAGTCGAGCTTCCCGCCACAGCCGTCGAGGAGCTTGCCGCAATCCTTCTTCTGGATGAGGCACGTCGTCGGCTTGCACGTCGTGCCGTCGGGGCCGCCGCCGTCGGTCATCGCGTCGGGGTTGGTCACGGGCGCGTCCGCGGCCGCGTCGATCATCGTACCGGCCGCGCCGCCCGCGCCGCCGTCGGTGCCGGCCGTGCCGCCACCTGCGTCCGGCAGATGCTGGGGCAGGTAACACATGCCGTCCTTCGGGTCGCACTTCTGACCGGAGGGACACTCGCCCTTGGGGCCGCACTTGAGCTGCTCGGGATAACTGATCCCGCCGCAACCGGCCGCCGCGAGCACCAAACCCAGAACCAACCAACGCCCGCGCAAGCTAAGGATACGCATGTGGGCGATCATTTTCGTTGAAGAAACAGGCCGCCACAAGCCCCAGGGTCGGTCCCGGTGTAGGCCCGGACTAGGAAGTTTGGCCAGGTCCCTATAAAATCCCGCGCCTAGGCTAGCCATGAGCGATTCGGCGAAAGAGGACGCGGCGAAGACCGATCCGTTGATCGGGACCAAGGTCGGCAACTACAAGCTCATCCGGCAGCTGGGCGCGGGCGGCATGGGCGTCGTCTATGCGGCCGAGCACGAGCTCATGGGCAAGCAGGCCGCCGTCAAGCTGCTGCTTCCCGAGCTGTCGGCCAACCAGGAGATCGTCGGCCGCTTCTTCAACGAGGCCAAGGCCGCGACGAGGATCCAGCACCCCGGCATCGTCGACGTCTACGACTTCGGCTACCACGTCAAGGGCAACGCCTACATCGTCATGGAGTTCCTCCAGGGCGAATCGCTCACGGACTTGCTGAAAAAGGGGCTCGGGTTCGGGCGCGTCGTCGACATCGCGTGGCAGCTCGCCTCGGCGCTGGGCGCGGCCCACAAGAGCGGCATCGTTCACCGCGACGTCAAGCCCGACAACATCTTCGTCGTGCCGGATCCGGCGACGCCCACGGGCGATCGCGTGAAGGTGCTCGACTTCGGCATCGCCAAGCTGACCTCCGACGACAACGTGTCGATGAAGACGCGCACGGGCACCGTCATGGGCACGCCCGTGTACATGTCGCCCGAGCAGTGCCGCGGCAGCGGCGAGATCGATCACCGCTCCGACATCTACGCGATGGGCTGCATCATGTACGAGATGGCGTGCGGGCAGCCGCCGTTCGTGCGCAACGGCTTCGGCGAGCTCATCACGGCCCACATCATCGAAGAGCCCGAGATGGTTTCTTCGATCAACCCGTCGGTGCCGGGCGCGTTCGAGGCGATCGTCATGAAGACGCTCGAAAAGGAGCCGTCGGCGCGCTTTCAGCACATGAGCGAGGTAGAGGCGGAGCTCGGCTCGATCAACCCCGAGGCGCTCAACAACGTCACGCGGATTCCGGCCGTCGGGCGCGCGGGCGGCACGGGCCGCAGCAAGCTACGCTCGAACCGGTCCCTGGCACCGAAGGCGGGCGCGGGCGCTTTTCAGATCACGAACCCGGGCCTCGGGCCCGAGCTCGACTTGCCCCCGCCCAGCAACAAGAAGATGCTGATCGGCATCGGCGTGGGCGTGCTCGCCATCGCGGGCATCGCCGTCGCCGTGCTGGGCGGCGGCAAGAAGGCCGAGGCGCCCATGGCGACCGCGGCGCCCGTGGCGGCGCCCGTCGCGCCCGCGCTCGCGACGGTGAAGGTCGAGGTCACGTCGACGCCGCCCGGCGCGTCCGTGATTCGCGCCGAGGACGGCGCGTTCCTGGGACGCACGCCGTTCCACGTCGCGCTCGCGAAGAGCTCGAAGGAGCTGGACCTCGTCGTCAAGCACGAGGGCTACGAAGACCAGCGCGTCGCCGTGCCGTTGCTCGAGGACGGAAAGTCCGATGTCACGCTCACGGCGGTCGCCAAGGCGGCGCCGGTCGTCGCGGCCGAGGCGAAGCCGGGCGCGGCGCACGCGGGCAAGTCCTCGAGCGGCGGTCACGAAAAATCGGGCTCGTCGGGCGGTGACGACGGCAAGGGCAAGGCTGGCGGGAAGAAGAAGCGTGACTGGGGCGATCTCGTCGACTTCTAGCGCGGGGAGAGTGTGATCGTGAACAGCAGGCATTCGAGTTTCGCGAGGCTCGCCCTCGTCGTCTTCTTCGTGGCGTTCGCGGCGACGCTCGCGCGTCCGGCGCTCGCCGCCGACAGCAAGACGGCCGAGAGCAAGGTGACCGAGAGCAAGAAGGCTCAGGCCGAGGTCCATTACGACCAAGGCAAGGCTTACTACCGCGCGGGCGCTTTGGACCTCGCGATCCAAGAGTTTCTAGAGGGCTACAAGCTCGACCCGCGCGCCGGCGTGTTGTTCAACATCGCGCGCGGCTACGAGGAGCTCAAGAACCGCGACAAGGCGATCGAGTTCTACAAGAAGTACATCGGGATGGGCGCGCAGGCCGCTGCCGCCACGGAGGCGCGCGCGCGCCTCGTCGTGCTCGAGCGCCAGATCAAGGACGAGGACGAGCGCAAGAAGGCGGACGCCGCCGAGGCCGAGCGCAAGCGCCAGGAGGCGCTCAATCCACCGGCGCCCGCGACGACGACGCCCACATCGACGACGCCGATGCCGGCGCCCGTCGAGACGAAGGTGCCCGGCGCGCCGCCGAGCGAGACGGCCGCGGCGCCCGTCGCGACCCCGTCGGGGATCGTCACGGAATCCGCGCCCGCGCCGAGTGACCCCGAGCTCGTGCACACGCTCAAGGTGGCGGGGGTCGTCACGGGCGGCGTTGGTGTCGTGCTCGCCGGCGTGGGTGGTTTCTTCGCGTGGCGCGCGAGCTCGATCAAGAGCGACGCCCTCGCCGCGAAGACGTACTCGCCCAGCAAGGACTCCGACTACAAGACGGCGAGCACGATGAGCGTCGTGGGCCTCGCCGCGGGCGGCGTCGCGATCGCGGGTGGCGCCGTCCTTTACTATTTGGGCTGGAGCAAGTCGCCGCACGACGCCGGAACGGCCCCCGGCGCGACGGCGTTGCTCGCGCCTTCGGTGGGCCCCGACGGCGCGGCGTTGCTGCTCAGCGGATCGTTCTGACGGCGCCCAGGACGGGACAGATGAGCGCCGACGTGGACCTCGCGAAGCTTTCGCTACCGCCGGGCACGACGGGCCTGCCGTACTTCGGCGAGATGTCCCAGTTGCTCAGAGACGGCTTCGGTTTCGTCGAGGAGAGAACGAAAAAGTACGGGCCCGTCTTTCGCACCAAGATCCTCGGGCGGCCGACCGCCGTGATCTCGGGGCCCGACGCGAGCGAGGCGTTCATCGACCAGGCCCACATCCAGCGCGCGGGCGCGATGCCCGCTCACATCCAGACGCTGTTCGGCGGGAGCTCGCTGCCCGTCCTCGACGGCGCGGAGCACGTCGAGCGCAAGGCCTTCGTCATGTCGGCGTTCACGCACGAGGCGCTCGCGAGCTACCTGCCGACGCTGCACGAGCTCGCCCGCTCGTCGTTCGCGACGTGGACCACGGGCGACGAGATCTCGTGGCTCGCCGGGTTCAAGCGTCTCGCCATCGAGAGCATCTGCCGAACGGTGCTGGGCATGTCCGCGGGGCCGGCGCTCGACGCCGTCGCTCGCGACTACGAGATCGTGGGCGGCGGCTTCGCGAGCCTGCCCATTCCGCTGCCGGGCACGAAGTACACGCGCGCCAAGGCCGCCCTCGGGCGCATCCTCGCCGTCTACGCGGACAACATTCGCGACCACCTCGCGAACCCGAAGGACGACGGCCTGGGGCGCATCCTCGCGGCGCGCTCGGCGCGCGACGGCCGTCAAATCTCCGTCGACGAAGCGAAGCGCGAGCTGCACCACATCGTCGTCGCCGGGCTCATCGTGTGGGCGTGGTTCGTCACGGCCGTGCGGCAGCTCGACGACCACCCGGACCTTCGCGAGCGCCTGCGCGGAGAGATTGCCGCGCTGCCCCCCGGACCTCTCACGCTCGAGACGATCGCGGGCGCGACGTACTTGAACCAGGTCACGGCGGAGCTTCGCCGTCTGTCGCCCGTCGTGCAGGTGTTCTTCGGAAAGGCGCGGGAGGACTTCGCGTTCGCCGGCCACCGCATCCCGCGCGGCTGGATGGTGCTGTGGGGGATTCGCTCCTCTCACATCCGACCGGAGATCTATCCCGAACCGGAGACGTTCGACCCCGAGCGCTTCTCGGCGGCGCGGCACGAGCACCTTCGTCACGCGCACGCGTTCGTGCCCAATGGCGCCGGCAGCCCGACGCACGGTCACAAGTGCGCCGGCTACGAGCTCGCGCCGCTCATGCTGCAGGTGTTCCTCGTCGAGCTGTTGCGCGGCGGGACGCGCTGGGCGTTCTCGCCCGGGCAGGATCTGTCGCTCGACATGAGCCTCGTGCCGCCGCCGCCGCGCGATGGGCTCAAGGTCCGTCTGTCGCGCCCGTAGCGCCTACGCTCGGGACGCTCGGCTAGGGGGCGCGGTCGCGCTGGCTCTCGGTCTCGTTCCACAGCGGACGATCGTCGAGCAGGTCGACGCGGCAGATCGTCTCGAAGCCACAGCGCTCCAGGATCGGCGTCGACATGGCGCCCGCGTGGATCGTGAGGGCCGGCGTGCCGAGCTCGACGGCGACGTTCCAACGCGCCGAGATGAGCGCGCGGTAGGCGCCTTTGCCACGCGCCTCGGGCACGACGCCGCTGCCGCCGAGGATGAGCCCCGCGGGCGTCGGCACGACCCAGCCGAAGCCGACGGGGAGCCCGTCGATGAACGCGAGGTGAGTCAGCTTCGCCGCGAAGCCGTGCGCCCACATCTTCGGCGCGGCGGCGAGCCACGCCGCCGACTCTTCTTCAGACTCGCCGAAGGCCTTGAGGGCGAGGCGCATGCCGAGGACGTATTCGTCGTAGTCGCGAACGACGCGCGCCTCGACGCCGGCGCGGGGCAGGGGCGGCGGGCTCGCGATGGCCATGGCCGTCATGACGGGCTCGAAGGGCGGGCGCGTCGCGGGCACGAACCCGCGCGCCAGCAAGAGCTCGCGCAGGTTCTCGGGGCGGCACGACGGGCCGATCGACCACGCGCATCCGGTGTAGCCCGAGGCACGCAGCTCGGCGCGCGCCTCGGCGATCGTCGCGTCCAGGCCTTCCTCAGTCGTGCGGACGGCCGACACGATCGCCTGGCTGGGCGACGGCGACAGAATCATCGTGAACGTCTTCGCGCGGATGCGCCGCGTGGTGGGCACTTCCTCTTGGATGAAGGGCTCGGGCTCCTCCGCGAACTGCCGGGTGATCTCGGGTATGGGCATGGTTCGGGAGACGCGCGGACCTGCGCCCATTTCCAATCGTCCGTTTTGCGATCGACTTGACCCCTTGACCGAAAATGCCGGCTCTTTGCGCCCGGCCCATCTGGTGAAACGACGTCGGGTGGCTCGCTGGTTTCGCCGTCGTAAACGGCGCTTTTCCGTTTGGAAAACAATGCAGGCGGCGCGGGGAAAGCGCTCGGATCCCGTTCCCATCACGACGCGTGCCCGTAACATCTTCCTGGGCACGAGGTCATGAAAGACGACATCCGGAACGGCACCAAGCGCTCTTTCGAAGAGCAGGACCGGGTTTTCTACGACGGCTACTGGATCAAGGCCTACCGGGTGCCGGCCGATACGCTGTCGGCGAAGAAGCGACTCATCGAGGCGCTGACGCGGCGGCTGTTCAATCACGTCGAGCACGGCATCAACATTCCTGGCTTCCGGCTCGACGAGGCCCGTCGCGCCTTCGCGGCGGAGATGGACCCGCGCAAGATCCGCATCAAGGGCGCCATGCTCGCGGGCGCGCTGTTCAACCGCGCGACCGACGTCTTCCGGAAGGTCGTCGAAATCCAGGCCATGGGGATCGAGATCCGCAGCGACAACGATCTGATGCGCCAGTGCGGCGAGTATCTGCAGGAGGCGCTGTCGCTCGGCACGATGGTGCTTCACCGCAGCGGCGAAGAGGGCATCGACGAGCTGTGGGGCGAGCCCTTCAAGGCCTTCGCGTTCCCCATCGAGGACTTCTACAAGAGCCGCTACGTGAAGATCGCCATGACGATGCGCGCGATCGACGACATCCGCGCCGAGCTCATCAGCGCGTTTCGCGGCAACGCGATGTTCGCGGGGATCGACGATGTCGTCGAGGCGTTCGCCAACGCCGCCAAGGCGCGCAGCGAGACGCTCAACACCGACGCCGACATCTTCGATGTCTGGGCGCAGTTCGTCGTCGCGGGCGAAGGTTTGGCCTCGTTTGACCCCACGCTTCGCGCGCGCCCCACGATGGCGGAGCGGCAGCGCGCCCAGGATGGGCTGCAGCTCTTGCACGACGGAAAGGACCTCGTGTTTTTCATCACGCGCGCCCGGGTGCCGATGCCGAAGACGACGCGCGCCTTCATCGAGCGCTGTCAGAGCTACGCGAGCGGCGCCGCGGCGCTCGAGCGTGTCGGCGCGACCGAGGCCGGCGCGACGCGAGCGGCGCCGCGGCGCGCGCACGCTTCGTCCAACAACCTCGCGCCGACCCGAACTTAGCGGCTAGAATCCGCGGGCGTCTTTCGCCCCCCCCGCGTCGAGGAGCTTCGATGAAGAACTGGCTGTTCGCGCTCGCGTTCGTTTTGGTGGCTGCGTCGGCATCGAGCGCGCGCGCGACCGTCGTGTGGACGGCGACGCTCGAGAAGGGCGACCTGTCCGAGTGGACGTCGACGACGAACGGCACGAAGACGCTCCCCGACGGCGGCGTGCGGAACAACATCGAGGTCGTCGGCGAGCGGGTCTACTCCGGCAAGCTCGCCTGCAAGGTCACCGTCCACCCCGACGACGATTTCGGCCAGTACCACCAAGACCGCGCCGACATCAAGCACGACAGCACGCTCACGGGCGAGGGCAAGGACTCGTACCTGTCGGGCTACTACTTCCTGCCCGAGGACGCCAAGACGCGCGACGAGATCGTCTTTTACGAGACGAAGGTGACGTCGCACAACCAGATGGATCTTTGGATCGAGCCCAAGGTGGGCGCGGGCGGGGGCACGACGGTCAAGCTCGGCATCGAATCCGCCGGCGCGAACCTCGGTTCGGTGCTCGTGTGGACGGGCGAGTGGAAGGCGGGCACGTGGCACCAGTTCGCCATCCACGTCCACTGGTCGACGGACGCGACGAAGGGGCTCGTCGACATGTGGTTCGACGGTCAGCAGGTCGTGACGGGCTACAAGCACAAGACGAAGTACGACGTGAACGATCTCTTTTTCCAAACGGGCCTGCACCGCGTGCTCATGCAACCGTCGACGGAGACGATTTACTTCGACGACTTCATCGAGGCCGACACGCTGGCCGAGATCAAGATCGGCGCGCCGATGCCGGTCAGCGGCGGCGATGGCGGCGCGAGCGACGCGGGCGTGGCGGGCACGGACGGTGGCGCGGGCGCGTCGGGCGCGGGCGGCGTGATGGGGGCCGCGGGAAGCGGCGCGGGCGGCGCGACGGGCGCCGCAGGCAGCGCAGGAACGGCGGGCGCGGCCGGAACGACCGGCGCCGCGGGGAGCAGCGTCGCCGGGACGACGGGCACCGCGGGGACGACGGGCGCAGCAGGCATGACGGGCGCCGCGGGCACGACGGGCGCGGCGGGGAGTGGAACGCCGCCCGGCGGGGGCTCGGGCGGCTGCGCGTGCGCGCTCGGCGGCGAGTCCCCTACGGGCTTAGGCGCGCTCGCGCTGTTGGGCCTCGTCTTCGCGGTGCGCGCGCTGAGAAGATCTCGACGCTAAGGGCGTCCTCTATCTCACGGCCCTCAATGCTCGCCGTCGCTCTCCTCGATCTTCCGGACGACGATCGCGATCGTAGACGCATCGAGCTTTGCTTGTTTCATCAGGGCAACGGCGCGCTCGACGTCGTCTGAGTCGATGGCTTCGAAGAACTCATCGACCTTGTCGATTTCCGCCAGCCGTTCGAGGACCAGCGTGCCCTCGAAGTCATTGTCATCCATCAGTCCCTCGACAGCCTAGCGCAGTAGGAAGAACGGACGACGCATCGTCGGCGTCATGTCCAAGCCTCGGTCGCCGACCTCAGTGGGCGAGGGTTCCATTGCGCAGGGCCACGAAGCCGAAGCCGAGCACACCAAGAAACAGCGCCACCACGACCGCGATCGCCGTCCGCGAGATGTCCCTCGTCTGATAGCACGCATCGCGCTCGCTCACCGCGACCTCCGCGCAGCCTTTGGCCGCGACACGAGTGGCACCGGGACATTGGTCGATACAGCGGGCCATGAAGTCCCCTGCGGCGGTGGCTTCGCATCGCCGATGGCAGGAGTACGCCGCCGCCCCCGGATTGAAAGCATCAGGGAGGACATGAGCGTTGACGCTCACGCACCCAGTGCCCAGGAGGGCAGCGACGAGGCATGCGAGAAGACGAGGAAACATCTTGGCTCAGCGGCGGGCACCAACCGCCGCCGTCCGCCGCGACCCTGGGGCGTCCCCGGGGTCCGTCCACTGTGGTCTGCGCTGGGTCGCGGCGCAGTCCCGCAGGTACATGTTCATCAGCGTCTGGTAGGGAACCGCCATCTCGCGAGACAGCGCTTGAAAATAGCCGAGCGTGTCGCTGTCGAGTCGTATCGTCAGCTGCGTCTTGAGCGCCTTCGCGTAAGGATTCCGTACCGCCTTGGAAAAATCGTAAGAGCTTTTCATCGTCTCCTCCGTCGCTCGTACTGCTCACGCTCTCGAACGTCGGCCTTGCGAGCCGAGATGATCCGGATGACCTGGCTCTCGTCGCGGTAGCAGTGACAAACAGCGAGGATGCGCAGGCGGGCGCCCAGCCCCAACAAGACGAATCGATCGTCCCCGTCGGAGTGAGCGCCGTCTGGGATGAGCAGTGCGTGTTCGTCGACGAACACCGTCCGAGCCTCTTCGAAGGAGACACCGTGCTTCCTCTGGTTCGCCGACGCTTTCCGGAGGTCCCACGCGAACCTGAGCTCCGTCATGCATGATCTCCAGTGTACCTACTACGTAACTACACGTCGAGGCCGTCGTCGGGCTCGCTTTGCGACGACCTCTTCGGCCGCCCGGAGGAACGGTTGCCTTTTCTCGTCGAGTCCGTCGCGCCCGTGGCCGCACCACTACCACCCGGACTATCCGGCTGGTGAGCGGTGCCGCCCCGACCACGGCAGCCGCAACGTCAGCGGGGCCGGCGCATGACGACGCGAAGGTCGGCCGCGGGCAGGCAGCGTCGCTGCTCGGCGACGATCGCGACCATCTGCGGGCCCCAAGCTTCGGGCGGCACGACGACGAACCCTTCCT
>JBBQJG010000099.1:0-17894 GCA_038325725.1 Polyangia bacterium | reverse complement strand
GGGCGGGGGTGCGATCTTCATCGATCCGTTCGCGGGCGTGCCTCTCGACGAAGACGATCTGCGCACGCTGTACCAGCGGGCAACAGGCGACGACGGCCCCATCGATCCGCGCCGGCTCGAGCCGGCGACGCGCAAGCAGATCTTGCTGCGCATGCTCAACAACCTGCGTGGGGTCTACGAATCGCGCTCCGACGAGCTGCGCCTGCGCGACGTGCTCGCGCGCATGACGGCGCTCGCGCCCTCCGACGATTTCCTTCACGAGGCGGACGATTTGGGCACGCCCGAGCTCGTTCCTCTCAACTAGAGCCACGGTGCGCGGCGCGGGGACCCACATCGGTCGGCGCGCGGGACTCGCCCTGCTGCTCGCGCTCGGCCTCGCGACGGCCGCGCGCGCGGACGAGGCACCCGGCCTGGCGACGGCAGGCGAGCGCGCGCCCGAAGCTGTCGAGGCCGTCGACACGCCGTCGGAGACGCTCGACGCCGAGACGGCGCCCGAGTTCGTCGACCCGACGTTTGGACCGCGCTACGTCATCGAGCGCATCGAGGTGCGCGGCAACGCGCACACGAAGGCGTCGCTCATCCTCGAACAGCTCGACGAGGCGGGCATGCGCCCCGGCACCGCCGTGGGCGCCGCCGACGCGCGCGTCGAGGCGGCGCGCTACCGGCTGCTCGCGCTCGGGCACTTCCTCGACGCGCGCCTGTCCGTGCGGCGCGGCGCCCAGCGCGGCGGCGTCGTGTTGCTCGTCGAGGTCGAGGAGCGCGGCTCGATCGTCGTCAACGAGCTCTTTCCCAGCACGAGCGCGGCGACGCGCTTTTGGGGCGGAGCCGATCTGTCGGAGACGAACTTCCTCGGTCGCGGCATCAACCTCGGGGGCGGGTTCGTCGTGTCGACGAGGCCCGTCGTGCCGGGCTCCGAGCGCGGGCTGGGGCTGCGCCTCCACACGGCGATCCCCGCGCAGCGGGCGTGGGGCGGGCTCGGCTTCCAAGCGACGGCGCTCTTCAACGACGCGAGCGACTTCCAGCGCGTCGCGGGCGCCGACGACGATCCCGCGCCCGCGAACTTCATCGCCGCGGGCACGCGCCGCGCGGGCGGCCTCATCGGCGCGAACCGAGCCCTGCCGCACTCGTGGCACGGCAGCCTCGACCTGCGCGCCGAGTGGGTGCGCGGGTCATTGCCCACGCTGCAGACGCGCACGCTCTCCGGCGGCGTCGTGACACCGATCGACTTCGACATCCACGAGGGCGCGAGCCGCATCGCGACGGCGACGGCGACGCTCGACTACGACACGCGCTCCGACCCGGTGCTGCCGCGCGGGGGCGCGCGCGCCGTCGCGTCGCTCGAGGTCACCGCGCCCGGCCTGTCGAGCTACTCCTTCGCGAAGGCGCTCGTGCAGGCGTCGTTCTACGCGAAGATGCCGCACGGCCACGCGCTGGGCATTCACCTTCTCGCCGGCGCGGCCTTCGGAGATCCGGCCTACTTCGACGAGTTCTTCATCGGCGACCTGAACCCGCTGCTGCCGCGGCGAGCCCTCGGCATCAACTTCTCGACGCTGTCTTCGCGCAACTTCCTCGGCACGTCGATCTCGCGTCACCGCTACGACAACTACGCGGGGCGCGTCCTCATCGAGTACGCGATCCCCGTGTGGCGTCGGCGCGGCCTCGTCTACGGCGGCGATCTCTTTGCGGCGGCCGGCGTGCTCGGCCTCGCGAGCGACGGCGATTTCAATACGCCGGGGCCTTTTCGGGCGCGCGACCTGCCCGTTGATCTGACGGCGGACTTGGGCCTCCGCCTCGACACCTACGTGGGAATCTTCACGATCTCGATCGCCAACGCCCTGTCTCGAAGCTCGTTCTGATGCGCGCGCAACGCTTCGCCCCCCGCGTCGTCGTTCACGCCGTCGTTCACTTGGCCGCCTGCTTCGCCGTTCTGGTGGCGCTCTCCGCGCCGGCGCGCGCCGCGGGCAACGGCGTCCCGCGGCGGACGACCGGGCTCGCGCTGTCGCCCACACACCTCGTCGCCAGCGTCGGCTTGCAGGACCTCTTCGCGCCCGAGGACCGCGAGCGGCTCAAGTCGGGCTTCGCGACGCGCGTGCTCCTGCGCATCGCCGTCCAGGAAGAGGGCGCGAGCGAGCCCATCGCGATCACGTTCCAGCGCACCGAGATCGTCTACGACATCTGGGACGAGCGCTTCCGGCTGCGCGTCACGCGCGGCGCGGGGCCCGATCTGCAATTCGACGCCCGCACGGCCGACGAGGCCATCGCGCGCGCCGCCGCGCTCTGGGCCTTCCCCATCGCCGAGCGCGCGCGCCTGCGCCCCGGCGTCGCCTACGTCGTCGCCGTGCGCGGCGATCTCAACCCGATCTCGGAGGAGCTGCTCGCCGACGTGCGGCGCTGGATCGCGCAGCCCGCGAGCGGTCAGCGGCGTGTCGGCGCGGGCGACACGTTCTTCGGCTCGTTCGTGAGCATCTTCGTGAACCCGCGCATCGAGGACAGCGATCGCCAGGTGCGATTTCAGTCGCAGCGCTTCGACCCGCAGCGGCTGCCCGAGAGCAAACCCACCAAGGAGACGCGATGAAGCTGCCGCGAATGCCCGGGCGCTTCGAGTGGAAGGTGCTCATCGCGCTGCTCGTCGTCGCGTCGCTGCCGATGGGCGCGGCGGCCTACCTCCTGCGCGCGACGCTCGACCGCGTCTCGCGCATCACGAACGAACACCAAGAGGCCGTCAGCCAGTCGCTCGGCGGCGCCCTCGAGGTCTACCGCTCGTACTTCACTCAGATGAAGGAGGTCTTCCGCGAGCGCTCGAACGAGATCTCGGAGATGCCCGTCGCCCGCGCCGCCGAGCTCGCCGAGGTGCCCGAGCTCCTGCGCGCGCGCATCCTCGTCGGCGATCGCGTCGTCGACGAGTGGTCGGCCGCCGCCGACATCCGCGAGGGCGCCCGCGAGGCGCCGCCCAACCTCGTCGCGCTGCCCGCCGACCCGCCCAACGCGCCCCGGCTGCTCGAGCTGACGTTCGGGATCTCGAAGGAGATCTATTCGAACTTTCTCGGCCTGCGCGAGGCCATGGATCGCGAGCAGGACCTCGATCGCGTGCTGCCCGTCGTGCTGCCGCGCATCTTCCGCGGCCTGGGCCTCGCGCTCGTCGCCGTGCTCTCCGTGGCCACGACCCTCGGCCTCGTGCTCGCGCGCCGGGCCACGGGGCGCGTCGCGACGCTGCGCGAGGCGGCTCGCCGCGTCGGCGAAGGCGATCTCACCGTGCGCGTGTCGCCGCGCGGCCGCGACGAGCTCGACGAGCTGGGGCACACCTTCAACCGCATGGTCGCCGAGCTCGCCGAGGCGCGCCCGCGCCTGGAATACCTGCAGAAGGTGTCGGCGTGGCAAGAGGTCGCGCGCCGCCTCGCCCACGAGATCAAGAACCCGCTCACGCCGATCCAGCTCAGTGTTCAAGAGCTCGCCTCGAAGTACCGCGGCGGGGACGCCGCGTACGAGAAGCTGCTGGCGACGGCGCAGGAGATCCTCGGCGAGGAGATCGGCACGATTCGCCGGCTCGTCGACGATTTTTCGGCCTTCGCGAAGTTGCCCAAGGTCGAGCCCGCGCCCGTCGACCTCGCGCAGGTCGTCGACGACTTCGTGCGCGCGCGCCCCGAGTGGCAGCCCTTCGTGACCTTCGCGCGGCCCGGCGCGCCCGTGGGCGCCTACTGCGATCGCATGCTCGTGAGGCGCGTGCTCACGAACCTCGTCGAGAACGCCATCCAGGCCGCCGAGGGCGCGGGCCGCACGCCCTCCGTCGCGCTCGCCGTCGCCGCCGACGCCGCGCGCGGAACGGCGAGCCTCTTCGTCGACGACAACGGGCCCGGAATCGCCGCGCGCGACCGCGAGCGCGTCTTCGACCCGTACGTCACGACGAAGGAGCACGGCACGGGACTGGGGCTCGCGATCGTCCGCAAGATCGTGCTCGACCACGGCGGCGACGTGCACGCGAGCGGCGCGCCCGCGCCGCTGGGCGGCGCGCGTCTCACCGTGACGCTGCCGTCCGCGGCCCGCGCGAGCGGCGTCAGCGCCGGGCAATCGTCCAGCGACGACCCGCGAGCGTCAGGATAGGACACCCCGCCGCGTCGTCTCCGACGCTGACGCGCTCGGCGAGCACGGCCACGGCCGCCGTCGCGAGCCGCGCCTCGAGGTGCCCGCCGCGCACGCGCGCGCGCAGCACGCCCGCGTCGTCGAGCGTGAGCGTCGCCGGGTCGAGCGCCTCCTCGGCGCCGTCGGACAGCGCGAGCCACACGCGCTCGCCGTCGAGCCGCGCCGCGCGCGCGACGAGCGGCGTGTCGTCGACGTCGACGTACGCGAAACGTTTTGCGTCGAGGCGCAACACGACGCGCCCGTCGGGCTCCGTGTCGAGCCACCGGAAGAGGGCGCGACGCAGGCCCTCGTGCTGGACCTCGGCGCCCTCGTGGATGAAGCGACCCTCGCGGTCGACGCGGATCCCCGAGCGGCGAAGGCGCTCGAGAAATTCCGCGTCGGCGATCACCGCGTGGCCAACACGGGTCAGCTGGCCTGGCGGGCGGCGACCGCCGTGAGCTGCGTGAGGCGATCCTTCGTGCGCAGCTTCTCTTTCTTGAGCTGGCTGCGTTCGACCTGCTCGTCGGGCGTGAGCGACAAATGCCGCTCGAGCTCTGACAGCCGTTTCTCGATCTCGTCGCGTCGTGCCCTCAACCTCGACATCTCTCCCGCCCCATCCCCAGCCCCGGTCTGCACAGCCACGCGGATCTTCTCCATGCGTCAGAACCTCCGTCTTCAGATCGTGACAGCGACCGCCGCCGCTGTCCACGGCCTTTCGAGCGCCACGACGTGGCCACTCGGCACTTAGTTATTTGTCCACGCCCATGACGTGCTTGCAGACCGGCAGCCAGCCGTTCGACGTGTTGTCGGTGCAGAAGACGGTGTGGCCGCCGGGCGAGTTGGGGCCGCTGCCGATCATCGCGAACAGATGCTGGTCGGCCGTGAACGACGCCGGCATCGAGTTCGGCGTCACGTTGGTGACCGGACCGGTCCAGCCCGCCTTCATGACGTTTAGGAACTTCGCGTTCATCTCGCCCGGCCAGTTGGCCTGCTGATCGATGAGCGCGTACTTGTTGCCATCGGGCGTCGCCGAGGGCCGATCGGTCATCCACGCGCCGTTCGGAAAGCCCTCGTCGACGGGGCCCGCCGTGGCGATGACGCGGCCGAAGCGCACGTACTGCGACATCATCGACCATGTCTGCGCGCCCCACGAGTACCCGACGACGTAGACGTCGGTCGTGCGCAGCGTGCCGTCGGCGTTCAAGAAGAAGCCCCAGTCGCTGCCGGGGTCGCTGACCGCGAAGGCTTTGACCATCGCCGTCGTCTCGTTGAGGATCGACTCGTCGGGCGTCGTCGTGTTCCAGGTGACGCGGTCCTTGCCGTCCCACAGCTCCATGCGCGCGTCGGCCACCTGCCGGTTCGCTTCGTGGTTGGTCGGGTCGGTCTTGAGCGTGTCCTTGTACATCTGCGGAACCTTGCCGCCGACGAGGCTCGTGTCCGCCGTCGGCTGGAAGCAATGGAAGCCGTACTGATGGACGAACGCGTCGAAGCCGCCGCTGCCGTGGTCGCGGCCGCCGCCGATGCCGCCGAGGAAGAGCACGAGCTTGCCCTGCGCGGGCTTCTTGTCGCGGTTGAAGAAGGCCGGCTGGCCGTTGAAGCTCTGGTTGAACGTGCCCGTGCCCGTGACATTGATCGGCCGCGGCGGGGGCGGATCGCTGCTGCCCGCAGCGCCGGTCACGCCCGCAGCGCCGGTCGAGCCCGCGGTTCCCGTGGCGCCCGCCGTGCCCATGGCGCCCGCGGTCCCCGTGGCGCCGGCCGCGCCCGTCGTGCCCGCCGTGCCCGTCGTCGTTCCGGCGGTGCCCGTGCTCCCGGCGGAGCCCGTGGTTCCGCCGCCTCCGACGGTGCCGGCCGTCGAGGAGTCGCTGCCCGCGGCGCCCGACGGGGTCGTCGAGCCAGCGCTGCCGACGCTGCCGGCGCTGCCGACACTCCCCGCGTTGCCTACGCTACCCGCGCTGCCCGAAGGGCGGCTGGGCTCAGAGGCGGAGCACGCGCCGAGCAACAGCACGGACGTCAAGGAAATCAGATGAGAGCGGCGAACCAACATGTCTCCTCCTGCGCAAAAGCAAGATGTGGGGGATTGGCGAACGGCTCAAGAGCCTATCAACTTCACGGCCCTCGATGATGCGCCCGTCGCAGGCGCGCCGCTACGACGACGGCGCGAATGACCCAATAGGCCGTCCAGGGCCGCTCTGCGGCGCTAGCGGGGCGCTTAGCGGGGCGCTAGCGGCCCGCTTCGAACTTCGCGATGTCGGCTTCCTGCGTCAGGAGGAACTCGAGCTCATCGATGCCGTTGAGCAGGCAATAGCGAGAGAACGCGTCGACGGTGAACTTCACGACGGCGCCGTCGGCGAGCGTGACCGTCTGCGCCTCGAGCGAGATCGTGACCTCGGTGCCCGGCGTCGCCAGCAGCTTGGCTTGCGTCGCGGCGTCGACCTCGATCGGCAGCAGGCCGTTCTTGAGCGAGTTGTTCTTGAAGATGTCGGCGATCGACGTACTGATGACGGCGCGAAAGCCATAGTCGTAGAGCGCCCACGGCGCGTGCTCGCGCGACGAGCCGCACCCGAAATTGTCGCCGCCGACGAGCACGCGCGCGCCCTTCGCCTCGGGCTTGTTGAGCGCGAAGTCGGGCTTCTCGGCGCCATCGGCCGAAAAGCGCCAGTCGGAGAACAGCTTGTCTCCGAGGCCGTTCTTGCTCGTCGCCTTCAGGAAGCGCGCCGGGATGATCTGATCGGTGTCGATGTTCTCCGTCGGGAGAACGACCGTCTTCGAGGTGAACGTTTTGATCGGTTCCATTACGTGAGGCTCCTGGCGTCCGTGACCTTGCCCGTGACCGCCGCCGCCGCCGCCGTCTGCGGGCTCGCTAGGAACGTCCGGCCGCCCGCCCCTTGGCGACCTTCGAAGTTGCGATTGCTCGTGCTGACGGCGTACTGCCCCGGCTTGAGCTGGTCGCCGTTCATGGCGATGCACATCGAGCAGCCGGCTTCGCGCCACTCGGCGCCCGCCTCGGTGAATACGCGATCGAGGCCCTCGGCCTCGGCCGCCTTCTTGATGCGCTGCGAGCCTGGGACAATCAACGCGCGCACGCCCGGCGCGACCTTGCGGCCTTTGAAAATGAGCGCCGCCTCACGCAGGTCGGACATGCGCGAGTTCGTGCAACTGCCGATGAACACGACGTCGACCTTGTGGCCGAGCAGCGGCGCGTTCGCCTCGATGCCCATGTACGCGAGCGCTTTGACGAGCGTCGGGTTCGTCGCCGCCGGCACCTTGGCGCCGATCGCCATGCCCATGCCTGGGTTCGTCCCGTAGGTGATCATCGGCTCGATGGTCGCCGCGTCGAACTTCTCCTCGCGGTCATACGTCGCGCCCGCGTCACTCGGCAGCTTGCGCCACTCGGCGACGGCCTTGTCCCACGCCGCGCCCTGCGGTGCGCGCGGGCGGCCCTTGAGGTACTCGAACGTCACCTCATCCGGGGCTATCATGCCGGCGCGCGCGCCGGCTTCAATCGACATGTTGCAGACGGTCATGCGCTCTTCCATCGACAGCGCGCGGATCGCCGAGCCGCGGTACTCGATGACGTGGCCCGTGCCGCCGCCGATGCCGAGGCGCGCGATGACGGCGAGGATGATGTCCTTCGCAGAAACGCCCGGCTTGAGCTGGCCCTCGACGGTGATGGCGAGCGTGCGCGGCTTGTTCTGCAGCAGACTCTGCGTCGCGAGGACGTGCGAGACCTCGCTGGTGCCGATGCCGAAGGCGAGCGCGCCGAACGCCCCGTGCGTCGACGTGTGGCTGTCGCCACAAACGATCGTGTTGCCCGGCTGCGTGACGCCGAGCTCCGGCCCGATGACGTGGACGATGCCCTGCCCGTCAGTGCCGATTGCGAACAGCTCGATGCCGAAGTCGCTGCAGTTCGTCTCGAGCTGCGCGATCTGCTTGGCGGCCGCGTTGTCGAGGACGGGGATCTTGCCCTCCTTGTTACGCGGCGTCGTCGGCGTCGAGTGATCCATCGTCGCGACGGTGCGCTCGGGGCGGCGCACCTTGAGGTTGCGCTCGCGCAGCCACGTGAACGCCTGCGGCGACGTCACTTCGTGGATGAGGTGCAGATCGACGTACAGGATGGCCGGCGTGTCGGCCGTCGCGGCGCGAACGATGTGCGCGTCCCAGATCTTCTCGAACAACGTGCGTGGCGTGCTCACGTCTCAATCTCCTCTGATGTCTGCGATGTCTGCGATGTCTGCGATGTCTGCGATGTGTTGCAACGGTTCAAAAACTCTACGCCACCCGCGCCGCCGCGGCGCGCGCGCGCGCGAGGGGCAGCTCGAGCGCGTCGGCGAGCGCGGCCGCCGAGGCCTCGATGATGTTGGGCGACACGCCGATCGTGCTCCAGCGCTCGTCGCCGCGCGCCGCCTCGATCAACACGCGCGTCTTCGCGCCGGTCGCCGCCTCGGGATCGAGGATGCGCACCTTGTAGTCGGCGAGCTGCACCTCGGCGACGAGCGGGTATGCCGCGTTGAGCGCCTTGTGAAACGCGCCGTCGAGCGCGTGCACGGGGCCCGTGCCCTCGGAGACCGTGTGAAAGATCTCGTCGCCGATCTTCAGCTTGACCGTCGCCTCGGCGAACATACCGGTGCCGCGGCGCTGCTCCGAGATCACGACGACGTCGAGCACCTCGAACGGCGCGACGTAGTCGGGCTGGCTGCGGCGCGTGAGCAGCTCGAACGAGCCCTCGGCCGCCTCGAACTGGTAGCCCTGGTTCTCGAGCTCCTTGATGCGCGACACGAGCGCCTTCTCGTTGCCCTGCGCGTCGACGCCCAGCTCGGCGGCGCGCATGCGGACGTTGCCGCGCCCCGACAGCTCCGAGACGACGATGTGCCGGCGGTTGCCGACGCGCTCGGGCGTGATGTGCTCGTAGGTCGATGTGATTTTCTCGACGGCGGCGACGTGGGCGCCGCCCTTGTGCGCGAAGGCCGAGCGCCCGACGTAAGGCGCGTGCGCGCGCGGCCGAATGTTGGCGATCTCGCTCACCGTGCGCGACAGGTCCGTGAGGCGCGCGAGGTTCTCGTCGGGGACGCAGCGGCGATCCATCTTGAGCTGCAGCGCCGGGATGATCGAGATGAGGTTGGCGTTTCCACAGCGCTCGCCCCACCCATTCATCGTGCCCTGCACCTGCGTGCAGCCGGCCTCGACGGCGGCGAGCGCGTTCGCGACGGCGAGATCGCTGTCGTTGTGCGAGTGGATCCCCAGGCGCGTCGGGATCGTCTTGCGGACGACGCCGATGACCTCGGTGATGTAGCTCGGCAGGCTGCCGCCGTTCGTGTCGCACATCGTGACCCAGTCGGCGCCCGCGTCGGCGGCCGCCTTGAGCGTCGCGAGCGCGTAACTCGGGTCGAGGCGATAACCGTCGAAGAAGTGCTCGGCGTCGTAGACGATCTCCCGGCCCTGCTTCTTGAGGAAGCCAACGCTGTCGGAGATCATCGCGAGGTTCTCCTCGAGCGTCGTCTCGAGCACCTTCGTGACGTGCAGCGTGGACGACTTGCCGAAGATGCAAACGACCGGCGTCTCGGCGTCGACGAGGGCGCGCGTGTTCGGGTCGCCGTCGGCGCGTCCGCCGACTTTGCGCGTGCTCCCGAAGGCCGTCAGCTTCGCGTGCTTGAGCGACAGCGACTTCGCGCGCCGGAAGAACTCGATGTCCTTCGGGTTCGAGCCAGGGTAGCCGCCCTCGATGAAGTGAATGCCGAAGCCATCGAGGAGCTTCGTGATCTTGAGCTTGTCCTCGACGGAGAGGGAGAGGCCCTCGCTCTGCGTTCCGTCTCGCAGGGTCGTGTCGAAGAGGTGGATATTCATGGCGATCTTCCGCGCTCGAGCGGGGCGCCGAGCGACCTCACAGCCTAGTCCGCTCGTCCCGGCAACTCCAGGGATTTATGGCTCAAAAGGTCTTGTAGGTCATGGGCTCGCACGCGGGCGAGCAGCTCCCGGACACGCTGCAACGCATGCCGTCCGGACACACCAACGTCGCGCACGGATCGCCCGTGCACTTGTGGGGCGTCAGGGTGTTCTTGGCGAACGGACCGCAGCTGGCGAGCGTCGCCATCAGAACGGCGACCACGGTGACTCCGAACGGCCCCGAGCGCGTCATGCGCGCCACCGTAGCGCCGCGTCGGCGGGCGTGCCAGTGTCCGGCGTCATGAACCCGGCGGTGATCGAGCCGCGGCGCGAGGTGCACCACACGGACGCGCTCCCGTGGCTGCGCGCGCGCGGACCGAGACAGCTGTTGGGCTGCAGCGTCGTGACGTCGCTGCCCGACGTCGCCGAGATGACGGGCCTCGATCTCGACGCGTGGACGCGCTGGTTCGGCGCGGCGGCGCGGCTCGTGCTCGACAGCGTCCCGGACGACGGCGTCGCGATCTTCTTCCAGAGCGACGTCAAACGCGGCGGCCTGTGGATCGACAAGGGCGCGCTCGTGCAGCGCGCCGCCGAAGACGCGGGCACGCGGCTGCTGTTCCACAAGATCGTGTGCCGCAAGCCCGCCGGCACCGTGACGTTCGGCCGCGCGAGCTATTCGCACCTGCTCGGCTACTCGCGCGGCGTGCGCCCCAAGCCCGAGCGCGCCACGGCCGACGTGCTCCCCGACGCCGGCTTCCAGCCCGGCGTCAAGGCGATGGGCGTCGCCGCGTGCGTCGACGCGTGTCGCTTCATCGCGCGCGAAACCACGACCCGCACCGTCGTCGATCCGTTCTGCGGCTACGGCACGGTCCTGGCTGTCGCGAACGCGCTGGGACTCGACGCGGTCGGCGTCGACCTCGCGGCGCGCATGTGCCGCCGCGCGCGAACGCTGACCGTCGCGCTCTAGAAGCGCAGAGCGCGGCCGACGGCCAGGCCTAGCCGATCCGTGAGGCTCGGCGCGCAGGTGAGCCGCGCCCCCACGCGCGTCGTCGACTAATCGATGACGGGCGCGCCGTTCGGATTGAGGCTGCGCGGCGACGCTGCCGGCGCGTCGGGATGCGGACGTGCCGCGCCGTGACGCACAGGACCGGACGTCCGATGGTGAAGGGGCGCGGCCGAGGTCTCGGCAGCGACCTCACGCTTCTTCGAGGTCTTCGCGCTCTCTTCTTCCTTGGTCTCCGTCGGTGCGGTTTTAGCGGCCGGTTCGGGCGCCACGGGCTCCTGCACGGGAACGGTCACGGCGACGGGAGGCAGCACGGCAGCTGGCGGCGGGGTGACGGGGGCCGGCGCGGCGGCCACCGGCGGCTTCGCCTCTGGCGCCTGATGAGACGAGCGCGTGAACAGCAGGAAGCCCCCCACGGCGAGCGCGGCGCCGAGCAGCGTTCCGGCGATCATCGTGCGGCGGCGCGATGACGCGTCCGCGCCGAGGTTCGCGGTCCCCGAATCGGTCACGGCGGGCGAGAGCGTCCCCGAATCGAAGCGGGCCTTCGCCGTCGTGTGCTCGGCGGCGAGCCGCCGGGGTCGCGGCTCGGGCGTCGGCATGGGCATCGTGTGGCTCGCGCGCGGCGGCTCGGCGACGGCAGCGGCGTCCGACGTGCGCGTGAAGATCTCTTCCCAGATGGCGCGCGCCTTGGGCGACGCGTAAGGCAGCAACACGCGCCCGAGCTCGCGCACCGACCCGAACCGCTCCCAGGGCAGCGGATTCATCGCGCGCTCGACGATGCGATCGAAGCCGTCGGGCAGGTCGCCGCGCCGCTCGCGCAGCGGCACGGGCATCTGCGTGACGATCGCCTGCAGCACCGCGAAGATGCTCTCGCCCTCGAACGGATTCTCGTTCGTGAGGCACTTGTAGAAGATCACGCCGATGGCGTACTGGTCGCTCGCGGCGCGCGCGTCCTTGATCTGCTCGGGCGCGAGGTAGTGCGGAGTGCCGATGACCGAGCCCGTGCTCGTGAGCGACGACGCCGCGTCGGTGTCGCTGCTCTTCGAGATGCCGAAGTCGAGGACCTTCGGCACGACGCCGTGATGCCCCGACGCGAGGAAGATGTTCTGCGGCTTCAGATCGCGGTGCACGATGCCCGCCTCGTGCGCGGTCACGAGCGCCGAGCACACGGGCAGCATGAGATCGACGAGCTCGCGCGGCGAGAACGCGCCCGCGCGCTCGAGCCGGTTCGAGAGATCCTCGCCCGCGAGCAGCTCCATCACCAAGTAGGCGATGCGCCCCTCGGTGCCCATGTCCGTGAGATCGACGATGTGCGGATGCCGGAGCCTCGACGTCAGCTGCGCCTCGCGCAGGAACCGCTGACGCGCACCGGGGATCGCGGCGACCTGCGGCGCGAGCGTCTTGATGGCGACGCGCTTGCCAATCTCCGTGTGGAACGCCTCGTAGACGGCGCCCATGCCACCCTGGCCCAACAACCGAACGATCTGATACTTCCCGAGGCGGGTCCCCTCCCCGAGGGTCGTCTCCTCGTCGGTGATGACGGGCAGGCTCGGCTCTTCCATAAGGCCCCCTACTTTAGTGGGCCAGGGCACCTTTGGCAAAGGCGGCGATTCGTCGCACCCGCTGCGCGTTTCGCTACGTTTCGATGGCCGCGCAGCCGCTCGTGACGTGGCCGCCCATGGCGCCGAACTGCGTGAGAGGCACACCGACGGACTTGAGCAACGAGAGCAGCACGGTGCTCGTGTTCTCCTTCGTCATCGAGCGGTAGTGGACGCCCGGGTATTTCAACGCGCCGCCCGCGCGGCCCGCGATGACGATCGGGTAGTCGGTGATCGAGTGCTCCTTGCCGTCGGCGACGTCGCTGCTCGCGATGATGCCGCAGCTGTCGAGGAGATTGCCCGCGCCTTCAGGAACGCCCTTGAGCGCCGTCAGCAGCTTGGCGAACTGCTTCATCGTGAAGACGGTCGCCGCTTGGACGGTCGGTTGATCGCCAGCCTCGTTGTGCGTGAGGTCGTGGTGGCCGCTCGTCGCGCCGACCTCCCAGTACACGGTGCCGCAAACGCTGCCGCTGAACATGATCGAAAACACGCGCGTCTGGTCGCACGCGAGCGCCATGGTGATGAGCCCCGTCATCGCCGCCATGCGCTCGTCGATCGCCTCCTGGCCGTTCGGCTCGGCGGGCAGCGTCGGCCTCGTGGGCTTGCTGCACATCGCCTGCGCCGCGACGGGCATCGACGTGACGACCCCGCTTCCGATGCGGTTCTCGATCGCGCGGATGTTGCTGAGGTGTTGGTCGAGGCGCGTCTTGTCGACCGTGCCGACGCGGAGCCTCAGGCTCGCGAGATCGGATTGAACGGCGTCGAGCACGCTCTTGCGCAGCGCCTTCGTGACGTCGACTACCGGCGCGGGCGTCATGCCAGCGACGGGCGCGACGAAGTCGGCGCCGAACAACCGATCGAAGACCTTCGCCGGATCGTACTCGGGCGGGTTCGCGCTGTCGGGTCCGTTGTGCGACAGGTAGTGCAGCGTCGTGCCCTCGACGCCGTCGACGCGCTTCGAGATGCCGACCTCGAGCGACTTGAAGCGCGTCGTCTTGCCGATGACGCCCGCGGCGACCTGGTCGATGCTGGGCGCGCTGAACGTCGACGCGTAACCCGCGTTCGGGTGCGGCTGCGAGACCATGGGCGAGCCCGAGAGGATGCCGACGGTGCCGGCGTGGTGGCCGCGCTCGTTGCCCGTGAGGATGCTCATGCCCGAGACGACCGAGACGTAGTCCTTGAGCGGCATGAGCGGCGCGAGCGCGAGGCTGGGCGTCCACGCCGCGCCCGTGTTGGGGGGCGTCCAGCGGTCGAGCTTGACGCCGTTGCCCCAAAAAAAGACACCGAGGCGCTTGGGAATGGCGACGGTCCCTCCGCCTTGCTGGGCGTAGGCCGTGCCGTTGCCGTTGAACATCGCCTCGAGCGGCGGCAGCGCGACGCCGATGGCGACGCCGCCCAAGGCGCCGCGAAGTACGGTGCGGCGATCGATGATGGTGTTGCGGCTCATGAAGCTCCGTTTCATTGCGGCGCCCCCGTGTAGCGGAAGCTCGCGCTCGCGACGACGCTCGCGATGAGCGAGCGAAACTGGTAGCCGTCGTGCACGAACTGCTGCGCGAGGGCGTCGACGACGGGCTGCTCCCCCGTCGTCTCGATGTGCGCGATCGTGTAGCGCAGCAGGCCGCGCGCGACGCACGACGCGAGGTTCTTGTGGTTCTTGAGCGCCGCCGCGAGGCCGCGCGCGTCGGTGAAGTCGACGCCGTCGAGCGAGCCGCTCGCGTCGATGGCCTGCCCGGCCTCCGTCGTCCGGTAGGCGCCGATGCCATCGAAATTCTCGAGGCCCAGGCCAATGGGATCCATGACCGAGTGACAGACGGCGCAGGACGAGCCCGCCGTGCGGTGGGTCTCGAGCTTCTGGCGCGTCGTCGTCGGCGCGGCGCCCGGCACGTCGACGGGGAAGGTCGTGTTGACGTCGGGCGGCGCCGACGGCACGGCCGTGCACAGCAAGACCTCGCGGATGAACTTGCCGCGCCTGGTGGGCGAGCCGGAGTCGGCGTGCGAGCCGCGCGCGAGGAAGCTGGCCTGCCCGAGGAACCCGACGCGCGGGCCGTTCGCGGGCAGCGTCACCTTCTGCAGGGTCGTGCCCGTGATGCCCGACAGGCCGTACACCTTCGCGAGCTCGGCGTTCGCGTACGTCGTCGTCGTATCGAAGAGCCCGCGGAAGTCTTGCGCGCCCCCGAAGACGAGGTCATCGAGCACGTGCAGCGTCTCGCCACGCATCGACGCGCCCAACGTCGGCGTGAGCTGCGGGAAGGCCATCGCCGACTGCGGGAGCGAGTCGAGATCGTCGAGCTGGTAAAGCTCCGTGAAGAAGTTGCCGAGCGCGTCGTGCGCGGCGGGCAGCGCGAGCAGCCGCTGCGCCTCGGCGCCGAGGCCGGCGGGCGTCGCGAGCTTGCCCGCCTTGGCGGCGTCGAGGAGCGCGTCATCGGGCGTCGAGTTCACGACGAGAAACGACAGGCGGCTCGCGAGCTCGTAGCCCGAAAAGAGGCTGCGCGTGGCGTCCGCGGGATCGGGTGTGCCCAGCTCTTCGCGGTAAAGGAAGTGCGGCGATTCGAGCAGGCCGGCGAGCCCGTATTCGAGGCCGCCCCAGAAGTCCTTGAGCATCGTGCTCGCCGACGTCGCGACGGTCGCGTAGCGGGTGATCTCGTCGGCGGCGAGCTCGCGACGCCAGACGCGCCGCCCGAAGCGGGTCACGAAGGCACGCGCGCAGACGTCGTCGGTCGTACCCGCGGGCGTGCAGCCCACGAACGCGACCCGCGTCGCCGTGTTCGACAGGGCCTGGTGCGCGAGCGCGAGCGCCGCTGTCTCGAACTGCTCAGTCGCGATCGCGGACAGCGGCACGCGCGCCGCGCCGATCGACGCGAAACCGTCGAGCGCCGTGTCGGCTTCGAGATCGGACGGCACCGTGATCGCGGCGCCGAGGAGATCGCGGACGCTGTTGCGATACTGCGCGACCGTCAGGCGGCGCAGAGACGAGCCGCCCGGCACGAACACGGCGGCCGGAGGCGTCGTCGTGCCGCCGAGGACACCGTTCGGATCGCCTCCTGGCGGAACGACGGGGACACCGGAGCTGCCCGCGCCACCCGAGCTGCCCGCGACGGCACCGTTGCCCGCGCCGCCCGAAGGACGATCACCGATTTGACCGCCCGCGCACGCCGCCGCAGAAAGGGCGAACGTGGCCAGCGAAATGAGTTTCGAGCGGTCGAACACTGGAGACCTCCCAGGTCGTTGAAGCTCCCCTCCCAGACTCGGCACCATCGTTACCCTAGACCGCTGGTCCTCCAGATCGGCTCAGGCAATGGGACACCCATGCTAACAGACCTGCGCGCGCCCGTCGGTGGCGCGCGCAAGTTGACGCACCCCGCGTAAGGCGATGTGGTCGCGAGGAGGCTCAGCGATTCCGGAACACCGGCCTCGCGTCTGCGATCGAAACGCCGCGGCCTAGAGGCAGGCGGCGCTGTTCGGGAGCTTGCAGTTGCCCGAGACGCACGTCGCGGGTGTCGTGCATCCGCGGTCGTTCGTGGTCGAAGCGCCGCATGCCTCGCCGTCCTTCGCTCGAGAGGCGCAGACCCCCTGATCCGCGTTCGGGTCCGGATTGTTGCAGCTCGCCCCCGAGCAGAAGACCAGATCGGAGCCAACGATGCCGCAGGTGGAGCCTGGGGCGACGAAGCCGATGTTCTTGCAAGACCCCGTGGTCGAGCAGAAGAGGTTGAGAAATAGATTGCAGCTGCCAGCTACGGTGCACGTCCCGCCTGGGTCGTTCGTCGTTGCCGCGCACGTGCCGGCCGCGGTGCAGTAGTAGCCGTAGCTGCAGGGTTGGTTCACCGTGCAGGTGGTGCCGCCGGCGCCCGGCAGCACGCAGTGCCCATCGTCGCTGCAAATCATGCCCGCCGCGCAGTCATCGTCGGCGAGACACATCGCGCCGGCCTGGAGGAATTCGCCGCAAACACTGCACGAGGTCGTGCTCACCTTGCAGTGGCCGGTCTTGCACTGTTCATTGGTCCCGCAAGCGACGCCGTTCTCTGCGGTGCCCTTGTGCTGGCACGCGGTTACTTTTCTGTAAAGGACGTCCGAGCAGGTCGCGGTGGGAAGCGCGGCGCTGCAGGCGGCGATGCTCGTCGCCGTGAGGCCGGACTTCGGAGCGGTGAACGCGTCCTTGCAAGTGATCTTGAGGCGCGTCGAGCACGCGTCGACCGAGCCGTAGAGAACATTGAGAAGGAACGGAGCGCACTCGTTCAGCTTCTGGCAGTACTTGCTGACGTCGGCGCAGGCGACGTCAGGATCCGTCGAGCCCGTCGCGCCCCCCGCGCCCGTCGTGCCGCCCGCGCCGCCGCCTCCGCCGAGGTTGACGCAGGTCTTCGAGACGCACATGAGGCCGCTGTTGCAGATGCCGCCGCTCGTGCACGGACAGCTTTCGCTGCCGACGTCGCACGCCTTCGAGCCGCCGCCGCCACATCCTTGCGAGAGCACACCGGCACCGACCGCGACCAACCCGAAGACCCCCACGACGAAACCGACCGGTGCTTTCATGCGCATCGAAAACTCTCCTTGGATGAAGCGAAGCTGGCGACGCGGACTATCTCACGAAATCCCGCCTCATTGCGCGCTTCGGAGCGTCAACGTCTCAACGAACGCTGGGCGGTTTCTTCCGGGTGATGTCGGGCGGGCGTCCGTAGAAGGGGACCGACTTCTCGAGGTCGTCGGATTCGCCGCGCGCGAAGCGCGGCAACACGAGCGCGCCGATCGCGAGGGCGGTCGGTCCTTCGACGGCGCGCCGGGCGCCCGCGGGCAGCGCACCATCGAGAAAGGCCGCGTGGCGCTCGGCGCCGTTGCCGCCGACCACGGCGCCCGCGAGCTCGTTCAAGCGCTCAGCGAGCGCGGCCGGCGTGAGGCGCCACGGCTCTCCGCCCGCGGCGACGACGCCGTCGGCCACTGCGCAATCGAAGGCGTAGACCTCCCCCTTGCCCGCGTCGATGCACGGCACGACGACGCGCGCCTCCGGCGCGGCAAGTGCGAGATCGAGCGCGAGGGCTTGGAGCGACGAGATCAACAGGATTGGCTTGCCCGTCGCGAGCGCGAGGCCCTTGACGACGGAGAGGCCCACGCGCAGCCCCGTGAAGCTGCCCGGCCCCGCGCCGCACGCGATCGCGTCGAGGCCCGCGGGCGTCAGGCCCGCCGCGCCGAGGACCTCGTCGCACAGCTTCAAGACGTGGGGCGAGTGCCGATCGGCCGTCTCCTCGGCGCGCGCGAGGGCCACGCCCGCGCCGTCGATGATGGCGACGCGCGCCGCCTGCGTAGAC
>JBBQJG010000098.1:0-18012 GCA_038325725.1 Polyangia bacterium | reverse complement strand
GATCGACCACCAGGACGTCACGCCCGCCGGCACCGTCCCCATGACGACGACGATGTAGCGGCCCGACTTCGCCGTGAACGAGGCCGACGCGGGGCTGGCCGTCGCCGTCCCGTTGGCGACCGCCGCGCCGAGGCCCGTCGTGGCGCCACCGGCGTAGTTCGTATTGCTGACGTAGACGGTGAACGCGCGCGCGTAGTCAGCGCTGCCGTTCGAGTCCATCACAACCTGGGAGATCGTGTTGGCGGCGCCCATGTCCATCTGGATCCACATGCCGGCCGCCATGGCCGCACCCGTCGAGAAGCGCGTGCCGAGCGCGCCGTCGAGCATGTTCGCCGGGACGTCGCCGCTGACGTTGGACGCCGTCGCGACCCAGCCCGTGCGCGAGAGCGGCGCCGAGACCGTGCCCGTGAAATTGACGAACTGGGCGGTGGGGCTGTCGCTGCCCGTGATCTTCCAGCTGTCGGTGAACGTGCCGCCGGTCGTCGACGTGAACTTCACCGTCTCCGTGACCGTCTGCCCGGCGGGCAGGGCCGAGCCCTCGGCGAGCGCCGTCGTCGCGACGAACTGGCCGAGCGCGGGGGCCTTCGACAAATTGATCTGGAGATCGGTGCCGCCCGTGTTCGAGACCGTGAAGCTCTTCGTGACCGAGACGCCCGAGCTGGTCGTGCCGTAGTCGATAGAAAGCGGCGTGATCACCATGTGCGGCGGCGTGCCGGCGGCGCCCGTGAGCGGGACCGTGAGGTTGCCGCCGTCGCTGTTGAAGATGATGTTGCTCGAGAAGGTATTGGCGGTCGTCGGGGCGAAGGTCACCGTCGCGGTGATGTTCGCGCCCGCGGCGAGCGTCGCGCCGCTGGCCGGGAGGCCCGTCACCGAGAAGGGAGCGGCGGGCGCCGTCGTGTTCCCGAAGGTCAGCGTCTGGTTGCCCGTGTTCTGGATGAGGATCGGGATCTGCTTCGTCGTGCCCGTCGTGATGCCGCCGAAGGCGACCGTCGCGGGCGTGACGTTCAGCTGAGCAGCGTTGACCTGGCCCGTGCCGTTGAGCGTGATGGACCCGCCGCCGCCGCCGTTGATCGTCACGTTGATCGACCCCGACACGGCGCCGGCCACCGTCGGCTTGAAGGTGACGGGGACGGTGAGCGACTGCCCGGAGGTCAGCGTCGCGGGGAGGGCGGGCGTCGTCGCGCCCAGTGTGAAGGTGTTCGGCGAGACCGTGAGGCCGCCCGCGGGGATCGTGAGATTCTGGCTCGCGGTGATCGTCGCCGTGAGGACCTTCTGCTGGCCGACCGTGACGTTGCCGAACGCGACGGTCCCGCCCGTGATCGCGGCGCTGCCGGCGCCGAAGCCGAAGACGTTGCCGTCGGCCGTGCCGACGTAGACGCGGCCCGAGCCGATGCCGACGGTCTGGAACTTCGCGCTGGCGCCGATCGACTTGGACAGGATCGACACGAGCATGTTGTTTTCGATCTTATAAGCGCGCAGGTTCCCGCCGCCGACGGCCCAGACGACAGCGCTGCCGGCGTTCGTGCCGTTCGAGGTCACGGTGGGCGAGCCGGCGTAGGAGCCGAAGTTGTCGATCGGGGGCCCGCCCGCCTGGTTGACGACGCCCGACGGCGACGTCCCGTACCCGACGACGGAGAAGCTCGGGTTCCCGCCGTTGACCGCGTACTTGAGCAACTGGAGGCGGTAGCCGGTCTGCGCGTTGGCGCCGCCGTTCGTCGTCACGGCGACGTAGCCGCCGTCGCCCGGCCACACGGCCGGGTGGCCCCACGTGCCGCCGTTGAGGTTGAGCTCGGTGAGGACGGCGTTGCCGTTGCCGCCACCTTTCTTGAACCCGCCGAGCTGGTCGCGGTTCAGCACGTAGAAGAGGCCGGCCTTGCCGACGATGACGGCCGTGTGCGGGACGCTGGCCGTGCCGAACTGCGACGGCAGCGAGATGATGCCGCCGCCCGCGAGATCGTCGTCGCCCATGCTCTGGGCGTTGAAGGGCGCGAAGAAGTCGGTGGCCTTGAGGCTGCCGTCGGCCTGGACGACGGCGCGCACGGCGGACTCGTCGAGGTTGGCGGGGGGCGCGTTGCTGGCGATGCTCGCCGGGAACGCGGGGCTGGCGCCCTGTGGATTGCCCGTCGCGAAGAGGATGTTCCCCGCGCCGTCGGACGACAGGCCCGAGCCCGACATCCAGATGCCATCGCCCGAGCCCGTGCCCACGCTCGTCGCGAAGCGCGCCTTGATCACGCCGCCCGTCGTGACGCCGATGATCCAGCCGACGTACGGCGTGTGGTCGCAGTGCGACGCGAAGGCGCCGTAGACGACGCCCCCCATGAGCAAGAGTCCTGGGCGCTGGTGAGCGTCCGTCGAGTTGAAGCTCTTCGTGGCGTCGTTCTGGGCCGTGCCCGAGATCGTCACGGGGAAGCCGCCCTTTTCGGCGAGGGTGCCCGCGTCGACGGCGTGGAGCGCGTAGGCGCCGGCCGAGCTCTTCGAGAAGAAGTAGGCCGTGTTCGAGCTCGTGTCGATGACGGGCGTACCCGTGATGCCGACGCGAGGCCCGATGTCGCCGCAGCCGAGCGCGCCCGAGGCGTCAAAACCGGCGCCGAGCTGGCGCGACGTCGTGATGGCGCCGGTGACGGCGTCGAGGAGGTAGAGGTTGTTGTCCTCGCTCGCGATGAGGACCTTGCCGTTGACGACGAGCGGCTGCGCGAGGACCTTCTCGGTGGTGCCGAGCAGCGGGGTCTTGAAGAGCTGCTTGAAGTTCGGGCCCGAGACGGTCGCGACGTCGAGGCCAGGCTGATCGGGGTACCAGTTCGTGCGCAGCTCGTCGGCGCCTTGGGTGATGGCACCGTTCGGGCTCACGAGGTTCGACTCGGTCAGCTCCACACCCTGCCACTGGTTGCACCCGACCCACGCCACCGCCGTCGCGACGACAACCGCGCTCATGCCCCGAATCGATCCTACGAATTGGCCCTTCAACATCTAGTGCGTTCCCCTTTTTTGAAGACTGACTGAACGGCGACGAACATAGACATTTCGTCGTCGAGCGGAAGTAACGATCGTGCGGAGAAGCAATTAAGCAGAAATGCTCCGCGGCAAACCGTAACGGCACCTACGTTGTGGAGATTTTCCTACGTTCGTAACGTGGGGCATCACACTCACGGGGCCATGTTCAGACTGAGCAGAGCGTCAGACCGTCAGGCGCATGACGTCATCGACGCGCGCGTGACGATGACGCTGACAGTCGTCTAGAGATTTACGGCCGCGAGGCAGAACTTCATGTTGCTCTCGTCGACCATCTTCAGAGAGCTCTTGGTCTCGGGAGGCAGCAGGCCCTGCAGCGTCGCCCAGCGGCTGCGCTCGACGAGGAAGAAGGCGCGGTGGCCGCGGTGCTTGCCCATCCACGCCTTGAGGTTCTCGGCGTTCTTGTCGCCGAGGAACACGGTGCGCTCGGCCGTGGGGCCCTCCCAGATCTCGTTCTGCGTGTAAAAATTTTCGCCGCGCCAGTACATCTGCCAGACGAGCAAATGCTCGTCGGGCGACGTGCGCAGCTTGTAATAGCTCGCGATGAGGCCCTTCTGCGTCCAGTAGGGCGTCACCTTCATCATGTAGCCGTCGAGCAGGTAGAACGTGAACGCGACGGCGGCGACGCAGAGGCCGGTCACGGCGGCGCGCTGCACGCGGCGCCACCCGAGGCCGAGCGTGAAGAGCGCGAAGACGGCCGCGAAGGCGATGAGCGCGGGGCTGAAGTCGAGCGCGGCCGGCCACTGCCGGCCCTGGGGCGCGTTGATGTAGTCGTACGAGAACAGCCAGATGAAGTGCTGCGCGTCCTTCGGCGTCGCCGCGAGATCGACGACGACGAGCGCGAGCAGCGGGATGCCGACGAGCGCGGCGGCGGCCCCGGCGCGGCCCGCGCGCCGCTCGAGCACGTCATCGAGGAAGCAGCCGATCGCGATCGCGAGGCCCGGTAGCGACGGGAGGATGTAGTGGTGGAACTTCGTGACCGAGAGCGACACGAGCGCGTAGGCGGTCACGAACCAGATCGCGCCGAACCAGAACAGCCCCTGGCTGCGCACGGCGCGCACGGGGCGCATGACGGCGTAGGCGAGCGCGGCGGGCGCGAGGGCGATCCACGGGAGCGCGGCGTAGCCGAGCTCGCGCAGGAAGTATTCGAACGTGCCGCGATCGCCGTGGCGGCCCACGACCAGCCGGCGCCAGTGGTTGTCGCCGTACAGCTCGTCCCAGAAGCCCTTGCCGTGCAGCGCGAGCATCGCGTGGTGCCACGGCACGGCAACGACGGCGACGCCAAGCAGCGCGACGAGCACGCCATACAGGAGCTGGGCGCGCGCGAGGCGTTTCCAGTTCCAGGTGAAGCCGAGGTAGGCGAGAAACACGAGCACGGGCAGGCCGAGCCCGGCGATGCCCTTCGCGAGCGTCGCGAGGCCGCAGAGCGTCGCCGCGTAAAACAGGTAGATCGGCGCTTTGAAGCGCACGCGCGCCGCGAGCAGCAGGAACGCGACGAACGCGACGAAGTAGGGCGCCATGGCGGCGAGGCCCGGGATCACGAGCGCGTGCGCGCCGACCGAGACGTTCCACTTGAGCTGGATCGAGTTGACGACGAGCTGCGGGAGCGTCGCGACGACGAAGAAGCCCATCGCGCCGTAGAAGAGCCCGTCGTGCGGCCACGACAGCGTCCAGCGTCCGACGCGCGCCGAGCGGCGAGGGAGCTCGACGTCACCGTCGTCGAAGAGCGCGAGCGCGCCGAGCGCGAGGGCCATCGTCATCGGACCGACGAAGGCCATGTCGGTCATCGCCTGGCGCGAGACGAGGCTGTACAGCGGGAACGTCGCCGTCACGACGGCCGCGAGCACGGCGGCGCGCCGGCTCACGAAGCGCGAGACGCACAGGTAGACCGCATAGACGCCCATGACGCCCATCAGGCAGAAGGGCAGGCGTACGGCCCACTCGGCGCGCGTCGACGTCGCGATCGTGCCGGGCGGCAGGTGGCCGCCGAGCCCGAAGACCGTCATCGACAGGCTCATGAGCCAGAACGAAAGAACGGGCTTCGACCAGAAGTGCTCGGCGTCGATGGGCGAGCCCGGCCACCACAGGCTGATGTAGTCGCGGCGCACCATCATTTGCCGCGCGACCTCGGAGTAGTGCGTCTCCCACGGGTCGTACAGGCCATAGCTGCCCGCGAAGGGGATATAGAGCAGCAGTCCGAAGAGGATCACGAGCAGCGCCATCTGGCGCTCGGTGAAGCGCGAGAGGAAGGAAGTGCCGCCCGGCGCGCCGGTCGGCACCGTCGAGGCCGCGGGTGCGGCGTCGGAAGAGGGGGTGCTCATGAACGCGAGGATGCTATGCGCGGGGACGGCGCGGCGCAACGCGCGCGTGTGGTGATTTGAGCGCGGCGCGCATCGCACGCGGGACCGCCCCTGTGATATCAAACGTGCATGAAGGGCGCGCGCCTGTCGCACGTGGACGAGCGCGGCGCCGCGCGCATGGTGCCCGTGGGCGCCAAGCCCGAGACGGCGCGCCGGGCCGTCGCGAGCGCCGAGGTGCGCATGAGCGCGGCGACGCTCGCGCTCGTCGCGAGCGGCGGCGCCCGCAAGGGAGACGTCCTGCCGACGGCGCGCCTCGCGGGCATCATGGCGTGCAAGCGCGCCGCGGAGTGGATCCCGCTGTGCCACCCCGTGCGCGTCGTCGGCACGGACGTCGACCTCGCCGTCGATCGCGCGCTGCCGGGCGTGCGCGTGCGCGTCACCGTCGACGCCATCGATCGCACGGGCGTCGAGATGGAAGCCATGGTGGGCGCCGCCGCCGCCGCGCTGACCGTCTACGACATGGTCAAGGGCGTCGAGCGCGGCGTCGAGGTGGGGGCCATCCGCCTGCTCGAAAAGAGCGGCGGCCGGAGCGGTCACTGGGTCCGGCCTGAAACCAAATCCCGTTCCGGCATCAAAAGGAAAAGGTAAAACGAACCATGTCTCTGCCAGCGCACACGAAGATCGCGATTGTTGGTTCGGGCCCGGCCGGCTTCACGGCGGCCATCTACGCGGCGCGCGCCAACCTCGAGCCCGTGCTCTTCGAGGGCGGCGGCGCGACGATCGAGCCCCTCACCTTGCCGGGCGGCCAGCTCATGATCACGACGGAGGTCGAGAACTACCCGGGCTTCCCGCATGGCGTGCAGGGCCCGGAGCTCATGGACCTGTTCAAGGCGCAGGCGGCGCGCTTCGGCACGAAGATCATCACGGCGGACGTCACCGAGGTCGCGCTCGCCGAGCGGCCGTTCACGGTGACGTCGACGGAGGGCACGCTCACGGCCGACGCCGTCATCATCGCGACGGGCGCGTCGGCGAAATGGCTCGGCATCCCGTCCGAGCCGAAGTTCCAGAACTACGGTCTTTCGGCCTGCGCGACCTGCGACGGCGCGCTGTTCCGCGGTCGCGAGCTCATCGTCGTCGGCGGCGGCGACACGGCCATGGAGGAGGCGACCTTCCTGACGCGCTTCGCGCCGAAGGTCACGATCGTCCACCGGCGCGACGAGTTCCGCGCGTCGCGCATCATGCTCGAGCGCGCGCAGCGCAACCCGAAGATCGCCTTTCTCACGAACACCGTCATCGACGAGGTCCTCGGCGACCTGCCGAAGCCGGGCGTCACGGGCGTGCGCCTGCGCGACACGCGCACGGGCGAGACGCGCGAGATGCCCATCGGCGGCATCTTCGTCGCGATCGGCCACGAGCCGAACTCGAAGCTCTTCAAAGGCAAGCTCGACATGGACGCGGCGGGCTACCTGCTCGTGAATCCGGGCTCGACGTCGACGAAGATTCCGGGCGTGTTCGCGTGCGGCGACGTGGCCGATCACGTCTATCGCCAGGCCATCACGGCGGCAGGCACGGGCTGCATGGCCGCGATCGACGCCGAGCGATTCCTCGGTCATTGAGGCCGCGGGGCTAGCGTCGGGCCGGCGCGATCCCTAGAATGCCCGCATGTCGCCAGTGAACGAGGCGGACTTCGATCTGGGTAGCTTGGGGGAGGGCGTGCGCCTCGCGCCGGCCGGGCACGCGCCCAGCGCGCCGGCCTCCGACGCGCCCTCGGCGCCCACGGCGCAGTCTTCGATCGCGCCCGAGCAGGCCATCGAGCTGCTGTCGAAGATCGGCCTGTTCTCGGCCCTGCAGCCGACGTACTTGCGGCGCATCGCGACGCTCGGCCTCGAAGAGGACTACGCCGAAGGCGCGCTCATCTTCAAAGAGGGCGCCGTCGGCGACAAGGTCTACCTCATCATCAGCGGCGCGGTGCGGATCAGCCGCACGGTGCCGGGCATGGGCGAAGAGGCGCTCGCCGTCCTGCGCTCCGGCACGCACTTCGGCGAGATGGCGCTCATCGACGACTTCCCGCGCAGCGCCGACGCGCGCGCGCACGAGGCGAGCCGCCTCTTCGTCATTCGCAAAGAGGATCTCGAAGACCTGCTCTTCGTCGATCGCGATCTCGCCTACGACCTACTCTGGTCGTTCGTGCGCACCTTGTCGGGCCGCCTCCGCGAGACCAACGACAAGATGACGTTCATGGCCGTCACGTCGAAGTTCTGACGGCGCGGCCTTCGCGCTTGGCGCCCAACTGATGCCGCTCCGAGGCCGAGAAGCCAGCCGAAGGACGCGCGTCGATGATTGTATTAAAGTATAACTATGGTTGCCATCATGGTGCGCGCGGTGCTCACGTGAAGAAAAAAGAGCGTCTCACCGTGACCGTCGATGCTGAGCTCATCTTGGCCGGCGCTCGAGCCGTAAAGGCCGGTCGGGCCGACTCGCTGAGTGGGTGGGTCAACGACGCGCTCGTGGAGCGCCAGGTGAAGGAACGGCGCCTGCAAGCGATGGCCGAGGCCGTCGCGGCCTACGAAGCCGAGTTCGGCGTGATCACCGCCGAGGAGATGGCCGCCCAGGAGCGTGCCGACGAAAAGAACGCCATCCGAGTGCGCGGCCTGGGACCGGCGTCGCGCGGTCGTGGACGCCGGCCCAAGGCCCCGTGAGTCGTCGTCGCGACGCTGGTGAGCGATGAAGCTCGTCCTGGACACCGGCGCACTGATCGCCCTCGAACGAAACGATCGCGAGGTTTGGCGTCGATTCAAGAGAGCCCTGAGCCTGGGTCAGGTCGCGGTCACCCACGGAGGCGTCGTCGGGCAAGCGTGGCGGGGCGGTGCCCGACAAGCTTTGCTGGCCCGGGCTCTCGACGCCATCGAGGTGCGGCCCGTCGATGATTCCCTGGGGAGGGCGGCCGGCGCGCTGCTCGCGACCGCTCACCGCAATGACGTCATCGACGCTGGCCTCGTGCTTCTGGCCGAGGACGGAGATCGCATCGTGACCTCCGATCCCCTCGATATCGAGCCGCTCGCGAGAGCGACGGGACGCCACGTCGACCTGATTCGCGTCTGACCGGCGCCTAGACGAGTTCTAGACGCGGGTCAGGGGCCGGCGAGGGGCGGGTTGTGCCAGCCCGACAGCGTTAGCTGCACGTACGTCGTGTCACCGGAAACGGACGGGCGCGTCGTCGCGATGACCGTGGCGTCTCGCAGCGAGCGAATGGCGTAGGGCGCTCCGGCGAGCCCCTGCCCCGCGGCCTCGCCGGGAGCCGTGAGGTCGTCGAGCCGGACGTACCGGTGATCGGATGTGAGGCCGAACAAGCGACCTCGCGTGAACTGGTCGTCGCTCGACACGAGCACGTAGAGGACCTCGGTTCCCGCGTAGGTCGCCGCGAGAGGCACTGTGTACTGATACCCGTCCTCGAGCGGCGCGTCTCCCTGGACCGTGCACCACACGGGGACGGTCGGGAGGGGAAGTCCCGTGCCGCCGTCGTCGAGAACCACGCCACGGGAACAGGTGCCGGGACCTTGCAAGCGCCACTCGACGAAGGCCCCGTCCCCGCTTCGGGTGTTGTAGGCGAGCTCGCAGTAGTGACTTCCACTCTGGCCATCTCCCGGCGCCGCCCAATCGTGGAAGATCGTCGGCTGGGCCGGATCTTCGGGAAGCAACATCGTGCCCGCCGTGCGCATCTCGCCGACGGTGTTCCACAGCATCCCGATGGCGAAGGTCTTCCGGAGCTCGTCGTACACCAGGGACGTTTTCGCCGGCGCGTTCGTGAGCGCGGCGGGCGCGAGCACGCGCACGTCTTCCAAGACGGCTCCCTCGCCGTCGCGCCCCGGGGGACAGAGCAGGGCGCGAACCGCCAAGGTCGATCTCGCGGCGTCGGCGGACGCTCCCCAGGCGACCAGGACCTTGCCGTCGGGCGTCGCGGCGACGGACGGACCCGCGGCCTGCTGCCCGTCCCCGCGCCAGCCGGCGAAGCGCGACGTGCCCACGAAGACGCGGCTGAAGAACGACGGCCGGTGGTCGCCGCAAAACCGATGAATGTCGAGATAGACGCGGCCCCGCGTTTCGATCGCGAAGAAGTTGGTGTACGTCCCCCAGGCGCTGCAGGGACCTTCACGGCCTTGAAGGTCGAGGCAACGTCCGTTCGAGCGGTCGCTCGCGCAGAAGGCTTCCGGGTGATAGAGGGCCGGCGACGTGGCGCCTCGGATCGTGGAGACGGCGTCGGCGATTGGCTCTGCGCCGACGGCGAACGGCGGCGTCACTTCTCCTTCGTAGACGCTGTAGTACGCGTAGCGAGTGCCCTTGCGGGCGTCGTCGATGTACCCCACCACGAAGCTGTCGGCGCCCATGTCCACGAGGTCGATGGAAGGAACCCGGATGTACGCAGCGTCGGCATCGACGTCCTGTCGTCCGGTGCAAGGAGTGGAACGGTCGGCGGCGCAGGTGAAGCGGCTGCAGCTCCCCGGCGGGGCGTCGCAGCGAACGGGCTCGACGGGTTTGCACGACCTCCCGTTGGCGCCTTGCATGGCGTCGCCCGTCGCGGGCCAGCAAGACGAGACGAGCGGCTCGGGGGCCGGCGTCGGGTTGTCACCGCACCCCGTGACGAAGCCCGTCGCCAACCCGAGGACGGCGAGGACCACGACGACTCGCACGAGGGAACCCGGCGGTTAGACGTTGAACTTGAAGTGGATCACGTCGCCATCGCGCACGACGTATTCCTTGCCCTCGAGCGCGAGCTTCGCGTTGGCGCGGCACGCAGCCTCGGAGCCTAGCTTGACGAGATCCTCCCACCAGATGACCTCGGCCTTGATGAAGCCGCGCTCGAAGTCGGTGTGGATCGCGCCGGCGGCCTGCGGGCCCTTGGAGCCGCGCTTGATGGTCCAGGCGCGGCACTCGTCGGGGCCGGCCGTGAGGAACGTGATGAGGTCGAGGATCTTGTAGGCCGTGCGGGCGACGGAGTGCAGCCCGGGCTCTTTCAACCCGAGGCTCTCGAGAAACGACGGGCGATCGGCGGCGTCGAGGCCGGAGATTTCGGCCTCCGCGGCGGCGCAGATGATGACGACGGGCGCGTCCTCGGTCTTCGCGTGGGCGCGCAGCGCGCTCACGAACTTGTCACCGTCGAGCGAGCCCAGCTGCTTCTCGGCGACGTTGCCGACGTAGAAGACCTTCTTGAGCGTGATGAGCCCCGCGTCCTTGACGAGGGCCTTCTCTTCTTCGGTGAGGCCCTGCGCGCGCGCGGGCTTGCCCGCGTCGAGGCCGGCCTTCAAGCGCTCGCACAGGTCGAGGACGAGCTTCTCGTCCTTGTTGGCGGCGCCCGCCGTGCCCTTGAGGGCCTTCTTGGCGCGATCGATGCGCTTTTCGACGGCCTCCAAGTCCTTGAGGCACAGCTCCGTATCTATCGTAGATATGTCGCCGATCGGGTCGATGCGGTTCTCGACGTGGATGACGTTTTCATCCTCGAAGCAGCGCACGACGTGCGCGATGGCGTCCGTCTCGCGAATGTTCGCGAGGAACTGGTTGCCCAGGCCCTCGCCCTTCGACGCCCCGCGGACCAGCCCCGCGATGTCGACGAAGTTCACCGTCGCCGCGACCGTCGACTTCGGCTTGTACAGCGCGACGAGCGCGTCGAGCCGCGCGTCCGGCACGGGCACGACGCCGACGTTCGGCTCGATCGTACAGAACGGATAGTTCGCCACGGCGGCGCCCGCCGCTGAGAGCGCATTGAACAGCGTCGACTTGCCGACGTTCGGCAAGCCGACGATGCCACAGGAGATCGCCATTCGAAGAGCTTAGCGGACGCGCGAGACCCGCGGGGGCCTCACGCGCGCTCAGCCACCGATCTTGCCGGAGAGGCCGTTGGCGATGAGGAAGCCGAGGAGCACGAGCGACTCCGTCAGGGCGAGGGCGATGATCATCGGCGTGAAGATCTTGCCCGAGGCCTGCGGGTTGCGCGCGATGCCCTCGAGCGCCGCCGAGGCCGAGCGGCCCTGGCCGAGGCCGCCGCCGAGCGCCGCGAGGCCGATGGCGAGACCCGCGCCGATGGCGAGGCCGAGCTCGCGGCTGCCGCCGCCGCTGGAGGCGCCGTCAGCGGCAAACGCGACCGAGCTCGCGAGGAGCGTGACGACGGCGAACGAAAACATCGACATGAGCTTCAGGGTTCGGGACATGACTCGGATCCTCCTTGGGTGCTGCGACTTTTCGGACAACTCAGCGCTCATCTCAATGTTCCTCATGAGCGACTGCGAGACTTATATAGGTTGCGGACATCAGCGTGAAGACCAGCGCCTGGACCACCGAGACGAACACGCCCAGCATGAGGAGCGGGACCGGCACGAGGAATGGCACGAGCGCGAAGAAGACGCTCACGACGGCGTGGTCGGCGAACATGTTCGCCATGAGACGAATCGCCAACGTCACGGGGCGAATCAGGTGGCTGATGACCTCGATGACCACCATGAGAGGCACGAGGATGATGAGCGGGAACTTGAGGGGGATGTGCCCCGTGAACTGCACGAGGTAACCCAGGCCGTGCTCCTTGAAGCCGAGGATGTGCGTCGCGAAGAAGATGCACACGGCGAGGCCGACGTTCGTCTTGAGTGTGTCCGTGGGGGCGCGGAAGCCCGGCACGAGCGAGATCAAGTTGGAAAACAGGATGAAAACGAAGAACGTTCCCAGGAAAGGCAGGTACTTGCGGGCGTTCTTGGGCCCCATGACGCCATCGAGGAGTCCGAACACCATGTCGGCGAGGCCCTCGAAGATCGCGCGCGTGCCGAGCCTGCGCGGCGGCAGGATCGCTTCGTCGCCGAGGCGGCGCACCGAGCCCGCGTACGAGGCCGCGCCCATGGCGATGAGCAGCACGACGATCATCGCGATGAGCACGTGAGAGATCTCGAAGTGCGTCGCTTGGAAGGATTGCCACGTCCACGTGCGCGAGAGCGGCTCGTGGAGGGACGCCTTGAGGCCGTCCATGCCGGGGATGAAGTCGAACCAGGTGCCGTGCGGTCCCATCTAAGCTCCGTTGCTTCGAACTTCGTTGCTTCGAACTTCGTTGCTCTGTTTGTCGGGGCGCAGCGCCGTGAGCAGGCCCGCGCCGAGCAGGCAGAAAACCGTGACGAGCAGGCCGAGCGCGAGCGGCAGCGTCAGGATCCGCAGGCTCGTGCTCTTCGTGATGACCCCGACGAGCGTCAGGAGCACGATCGTCTTGATGCCGAGGGTCGAGGTCAGCCGAACGATCGCCGTGTTCGGCCCCCCCGCGGCCGCGATCTCCATGGCCTGACGCGCGAAGCGGGTCAGCAGCCAGACGTTCGCGACGGACAGCGCCGTGCCGACGGCCGCGGCGACGAGGCCCGGCGTTCCCCACGCGAGCGCGCTCAGCGCGACGACGGCGCCGCCCATGACGATCGCGAGCCCGCGCGCGCGCGCCTCGAGGTCGATCGTGTCATGGGTTGGGTTTGTCGGAGGGTTCATCTCTCTTGAGGTCTCTGTTGTAGTCGCGGGCGATGCGGACGAGCGCGTTGATGGGGCAGCCGATGCCTACGATGTAGCCGAGAATTTTGAAGACGGGAGCCGTGCCGAGCCACGGATCGACCTTGTGGGGAAAGAGGTCGAACCCGAGCCAAAAATATGCGGCGAGCTCCAGTCCGAACCCGAGAGCCCAGAGAGAAGTGCCGCGAACCTGTGGCTTGGGGCGATCAATGGCGTGCATCCGCTAACACGCCCGGGCGCTTTTATCAAGCGTGGGCCCGATGGCAAACGGACCGGGCGGAAGGGCTCGTCGAGCGGCGCGGGAACCAGCCCGAGGCGGGCTACTTCTTCTCTTCTTCCTTGAGCTTCGCGAAGACCTCTTTCGTGGCGGCGATGAAGCCCTGGATGTCCTCGAGCGTGTGCGCGAGCGAGACGAAGGCGGCCTCGAACTGCGCGGGCGGCAGCATGAAGCCGCGCTCGAGCATGCCGTTGAAGTACTTGGCGTACATGGCCGTGTCGGCCTTCTTCGCGCTCGCGAGGTCGACGACCTCTTCGGGCGTGAAGAACAGCGTGAACGCCGAGCCGACCCGCTGGATGCGCGCCTTGACGCCCGAGCGGCGGATCGCGCGCGACATCTCGTCCTCGAGCCCGCGGCCCAGGCCCTCGAGGGCGACGAAGGCGCGCTCGTCGAGGCGCTTGATCGTCGCGAGGCCGGCGGCGACGGCGACGGGGTTCCCCGACAGCGTGCCCGCCTGATACACGGGGCCCTCGGGGGCGACGACGTTCATGACGTCGGCGCGGCCGCCGTAGATGCCCATCGGCATGCCGCCGCCGACGATCTTGCCGAGGCACGTGAGGTCGGGGCGCACGCCGAAGAGCTGCTGCGCGCCGCCGCGCGCGACGCGGAAGCCCGTGATGACCTCGTCGAAGATCAGCAGCGCGCCGTGCTCGTCGCAAATGTTGCGAAGCACGGGCAGGTACGCGGGCCGCGGCAGCACGACGCCCATGTTCGCGGGGATGGGCTCGAGGATGACGGCGGCGATCTGGCCCTTGTTCTCGTCGAAGGCCGCCTTCATGGCGTCGAGATCGTTGAACGGCACGACGATCGTGTCGGCGACGGCGCCCTTGGGCACGCCGGCCGAGCCGGGCAGGCCCAGCGTCACGGCGCCCGAGCCGGCGGCCGCGAGGAGAGAATCAGAGTGGCCGTGGTAGCCGCCGTCGATCTTGATGAACTTGTCGCGTTTCGTGAAGCCGCGCGCGGCGCGGATCGCAGACATCGTCGCCTCGGTGCCCGAGGAGACGAGCCGCATCTTCTCGAGCGACGGCATCATGAACTGCACCATCTCGGCGAGCTCGATCTCCTTGAGCGTCGACGCGCCGAAGGTCGTCCCCGAGGCCGTCGCGTGCACGATCGCGGCGACGATGTCCGGATCGGCGTGGCCCAGGATGAGCGGGCCCCACGAGCCGACGAAGTCGGTGTAGCGGTTTCCGTCCACGTCGTAGACGTAGGGGCCGATGCCGCGCTGAATGAACACGGGCACGCCGCCCACGGCCTTGAAGGCGCGGACGGGCGAGTTCACGCCGCCCGGAAAAATTCGCTGCGCCCGCTCGAAGAGCGCCATCGAACGCGGCCGTTTCGGTCCGGGGTTGGTCGCCACTGGTGGTCCTCAGTTGCCCTTGTTGCCGGTGCCCTTGTTGCCGGTGCCCTTGTCGCCGGTGCCCTTGTCGCCGCTGCCCTTGTCGCCGCCGTCTTCGGCGTCCTCGGCGTCGTCCGCGTCGTCATCCGCTTCGTCGACCTCGTCGGCATCGTCATCGGCGCCGGCCTCGTCGCCGAGATCTTCCTCGGCGAGCGGCTGCGTTTCGAGCTCGGCGCGCGCCGCGGCGACCTCGGGCGCGACCTCGGTCTCGCCTTCTTCTTTCTCGGCGAGGCGCTCCATGGCGACGACCTTCTCGGCCTCGTCGAGGCGAATGAGCCTGACACCCTGCGTGTTGCGTCCGATCGTCGGAATGCCGTCGACGGGCATGCGGATGAGCTTGCCGCCGTCGGTGATGAGCATGAGGTCGTCGTCGTTCGTGACGAGACGCAGGCTCACGACCTTGCCGTTGCGCTCGGTCGTCTTGATCGTGATGACGCCCTTGCCGCCGCGGTTCTTCGTCGGGTAGTCGGACGTCGGCGTCCGCTTGCCGTAGCCGCGCTCGCAGACCGTGAGCAGCGTGGCAGGCTCTTCGCGCGGGAGGATCGCCATGCCGACGACCTGGTCGTCATCCTCGCGCAGGCGGATGCCGCGCACGCCGCGCGCCGTGCGGCCCATGGGACGGACCTTCTCTTCGGGGAAGCGAATGGCCCAGCCGTTACGCGTGCCGATGAGAATGTCGGACGAACCCTCGGTGATGCGCACGCTCACGAGATCGTCGTCGTCGGCGATGCCGAGCGCGATGATGCCCGAGGCGCGCACGGCCGCGAAACTGTTGAGCGACGTCTTTTTGATGTGACCGCGCCGGGTCACCATGACGACGAAGGCGCCCTCGGAGAACTCGCGCACGGGCAACAGCGCGACGACGCGCTCGCCGTCCTGCAAAGGCACGAGGTTGACGAAGGCCTTGCCCTTGGCCGTGCGGCCCGCCTGCGGGACTTCCCACACCTTCTTCGTGTAGGCGCGGCCCTTGTTCGTGAGCATGAGGATCGTGTCGTGCGTCGACGCGACGAAGAGCTGCGCGACGAAGTCTTCTTCGTGCGTCGCCGCGCCCGTGATGCCGCGGCCACCGCGCCGTTGGGCGCGGTAGAGGGTCTGGGCGTTGCGCTTGACGTAGCCGCCGTGAGTGACGGTGACGACCATCTCCTCCGGCGCGATCATGTCCTCGATCTCGATCTCGCCTTCCATGTCGACGATCTCGGTGCGGCGGTCGTCGTTGTAGTCGGCCTTGATCTCCTCCAGCTCCGTCGTGACGACGGACATGAGGATCGCGTCGCTGCCGAGGATCTCCTCGAGACGCGCGATGACGAGACCAACTTGTTTCATTTCAGCGATCAGCGCTTCGCGCTCGAGGCCCGTGAGCTTCGACAGGCGCATCGCGAGGATCTCGGTGGCCTGAATCACCGACAGGTCGAAGGTCTCCTGCAGCCCGAGCTTGGCCGTGTCGGTGTCCTTCGACGCCCGAATGAGATCGATCACCGCATCGATGTTGTCGATGGCGATCTTGAGGCCCTCGAGGATGTGCATCCGCTCGCGGGCTTTGCGCAGGTCGTAGATCGTGCGGCGCGTGACGACGTCGCGGCGGTGCGCGATGAAGTAGACGAGCGCTTCTTTGAGCGACAGGATCTTCGGCCTGCCTTCAACGATCGCGAGCATGTTGACGCCGAACGACTCCTGCATCGGCGTCATCTTCCAGAGGTTGTTCTGGACGACCTCCGGCACGGCGTCGCGCTTGAGATCGATCACCATGCGCATGCCGTCGCGATCGCTCTCGTCGCGGATGTCGGCGATGCCTTCGATGCGCTTGTCGCGCACGAGCTCGGCGATCTTCTCGATGAGCCGCGCCTTGTTGACCTGGTACGGGATCTCCGACGTGATGATCGACTTGCGCCCCGTCTTGGGGTGCTCCTCGATGCTCGTGCGCGCGCGCATGAGCACGGAGCCGCGGCCCGTCGCGTAGGCCGCGCGGATGCCGTTGCGCCCACAGATGAAGCCGCCCGTCGGGAAGTCCGGCCCCGGCACGAGCTCGATCAGCTCCTCGAAGGTCGCTTCGGGCTTCTTGATGAGCAGGATCGTCGCGTCGATGATCTCGCCTAGATTGTGAGGCGGGATGTTCGTCGCCATGCCGACGGCGATGCCCGTGGCACCGTTGACGAGCAGGTTCGGGAAGCGCGCCGGCAGGACCGTCGGCTCCGTCTCCTTGTCGTCGTAGTTCGGCTGGAAGTCGACGGTCTCCTTCTCGATGTCGGCCAGCAGCTCGCCGCCGATCTTGCGCATGCGGCACTCGGTGTACCGGTAGGCCGCCGGTGGGTCGCCGTCGATCGAGCCGAAGTTGCCCTGGCCGTCGACGAGCTGGTAGCGCATCGCGAAGTCCTGCGCGAGGCGCACGAGGGCGTCGTACGCGGCCGTGTCGCCGTGCGGGTGGAACTTGCCGAGGACGTCCCCGACGACGCGCGCGCACTTGATGTACGCGCGGTTCCACACGTTGTTCATCTGCTGCTGCGTGTAGAGGATCCGCCGGTGGACCGGCTTGAGCCCGTCGCGCACGTCCGGCAGGGCGCGCGACACGATGACGCTCATGGCGTAATCCATGAACGCGGATTTCATCTCCTCCTCGATCGCGATCGGGAGGCGGTTGCCGGCCACAGGGGCGGCGCCGTCAGCGCTCATGGGCCTCCCTTATACGAGAAAGCGTCGGGGCACACCATCACCTTCGCAGGTGAATTCGGACGTGCGCGCGGGGGGATCGACCGGCTCGGCCGCGCGCCCGATCAGGGGGGCCCGGCGTTCGTGAGCGTGCCCGAGATCTTGACGAGGCAGGTCCCGGTGGCGTTGTTCTTGTCGACGAACTCGGAGCCGATCTCGGCCTGGAGCTGCCCGTTGGTGCCGTCGGAGGTCCTGAACTGGAACTTCTGGCCGTGCCAGGTGAAGCGCGAGCCGTCGGCGTTCGTCGTCATGCAGCTCTGGCCCGGCGCGATCGTCGTTTCACTGGGGGGGACGTCGAGGGTCAGGTTCCAGTCGCAGTAGTAGCTGCCGGCCAGCTCCGTCACCCCGCCGCGCGTGAAGTCGACGTAGTCCACGAGGGGCTTCGTGACGGGCTTGGTGGGTGCGTCGCTGCAGGTGATTGTGCTCGTGCTGCCGCTCGCGAAGAGCCAGTGGCCCACAAAGTCGTTCGCCGTGAGGTCTTGGCCGGGGAGGCTCCCGTTACTCCAGCAGGTCTTGTCGGCCACGCACATGTAACCCTTGGGGCAGGTGTCCTGCGAACAGTGCAGGGTGCCGTTTTCGAACTTGGGCGCGTAGCCGCACGCGGCGAGGGCCACCGCCGAGAGGGCGGCGAACACGATGGCTGCGTGGGCGGTCGGGACGGGCCGGCGCATCAGTACGTCACCCGCATGAGGGCGCCGAGGGAGTCCGCCGAAGCGACGGGCATGACGGAGACGTGCGCGGCCGCCTCCTCCTTGCGCCCGTAGAAGTAGAGGCCGCCGCCCACGGCGCCGACGACGAGCCCG
>JBBQJG010000097.1:0-18044 GCA_038325725.1 Polyangia bacterium | reverse complement strand
CGCCCCCGTCGCCCCCGATCGATGTCGCCGCGCTCGTTCGACGCTGCGCCGCGAGCGAGCGCGTGTTCAACGGGTTCCTCGATCAATCGTTCATGGACTTCGGTCCGCGGTGGGCCAACGTCGAGCGCGTTCACTTCGGCGCCGAAGAGGCCGTGATCGTGCTGTCGTTGCCGGAGGCCCTCGTCGCCGATCTCGAAGACTTCAAGCTGCATCCGGCGCTGCTCGACATGGCGACGGGCGGCGCGCAGTCGCTGCTCGCGGGGTTCGATCCCGACAAGGACTTCTACGTTCCGTTCGGTTACGGCCGCTTCACGACGTACGCGCCGCTCCGCCGCCGCATGTTCAGCCACGTGCGCGCCCATAAAAACGACGGGAAAGACGTCGCGGTTTTCGACGTCACGATCTACGGCGAGGACGGGCAGTTGCTCGTCGACGCGGCGGGCTTCACGATGAAGCGCGTCTCGCGCGCCTTCTCGGTCATGCGGACGCCCACGGCGAGCGCCGTCGCGGCGCCCGCGTCGACCGGCGTTCGCGACAGCTTCGGCGAGAGCAAGCTGGGCGCCGCGCTCAAGCTCGGCATGTTGCCCGCCGAGGGCATGCAGGCGTTCGATCGCATGCTCTCGACGCGCGTCCCGGGACACGTCATCGCGTCGTCCGTCGATCTGCTCGACTGGCTCGTGCAGGTCGACGAGCAAGCGCGCCGCGCGACCCCGGGCGCATCGACGGGCGCGGAGGAAGACGACGCGGGCTTCGCCCGCCCAAACCTGGGCGCCGAGTTCATCGCGCCTCGGAACGACGTCGAGCGAACGCTGGCCACGATGTGGCGCGAGGTGCTCGGCCTCAAGCAGGTCGGAATTCACGACGACTTCTTCGAGCTGGGCGGGCAATCGCTCGTCGCGGTTCGGCTGTTCAACAAGATCCGGAAGAAGTTCGGCGTCGACCTGCCCCTGTCGACGCTGTTCGACGCGCCAACGATTGAACGCTGCGCGCGCGTCCTGGCCGCGGAGGCGGGCCTTCCGCTCGTCGACGACGCGGAGGTTGGCCATGGGGATGCCGCGACGAGCGGCGAGGGCACGCCCGCCGCCGAGCCCGCCGCGCCGCCGCGCGAGTCGGATCCCCATCGTTGGTTCTTCCGGTCCGTCTGGCGGCAGAAGCACCGCGAGCCCAAGAAGGACGCCGAGAAGCACACCTGGCTCGCGTTCGTCGACGAGACGGGCGTCGTCGCCGCGCTCGCCGAGCGCTTGCGGCGACAAGGCCACGACGTCATCACCGTTCGGCAGGGCGATGCGTACTACAAGCTGAACGAGCAGGAGTATCAGCTCTTCCCCGAGGAGGGCGCCGACGGTTACGAGGCCCTGCTCCGCGACGTCTACGCGAGCGGAAAGACGCCCACGCGGATCCTTCACGCGTGGCTGTTGACCGATCGCGAGACCTTCCGCCCCGGCTCGAGCTTCTTGCACCGCAACCTCGAGCTCGGCTTTTACAGCCTGCTCTACCTGGGCCAGGCGCTCGCCAAGCAAGAGGCCCGCGGGTCGCTTCACCTCGTCACCGTCACGACGGGGATGCAGCGCGTGGGCAAGGAGGCCCTGCGCTATCCCGAGAAGGCCGCCGCGGTGGGCCCTTCGCTCGTCATCCCCCGAGAGCTCGCCGGCGTCACGTCCAGCGTCGTCGACATCGCGCTCGCCGCGCGCGGAGAGAAGGGCTTGCGGAGCCTCATGACGGCGGCGGAGATTCCGCCGCAGGTGCTCGAGGCGCTCGAGGCCGAGGTGCTCGCGACGTCGCGCGACCCGCTCGTCGCGCTGCGCGGCTCCGCGCGCTGGGTGCAGGACGTCGAGCGCGTCTCGCTCGACAAGCCTCGGCACGGGGGCTTCAAGGACCGCGGCGTCTATTTGATCTCGGGCGGGTTCTCCGGCCTCGGCTTTTCGCTCGCGAAGCAGCTCGCGAAGCGCCACCGCGCGCGCCTCGTGCTGTTCGAGTCGAGCCTGTCGGCGCCGTCGCGAGAGCGGGTCGCCGAGCTCGAGGCGCTGGGCGCCGAGGTGTTGGCGATGACCGCCGAGGTCACCGATCTCGAGCGCATGCGCGAAGTCCTCCGCGAGGCCGAAGCACGCTTCGGTCGCCTCGACGGCGTGATTCATACGGCCGGCGCGGCTCATCCGGCGCCGCTCGTCGGCAAGCAGTTCGCCGACGTCGAGGCGGTGTTCGCGCCCAAGGTCTACGGCACGCTCGCGTTGACCGAGATCCTTCGCGATCACGCGCTCGACTTCCTCGCGCTGTGCTCCGAGACGCCCGCGCTCACGGCGGCCGCGGGTCAGATCGATGCCGTCGCCGCGACCGCGTTCCTCGACGCCTTCGCTGAGACTCTCGAGGGCCGGCGGGTCGTCGCGATCGACTGGTGGCAGTCGACGGACAAGCCCGACATCGGCCCCGAGTCGTTGGTCCCCGAGCTCAGCCCCGAGGAGGCCTTCGGCGCGCTCGAGCGCGTGTTGCACTCCTGCGCGCACGCCAGCGTCGTCGTGTGCTCGCGAGATCTCGCCGAGCTGCACCGCCGCGCTCGCGCGGAGACGCCTTCCGACGAGCGCCCGAGAGTCAGCGCCTCCAAGTCGAGCGCCCCGTCCAACGGCACGAGCGTCGCGTCTCACGGCGCGAGCGCCACTCGGCTCATGCACCTCGTGAAGATCCATCCGGGTCGACCGGGGCCGGGGACGCCGTTCTTCCTCGTGGCCGGGTTGTTCGGCAACGTGCTGAACCTGCGGCACCTCGGCTTGCTCCTGGGCGCCGAGCGCCCCGTCTACGGCCTGCAGGCGCGCGGGCTCTTCGGCGGGCTCGCGCCCCACGAGACCTTCGAAGAGATGGCGCGCGATTACCTCGTCGAGCTTCGGACCGTTCAACCGACGGGGCCCTATCTGCTGGGCGGATTCTCGGGCGGCGGCCTCACGGCCTACGAGATGGCGCGCCAGCTGCTCGACGCGGGGCAGACCGTCCAGCTCGTCGTGTTGCTCGACACGCCGGTCCCGCGCCGGGAGAAGCTGACGCTGCCCGATCGCCTGTCGATCCAATTCCAGAACCTACAGCGCGAGGGCGGCGCGCACCTGACCAACTACGTCGTCGGCAAGATCGCGTACCGTCGCAAGCTGAAGGCGCGCGAGGCGCAGCTTCGCGTGCAGCACGACGGCGGCACGCACGACTTCCATTCGCAGGTGATCGAGGCCGCCTTCTACCGAGCGCTCGAACACCACGCGGTCGCGTCGCTCCCTGTGCCGGTCGCGCTCTTCCGACCCGAGCTGCGGCCGACGTATCGCCTGTCGGGGGGGCGCATGCTGGATCGCGATCGCAGCCACCTGTACCCGGACAACGGCTGGAGCCGCTACGCTGACCGGTTGGAGATCCGCGAGGTCCCGGGCGATCACGACAGCATGGTCCTCGAGCCCAACGTGCGCGTGCTCGCGACGCGCATCGCGGAAGCCTTTGAACGAACGAGCGGCCCGCCGGCCGCTCGAACGAACGACCGGTCCGTCGGCGATGCGGAACCAGGAGCCGGAAAGAGTGGGAACGGATGAACGCTGAGACGCCCCGAAAGTTGGTTCTGACGATCACGGTGAGCTATCGGAGCGCGGCGTGGACGGCGAAGTCCCTCGCGGCCCTCGCCGGCGAGCGCGCGCGCTCGCGTGACCTCGACGTGCGCGCGTTGGTCGTCGACAACGCCTCCGGCGACACGCCGGAGCTGCGCCGGGTCATCGACGCCAACGGCTGGCAAGACTGGGTCACGTTGATCACCGCCGAGCGCAACGGCGGCTTCGCGTATGGGAACAACGTCGCGCTTCGACACGCCTACGCGCAGGCGCGCGTTCCCGACTACTTCTTCCTCTTGAACCCAGACGCCGAGGTGTGCCCCGGCGCCATCGAGACGCTCGTGACGTTCCTCGAGCAGGACCCCAAGGCGGGGATGTCCGCGAGCAGCATCCAGGAAGAAAACGGCGAGCTGTGGCCGTGGGCGTTTCGCTTCCCGAGCTGGGCGAGCGAGCTCGAAGAGGGGTTGGGCCTCGGCCCCGTGTCGAGGTTGTTGGACAACCACACCGTGCGACGAAAGATGGGCGGCGAGGTCGCCGAGCAGGTCGATTGGTTCCCCGGCGCTTCGATGATGATGCGCCGGCAGCTCGTCGACGACATCGGCGGCATGGATGAATCCTATTTCCTCTACTTCGAGGAGACGGACTACCTCCGGCGGGCCAAGGAGGCCGGCTGGACGGCCTGGTACGTTCCGCAGAGCCGCGTGAAGCATTGCGCGGGGCAGAGCACGGGCGTCACGTCGCGCCGCGACCGCCCCGCGCGCCTGCCTGGTTATTGGTTCGAATCGCGGCGTCGTTACTTCGCGAAGAACCACGGCCTCCCGTATGCGGCCGCCGTGGACGTCGCGGCCTTGACTGCGTACTCACTCGGGGCCGTCAAGCGGGCGCTTCGCGGCGAGCACAGCATCCCGCATTTTCTGCGCGATCTCTTGCAGCACTCGGTGCTCCGCAAAGAGAACCGAACGGTCGCGCCGACGGCGCAGTTCAAGCCCGGTCAGGGCCCGACGCCCGCGCGCGGGTAAGCCTTCAGCACGTCCCAAACGAGGCGCTGAACGCGCGCCGCGTTCCCGGGGCTCATCGTCTCGGCCGGTCCGTCCTCGGTCTGCGTCTCGACGGGCAGCCCAACGGGTGAATCGCGCATGATCGCCGCGTAGTGCGCCAGCGCGATCACGTAGAAGCCCCGGTCGCTCAGGTGGACGGTCTCCTTGACGCCATCATGCTCTCCGAAGAGATCGTCGACGCTCAACCCCGGCAGCCTTCCCTGTGCCGCCTCGCGCGTGACGCGCGCCAGGATCACCCCGGCCGGGATCACGAACACACCGGGGCCGTCGATTTGCTCGCTCACGCGATCGGCGACGCGCTCCCACCACCCGAGGTCGCGCTCCGTTTGCGCGCGCCAGGCGTCGTCGTTGGGGAACTCCTTGCGATCGAGCCAATTGGCGTACAGAAAAACGCGGACCATCGGATTGGCCTTGCGCGCGAGCTTCACGAGGCGCGCGGCGTATTTCACGGTGTCGTCACCGTTGCCATGGACGAATCCGTTGGTGTCCGTGAGGACCAACGCATCGTAGCGGCCGGTCTCGAGCTGCGCCTTTCCCTCGCCCGCGAAGAACGGGTGTCCGCGGCTGTCGCCGGCGAAGCCGTTCGGCGCGTTCTTGTCGAAGTTGCCATCCCAATCGTAGTGCGCGCGGAGAGACGTCCCCCAGCCGACCTGCGCCTTCGCCACCCAGGTCTTGCCTCGGGCCTTCGCGAACGAGCCGATCATGACGGTCAGGTCGTGACCGACGAGGCTGTGGCCGAAGTAGAAGGCCGTCGCGCCCGTGATCGGCCCGAGCGGGGCGAAAGGCGCTCTTGCGTGGGGCGAGGGCGACGCGCGCCCGTGGCACGACAGGGCCGCCGTCAGCAGGACGATCGTGGTCAACGTCGCGCGCGACATGGCCCGAATCCTAGCTCGTCGGGAAGACGACGGCGCGAGGTTGCACGGTCACCGTCAGGGTCTCGTGAGGGGCCCGTCGCACGGCGAGCGCCAATCTGTGCAGCGGGGTGGGGCTGCGCCGCTCGAAGTGCCATTGGTCGGCATCATCGTTCAACGCAGGATCGATCGTGATGCGAAGGGCGGGGAGCTCGAAGGCGAACTTGTCGAGCGGCAGCGAGAGCCCGAGGCCCCGCGCCTTGATGTAGGCCTCTTTCAGCGTCCAGATCGCGTAGAAGTGTTCGCGGCGGGCGCTCACGGGCTGCGCCGCCAAGCCGAGCGCCTCCGACGGCGCGAAGCAATGAGCGGCGAGCCCGAGATCGAGCACGGGCGGCTCGATGTGCTCGACGTCGACGCCGACGTCTCGTCCCAGGGCCACGGCGCACGCGACCAATCCCTCGGTGTGCGACAGGTTGAAGCGCAGCGGGAGCTCCGCCACGCCCGGCGCGAGCTCGGGTCGTCCTTGAGGATTCGTGACGAACCTCCACGCCGCGGGCGGCGTCGCGGGCAGGTAGCGCGACAGCGCCGTGCGCACGAGGCCGTGCGCGAACAGATAGCGGCTGCGATCGCCCGCCCTTCGGAAGCGCGCCATTCGCGCCGTCTCGTCCGGCGACAGCATCGCGGCACAACGATCGGCCAGCGCCCGCGGCGCGTCCTCGGGCCCTTCGAACAGCCAGATGTGAACGTCGGCGGCTGAGATCAGCATGGCTCCCGCCGGTTGTCGCGTCGTCAGAGTCGTCGACGGTTCAGTGTCGCAGGACGCGGCCGGCACGAAGACGAACGAACAACGAGCCTTCGTTGACCCCTGTGTACGCCAAGGTCCACGTCACGCCGTCCGGTGAGCTGTAGATCTTGGAGTCCTGAACGCCCAGGTACAGCCCTTGGAAGAACGCGGTCGCGCCGACGGCTTGATTGGTCGTCTTTACGTCCCAAGTGAGGCCGTCGGTCGAAACATAGGTTTGCTTGCTGTATTGCGTGCCCGTCGCAAAGAACCGGGCTCCGTCCCAAAACACGTCGCCGAAATAGTACGTCGCCGAGTTGGGCGATTGATTGGTGAGCAAGGTCCAAGTGGCGGCGTCGGTGCTGGTCGCGCGAAGGCCCGCGTACATGGCCTTGTCGCAACAAGCGTCGCCCAGGACCAGGAAGTGCGTGCCTCCAAAGGCCGCCTTCTGGATCGACCCGTAGCTGGTGCCGAACGCCGTCTCCTTCCAGGTGGTCCCGTCGAAGACACGCCACTTGTTGGTGCGTCCGCTGATGGCCACCAACTTCGACGCGCCGACGGCGATGCTGGCCGTCGCGGGAAAATCGCTGGGCACGCCGCCGGGCAAGGTCGCGCCCACGGGGAACTCTTGCCACGTCTTCCCGTCGGTCGTCGAGTACGTCCCGAAGCTCGTCAACGCCCAGATCGCGCCTTGGAAGTAGGCGAGCCCGGCGTCGTGGAATCTGCCGGCGTGCGACATCGTGAAGGTCTCGCCGCCGTCGGAGCTCACGAGGATGCCGGCGTCTCCCACGACGACGATGAGACCCTTGGCGATGATGACGTCCCGGTGCGAGAACTCGTTCACGTTGCCAGTCGGGTCGGGGAGATAGACGGCGTGGTCCCAGATCTTCCCATCGCGCGAGAGCGCGCGGCGAAATCCATTGCCGACCGCCGCCACGATCGGCACGGTGCATTGGTCGACGAGGGCCTGATCCGTGTCATCGAACGGGGCGGACGTGGGGCAAGTGCCACCGTCGAAGGCCACCGGCTCGTGCGGCGCCGCGTCCCTCATGACGGGCTCCATGGCGTCGACGGGAGCGTCGGGGCTCGCGTGTTGATCGGGAGCGACGTCGGGTTCAGACGATGCGACATCGGCGGCCCCGTCGGGGTGCTGGGCCATGGTCGACTTCCCGGCGCAGCCGTTCGCGCCCAAGGTCACCGCGGCGGCGAGCGCGGCCCTCACGGCCAGAGTCGAGCGGATCCCAACGGTGCGTTTGCTCATGACGGGCAAAGCATACGCCCGCGTCATACGCCGGAAAATAAAAAGCCCGCGGGCAATTGACCTAGGACCGAGGGCCGCGACGCCCGCGCTCAGGAGGGCGCTGGCGCGGCGCCTTCGTCGAACAGCGCGCGCGTCCAGCCGACACGTTTGTCGAGCCACGACTCCTGCGTGTTGTCGCCCGCGAAGACGATCCCCTGCCGGATCATTTGCGCGAGGCGCGGCCGTGCGCGATCGAGCTGGAGAATTCGATCGCCGAGCGCGTCGACGTCCCGCCACGGAACGAGCTCGACGGGCGCGCCGAGCTCGGCCAGCTCGCGGTAGTAGTAGGTGTCGTACGCCACGATGGCCTGCCCCATCGCGCAGGCGTCGAGGGCGCTGCGCGGCGTGTCCTCGCTGAGCGGGGCGGCGAGCAGCACGTGCGCGTCGTAGAGACGATCGAAGAGCGGGGCGCCGAACGGCAGCGGGCCGACGAAGCTCACCGTCGCGCCGAGGTCCAGCTCGGCGGCGAGCGCGCGCAGGGCCGGCTCGGCGGGACCGCCGCCGATCACCTGGAAGCGCATCCGAGCGCCCCGCGTCACGGCGCGCCGCACGGCGCGGAGCATGGCGTCTATCCCTTTGTAGTCGACGAGGCGGCCGAAGTAGACGACCTCCAGGTCGGAGCCCGGCGTGGCCAGCGCCGCGAGCTTCTTCTCCAAGCGGTCGTTCGGGATGATGTGCTCGTGGCTGTAGGCGGAGTCGAGGAAGGGCTTCACGTGCGGCCGCCCGCGCCCGTAGTCCTGCGCGAGTCGCTGTCCCTTGAGCAAGGCCAGCGAGCAGCGGCGCACGGCGATGAGGTGCTGCAGATGCATGAACGGATCATGCATCAGCCGCGTCACCAGGTACTCCGTGCGAGACCAGCGCCCCGTCTCGTAGTTCATTCGTGCGCTGCGCCGGTGATCGATGTCGGTCACGCTGATGGTCTTCTTCCCGAGCGCGCTCGCCATCATGAGAGCCGGGAACTCGAAGGGGCGGTACAGCGGCGAGCAGCCGGAGTGAACGATGTCCGCCTGCTTGACCTCGGCGTACAGCGCGGCCATGACGCGCGGAATCGCGCGCAGGTATCCGGCGCGACCGACGTCGGCGGGGAACATCGCGTGGAAGCGGATCCCGTCCCGCTGCGCGTCGACCCGCGCCAACCTCGTCCCGGCGTTGGCGCGGGCGTCGGCCGAGAGCTCCGGGCCGGTGAGGACCAGCGTCTCCGCGAGCGGCCCCAGGACCCTCTTCAACATCCGCAGGTGGTCGGCGAACGCGCTCTCGATCTCGAACGACCCATCGTCACCACTCGGGGCGGCAGGCACGGGAAGGACCATCAAATAGCGGCCTGACATCCGGCCGATCCTTAGCATGCTTCGTCGTCGAGAGCCTGGACGGGAGGTTGACAGGCGCGAACCGGCCTTGACATCATGAGCACCAAAGAGGGACCAAGGGACGTGCACAGGCCTTCTTTTCTCAGCGTTCGCCCCGCGGCGTCGGCGCTCGACTTCGGGCCGCTGGGTCTCGAGCTGTCCGCCGCGATCTCGGGCGCGCAGAAGGACGTGAGCGAAGCGTTCGCGGGCGCGCTCACCGTCGTGCCTCGCTGGAAGGAGTCCCTCGCGCGGGGACGCGCCAGCTGGGACGAGTACCTGCAGGTCGAGTTCTTCGCGTTCGCGGATTACCTGTCCGAGTACTTCGCGAGCGGGGACGTCGCCTACAAGAAGCTGCTGCTCGGCGAGAAGATCAAGTCGCTGTACGACCCCGAGGCCGACGACGAGGCGCGCGAGGCGCAGACGCGCGCGGTCGACGCGGCCGAACGCGAGGCGCTCGAAGCCGTCCTGCGCGCGCGGTGCTCACCCGCGGCGCTCGCCCTGTTCTCCGCCGAGCTCGGGAGCGTTCACGCCCTGCTCGAGGCCCGCACGAACAAGACGCAGCGGGTGTTGCTCATCGGCGATTGCCTGTTCCTCGATCTGGTTCCGTTCGTCGTCGCCGACCTGCTCGCGCTCGGCATCAAGGTGCTGCCCGACTACGCGACCTCCAAGAACCCGCTCGAGCTCGGCGACCAGCTGCGCAAGCTCTCCGGCAAGAAGTTCGATCTCGTCTTCTTCAGCCCGTTCACCTACGACTTCGCTCCCGAGTATTCGCGGCTCGCGGAGTGGCGGCACGCGCTGCGCGGCGAGGAGGCGGTGCGCGTCGTCGTCGACGCCGTCTGGAAGGACACGCGCGGCACGCTGGACCTCGTGGCCGATCTCTTCGATGCGCCGATCCACGTGCACAACTCGGCGGCGATCGTGCGCGACGCCAACGACACCAAGCGGCTCGTCAAGCAGGGCCTGACCGGCAAGGTGCGCGACGTCGCGAGGCGCCAGGTGAGCGATCGGCTCGACGGGTACGTCCGTCAGAAGAACGCGGAGGGCCTCAAGCACCTGTTCGTCCTCGACGAGGCCGGCCTCGTTCGGCAGTTCGGCGAGCACCGCGCGGGCGCCTTCTATTACAGCAGCGCGATCCAACATCCGTCGGTTTTTGGCTCCGTCCTCGCGCCTCGCTACGTCGATTTGATCTTCGTCAACGCGCACCTCGCCAAGAAGAAGCTCGTCGTGTGCGACCTCGACAACACGCTGTGGAAGGGCGTCATCGGCGAGGGGGCCGTCGAGCACTTTCATGACCGACAGCGAATTCTGCAGGGCCTCAAGGCCAAGGGGGTCGTGCTCGCCATCAACTCGAAGAACGACCCCGCGCGCGTTCACTGGACCGGCGCGACGCTGTCGGAGGCGGACTTCGTCTCGGCGGCCATCAGCTGGGAGCCGAAGGTGCAGGGGATGAAGCGCATCCAGAGCGACCTCAACCTGAAGATGAAGGACTTCGTTTTCATCGATGACCGTCCCGACGAGCTCGAGCTCATGCGCATGAGCCACCCTGAGGTCCTGTGCCTCGACGCCACCGACGAGCGGACGTGGCGCCGCTTCGAGATGTGGCGGGACGCGCTCGAGGACGACGTCGAGATGGATCGCACCGAGATGTATCGGCAGCGCGAACAGCGCAAGGCCTTCGTCAAAGAAGACGTCGTCAGCGACGAAGAGCGCGCCAAGCTGCTGCGCTCGCTCGGCCTCAAGCTCACGATCACGCGCGCGCAGCCGGCCGATCTCAAGCGCGTCGCCGAGCTCATCAACCGCACGAACCAGTTCAACCTCGAGGGCAGCCGCACGACGTTCCGCGAGGTCCAGGCCTGGCAGCAATCGCAAAATCACGTCGTGCTGCTCGGCCAGACGAGCGATCGCTTCGGCGAGATGGGCACGACCTGCATCGCCGTCGCGCGCATCGACGGCGCGCAGATGCAGCTCCTGCCCTTCGTGTTGAGCTGTCGCGTGTTCGGCTACAGCATCGAGCGCGGCGTGATGAATCACCTCAAGGCGCTCGCGGGCCAGGCCGGCGTCACCCGCATCGTGGGGCGCTACGTCCCGACGCCGCAGAACGCGCCCTGCAAGGACTTCCTCACCGACAACGGGTTCGCGCCGGTTGCCGACGGCTGGGTCTTCTCCGTCGACGCCGCCGCCTCGGCGCCGCCCGACGCGGAATGGCTTCAGGTCGCGGTCGCCTGAGCCTCGGAAACCAACCGCCGTGAAAATTGGATATCTCGTCCCGGAGTTCCCGAGCCAAACCCACATCTTCTTTTGGAGAGAGGTCCAGGCGCTGCGCGCCCAAGGCGTCACGGTCCAGCTGATCTCCACGCGTCGGCCAGACATGGCCCTCTGCCGTCACGAGTTCGCGGCCGCCGCGGCCGCCGAGACCCACTATCTCTTTCCGCCCGCGCCCTGGACGTGGGGATTCCCTCCCGTCCGACCGGCGCAGCTCGCCGCCGCTTGGCGGTACGGCCGGGGGCTGTCAGCCGGCGGCGCCAAGCTGGCCTTGCGACGCTGCGGTTTGTTCGCGGCGGGCGTCGAGCTCGCCCGGTACGCGGAGCGCGAGCGCCTCGAGCACGTCCACGTTCACTCGTGCGCCGACGCGGCCCACGTCGCGGCGCTGTCCCGGCAGGTCGGCGGCCCTCCGTACAGCCTGACCTTGCACGGAGACCTCACCGTCTACGGCGCCGACCATGCGTCGAAGATGAGAGGCGCCGCGTTCGTCGACGCCGTCGGCACCCACCTGCTTCGTCAAATCGTCGCGGAGACGGGAACGCCCGCCGAGCGGGTCCACGTCACGTGCATGGGCGTCGACCTGACGCGCCTGCGCGCGCTCGGCGCCGAGCGCGCCTTCGCACCGGGCGCGTTGCACGTGGTCACGGTCGCCCGGCTCAACGCGATGAAGGCCCACCACCACGCGATCGCCGCTCTTCGTCGCGCCGTCGACGCGGGCGCCGATGTCCGTTACACGATCGCGGGCGAGGGAGAGCAGCGCACGGCGATCGAGGCCCAGATCCATTCGCTGCGGCTCGAGGACCGGGTTCAGCTCGTGGGGACGCTCGCCGAGGGAGAGGTCTTCCGACTCCTTTCGACGGCCGACGCCTTCGTGCTGCCGAGCATCGGCGCCGGGGAGGCCTGGCCGGTCTCCGTGATGGAGGCGATGGGCGCGGGACTCCCCGTGATCTCGTCTGTCATTGGCGCGACGCCGGAGATGATCGTCTCGGGCGACGACGGCATCTTGATCGAGCAGGGCGACGAGAGCGCCCTTGCCGACGCCCTGATCCTCTTGGCCCGTGACGTCGGCGTTCGTCGACGGATGGGAGAGCGGGCGCGCGCGACGGCCGAGAAGCGCTTCGACGTTCGAGCGACAGCCGGCCGACTCGCCGCCGCGATCCGCTCGGCGTGACGACACGAAGCTGTCGCTCGAAGCGAGGCCACTTTTTCAGCGGCGAGACGGCGTCCTCTCGCCTTTACAGTTCGGTGGCACGCGACTAGCCTACCGGCAGCCACTTTGATTCGCTCACCCTCGGTGCCTTCGCCATGACCCAGACGGTCCTCCTCAACGATTTCAAAAGGCAGTGGGAGGAGACGGGCGCGGCGGTGATGGCGGCCGTCGAGCAGGTCGGCGCGAGCGGGTGGTACATCCTGGGCTCGTCCGTGACGGCGTTCGAGACGGCCCTGAGCGCGAACCTCGGGCTCGGCTTCTCCGCCGGCTGCGCGAGCGGCCTGGACGCGATCGAGATCGCCCTTCGGGCCCTCGAGTTGCCCGTCGGCGGCCGCGTCCTCACGACGCCGCTGAGCGCCTTCGCGACGACGCTCGCGATCGTGCGCGCGGGCGGCGTCCCCGTGTTCGTCGACGTCGACGAGCGCGGCAACCTCGATCTCGATCTGTGCGAACGCTTGCTCGAGGCGCGCCGCGACGTCTCGTTCGCTGTGCCCGTCCACCTCTACGGACAGCCGCTCGATCTCGCGCACCTCGGGCGGCTCAAAGAGCGCTTCGGGATTCGCCTCATCGAGGACTGCGCGCAGGCCATCGGCGCCCGCTCGGCGGGGCGCACGGCCGGGACCGTGGGCGATCTCGCCGCCTTCAGCTTCTATCCGACGAAGAACCTCGGCGCGCTCGGCGATGGGGGCGCCGTGGGCGGGAAGAGCGACGCGCTCCGGGCCGCCTGCCAGTCGCTCCGCAACTACGGGCAGGGCGCGCGTTACTTCCACGATCGCCTCGGCCTCAACAGCCGCCTCGACGAGCTTCACGCCGCGATCCTCGAGTCGGCGTTCCTGCCCCGGCTGCAAGGGTGGACGGCGCGCCGACGCCAGGTCGCGGCGCACTACCGCGAGGGCCTCGCGAATCCGGCCGTGCGCCCCGTGACCGTCGCGTCCGACGCCGAGCCCGTGTGGCACTTGTTCCCGGTGCTCGTGCCGCCCACGCGTCGCCAAGACTTTCAAGATCACCTCAACGCCGCCGGCGTCCAGACGGCGATTCACTACCCCAAGTTGATCCCCGATCAGGCGGCCCTGCGCGACACACCCTTCGAGGTCGTCGGCGCGCTGACGCGCGCCCAGCAGTTCGCCGCGGGCGAGGTCTCGCTCCCCATTCATCCGCACCTGACCGATGACGAAATCGAACGTGTCATCGCGGCGGTCAACGGATGGCCGGGCCGATGATCTCCCTCGTCATCCCCGTCTACCGAAACGCCGAGAACATCCCGACCCTGCTGGACGCCCTCGCCGAGCTGGGGACGCAGTTGGGCAGCGAGCTCGAGGTGGTCTTCGTCGTCGACGGGAGCCCGGACGATTCGTACGCCCAGCTGCACGCGGCGTTGCCCAAGCATCCCGTGCGGGCGCAGCTGCTCTTGCTGTCGCGAAACTTCGGCTCGTTCGCCGCGATCCGCGCGGGCCTCGAGGCGGCGCGCGGCGACAGGTTCGCCGTGCTCGCCGCCGATCTCCAAGAGCCCCCTGACCTCGTTCGACAGTTCAACGAACGGCTCGCGACGGGGACCTGCGACGTCGTCATCGGCACGCGCGCGACGCGCGCCGATCCCGCGCTGTCGCGGCTCGGCTCGACGGTCTTCTGGTCGGCCTACCGGCGTTGGGTTCAGCCCGAGATCCCCCCGGGTGGCGTCGACGTCTTCGGCTGCTCCAAGCAGGTGCGCGACGAGATCCTGAAGCTTCACGAGTCGAACAGCTCCCTCGTGGGCTTGTTGTTCTGGGTAGGGTTTCGGCGCGAGCTCGTCCCGTACGATCGCCGCGAGCGCCTCCTCGGCACCTCCGCCTGGACGTTCGCGAAGAAGATCCGCTACCTCTCGGACAGCGTCTTCAACTTCACGGATCTCCCGGTGCGGCTGCTGTTCCGCATCGGTGTCTTCGGCACGCTCGCGAGCTTCGGCGGCGCCGCCGTCGTCCTCGCGGCGCGCCTCACGAACCGAATCTCCGTTCCCGGCTACACGGCCACGGTGCTCACCGTCGTGTTCTTCGGAGCGTTGAATTGTCTCGGGCTGGGCATCATCGGCGGCTACGTGTGGCGGACGATGGAGAACACGAAGGGCCGCCCCAACTTCCTGGTCGCGCGGCGGACGACCTTCGATCGCGATGCTTCGGCGAAGCAGATGGACGGAGTGGCATGAGCTTCTTTCAGCATCCTCAGGCGCTCGTCGAGACCACGAACATCGGCGAGGGGACGCGCGTCTGGGCGTTCGCTCACATCCTTCCCAAGGCCGTCATCGGTCGGGATTGCAACGTCTGCGACCACGTCTTCATCGAGAACGAGGTCACCGTCGGTGATCGCGTGACGATCAAGTGCGGCGTGCAACTGTGGGACGGGGTCTCGGTCGAGGACGACGTCTTCATCGGCCCGAACGTCACCTTCACGAACGACCCCTTCCCGCGCAGCCGACAGCGGCCCGAACGCTACCCGACGACCCTCATTCGCAAGGGCGCCTCGATCGGCGGCAACGCGACGATCCTCCCGGGGATCACTGTCGGGGCGGGCGCCATGGTGGGCGCCGGTGCCGTCGTCACGCGCTCGGTGCCACCGCATGCCGTCGTCGTGGGAAATCCGGCGCGCATCGTTCGCTACGTCACGCAGCCGAGCGACGCGGCGCCGGCCCGAGCGCACGTCGTCGCGGGCACGGGCGCGCCCGTCATCGACGTCGAAGGCGTCTCGCTTCACAGCGTCCCGCTCATCGAGGACATGCGCGGAAATCTCATCGCGCGCGAGGTCGGTAAGGGCTTGCCGTTCTTGCCACAGCGGTGCTTCCTCGTCTTCGACGTCCCGTCGAAGGAGGTGCGCGGCGAGCACGCGCACAAGCGGTGCGAGCAGCTGCTCGTCTGTCTGCGCGGGTCGGTCGTCGCCGTCTGCGACGACGGCAGCCACCGCCAGGAGTTCACGCTCGACGATCCGACGCTCGGGCTCTACATGCCGGAGATGATCTGGGGAACCCAGTACCGGTACACGAAGGACGCGCTGCTGATGGTCTTCGCCTCACGTCCGTACGAGGCCGACGACTACATCCGAAACTACGATCAGTTCCTGCCCGATCGACAGCGCTACGACGCCGCCCGCAAGGCCTCGGGACCGTCGAGCCCGTAGTCGGAAGCTTCGCAGGGACCTTCGTCGGAACCTTGGTCGGGACCTTCGTCGGGCTGGCTCAGGAGCCCGCGGGCGGACCGAGGCGGTAGGCCTCGAGGCTGCCGAAGTCGGCGACGTGCGCGTAGCGGGTCGTGAGCTGCCGCCGGAGGATCTGCACGGGGCCCGACGGGTTCGGATCCGTCCAAAAGGCCGCGCCTTCGGGGTTCGTTCGCGCCGGCAGGAAGACCAGCGCCGGTGGGTGCAGCGCCAGCGCCGCATCGAATTCACGCGTCCAGGCCTCGGCCGACGCGAGGGGCGGTCGCGCCGCGATGAGCATCCCCACCGTGATGAACCGCGAGGGCGAGCGCCGCTCGCCGAGGAAATTGATGTGGACGGCGCGGGACCACACCAAGACCGATTGGTCCTCGGGGACCGTGTCGCGAACGAGCGCCGCGGCGTCGAGCAGATCGGCGTAGCTCGCTCCGTCGGTGCCGGAGCTCACGACCGCCATCGCCTCTCGAGCGGTTCCACGTCCGACGAGCGCTTCGAGCTCGAGGCGGAACGTGCCCCAGACCTTGCTCGCGAGGCCGAGGACGGCGACGCCGCAAATCACCGCCGCGATCGCCAGACGGCGAGCCCCCGACCGCCGGGCGATTCCCTCCAAGGACCACAAGACGAGGTACGCGTCGAACACGGCCGCGGTCGTGACGAAGGCGCAGAGGTGATAGCCGAACCCTTTGAGCATCACGTAGGCGGAGACGATGCCCGTCGCGGCGACGAGCGCGACGAGGGCCCACAAGAAGCGATCCTTCGTGCGGCGAAACCAGAGCCACCCGCCCGCGACGGCAAAGGCGGCGTACCAGTGCCAGCTGCCGAGGAGGCTCGCGAACCGTTTCGAGGCGCTGCCGAACGTCTCCGATTGGCTGTAGCCCCCGGAGTTGAAATGGAGCGCCGACTCGACGAACGCGGTCAGTGTCCCCGCGCGCCGGGCCATGAGCACGATCGCGCCGATGAGCGCCGCGCAAAGGACGGTCGCCGCCGCTCCGTCGGAGATGACCTTCGAAAGCGGTCGCCCGCGCCCGCGCGCCGTCGCCGCGTCGGCGAGGACGATGAGGGCGGCATACAGCGCATATGTGGGACGAATGAGCGCCGCGCCGATGAGCGCCGCGGCGAACAGCACGAGCCACCCGCGCGAACCGCCCCGCGTGCGCGCGCGGTACGACAGGCCCGCCGCCAACAGCAGCGGCGCCGCGACGAAATCGCGCTGACCGGCGGACCACAATCCCGCCGTGACGTACATGGCCTGGTACATCGGGACGACCAGCAAGGCGCGAACGCGCCCCACCTCGGGCGCGAGCGCCGCCGCCAAGACGGCGCATCCGGCGAGCAGCTCGAAGTAGTCGAACAGGCGGTGCGACCACGCGTGCGCACCGAACAACGCGGTCGACAGCTCGTGAATCCACATCATCCCCGGGAAGTTTTGCTCGGAGACGTCGACGTAAAGGCGCCCGCCGTGGTTCGCGACCCACGCGATGTAGTCGAAGATCTGCTCGTCGGGGCCCGCGGGCATCCGGGCGTAAAGGATCCCGAGCAGGACCGTGTAGCCCAGCCAGGCCAGGACGACCGCCAGCGTCAAACGCGGCCGGCTCTGGAATTGTCTCGTGATGTCTCGGGGGGACAGACCCGCGGGCGCCGCGGCGGTCATCTCGTTCCCACTCGACATCGCCGCCTTATAGCATCGACGGGCGCGGCGCCCCCGAGACCGCGTCTGACGCGTTGGTGCCGCCGCGAGAGAGGAGCCGGGCTAAAATACCGAAATAAAAATGTAATTTACATCGCTTCCATGCGCGCACATTCTCTTGCACTTGCGCACCCCAGGTCTGTTACTATCTTTCGTCCCTGGTGTCGTGGAACTCTGAAGCGGAGGAATGATTTTGAAAACTCTACTGGTGGGCCTTTCTTTGATGGGCGTGATTCTTTTCTCTGGTGCGGCTCACGCGGGCCACAACAGCGGCAACGACCGCTTCACCCCCGTTCACCAGAAGGGTTCGGCCCACTACGTTCCCGAGCTCGATCCGACGACGGCCGGCGCTGCTCTCTTGCTGGTCCTCGGAGGCGTAGCCATCGCTCATGGCCGCCGCCGCCGCGCCGCCTGAGCTGCGGCCGCTCGTTGATCTGAATTCTTCGAGCACCGTCCCCCTGCCGCGCAAGCGGTGGGCTGTGTTGGCGGTGCTGCTCCTGAGCGAGTACCTCGCGCTCAGCGTTCTTTACGACGCGACTCCGCTAAGCGCCTACGCGGGGTTCCTTGGCTTCGGTGGCCGACTAGGTCCGCTGTTCGCCGCCATCGCGAGCGCTCTCTATGCGTTCGGTCGCTTGCCGCCGCTCGCCGCGCAAGAGATCGCCGAGGCGTGCTGGCCATTGCCGCGCTTGAGCACGCGCGGGCCGCTGCACGTGGTCGCGGTCGCCGCCTTCTTCGGGTTGTCGGCGCGCGTGCTCGGCGGCGCGGGACCGCCCTCGCGGTTCTGGGCCGTCGTGTGGGCCTTG
>JBBQJG010000096.1:0-18165 GCA_038325725.1 Polyangia bacterium | reverse complement strand
ACTTGCTTCTGGCTACCGCGCGGCTTCGCCCACCCCCCCACGATTCGGCGACGCGGGCCGCTTGCTAACTTTTCGCCGCCGAGGGGCCTCCGCGCCCGGCTCCGAATAGGGCTCGCCGGAGGGACGCGGTCTCGGGGTGTTCGACGGTGAGCGGATGCCCCTCGGCGTCGAAAAGTCCTGGTGGCAGAGGTGGTGTAAGGCGAGACCGCGGCCCGGAGGGAGCAAACAAGCGGCCCAGGGCCGAGGGCAGGGGACGGGGTGTTTGAAGCCGCGCGTAGGCTGACGCGGGTGGAGGCCGTGCGCGAGTGGCGGCTCGATGCGAGCCGCAGGCGAGCGAGCGGGCAGCGCCGCGCGCACCCGATGCGAGCCGCAGGCGAGCGAGCGCCCAGGCGCGTACCCGGGATCCGATGCGAGCCGCCCGATGCGAGCCGAAGGCGAGCGAGGGCGGCGAGCGAGCGACGAGCGGGGGTTAGAAGATCGTGAACAGGTCGGGGCGCTCGGCGGCCTTGTTCACCCCTTCGTTCAGGTCCTTCTGAACGGCGGTGATGCGGCTGACGAGGGAGCGGATGTTCGCGGTGCGCTGCTTGTAGGCCTCGGCGCGGACTTGGTCCGGCGAGCCCGACATGACGGCGTCCATGAGCGGGGTCGGCTTGATCGGCACGACGTTGTTGTCGTCGAGCTTGCCGCTCGACTTGCGGTCGACCCACGGCGCGCCCGTGTTCGAGCGGACCTTGAAGCCCACGAGATCAGCGGCGCCGCAGTCCTTTCCGCCATTCTTGCAAACCTGCTCGCCGACCTCGACGAGGTTGCCGACGACGATCTTCGCCGACGAGTCGAACACGAGGCCGTAGTTCTTCTGCGTCGACGCCGCCGTCTTGTCTTGGTAGGCCTTGAGCGACTCGGCGTCGGCCTTCGTCTTCTTGATGTGGCGATCGACCTCGTTATAAAGGGCGATCGTGTCGTAGTAGTAGTTGAACAGGTGGTCGACGACGATGTCTTCCAGACGGAAGAAGTCGACGCGGAAGATCGTCCCCGTGTTCGGGCGCGGGTCGAGCTTGATGTTCCCGAGCTCGACGATGAGCTGGGGGTCGTACTCGAGTACGTCCTTCTTGTCGCGGGCCTGACGCTGTTGGCTCATCGCGACCGCCGTGCCGATCTGGCCCAGCGTCTTCTGCATGGTATCGAGCTCGGTCTTGATCGTCTTGGCGGCGTGGTTGGCCGTGTTGACGTTGCTGCGCGCGACGCCCGAGATGCCGAGGCCCGCGCCGAGCGCGAAGGCCGCGACGCCGACGATGATCGCCGTGACGATCGTGGCCTTGCCGACGCCTGCGCGAACGCTCTCGGCGGGGACGCCGTCATCGATCGTGCGCAGATCGAACGCGCCGGCTTGCGGCTTCATCGAGGCGTAGGGATCGAGGCCGGCGGGGGGCCCCATGGGCGCTGCCGGCGCCGCGGGCTGATGGCCCGGCATCGGGGCGCGGGCAGCCTGGGGAAAACCCGCGGGCAGTCCGCTGGGGGCAGGGGCAGGTCCGGGGGCGGCGTCAGGGCGTTTGAGCCCCAGACGCGCCTTCAAGTCGCTGATGTCCTTTGCGGGCGGGGCGCCAGGCTTCCTGTTCTGATCCACGAGAGTCCTCCGGCGTGCGTCGCGTTCGCGTCACGCGCTCTGCGAGTCGGGGTCGGCGAGCGGAAGCCCGGACCATAACGATGGCCCTGGGACCTGTCAAGCGAACCCCGCCAAACCAAAAACGTTTCTGGATGTCTTGCGGCCCGGAGGCGCGTGGCCGGACGTCTTCCAATCCGTCTTCTAGGTCGTCTTCTAGGCGGCTTTCAAAAACGCTTCGATCGCCCACGCGGCCTGCGGCGGGAGATTGGAGAAGCGGACGCCGACGCCCTTGTCGTCGTCGAGTGAGATCGATTCGCCCGACGCCGTGAGGACCGCGTCCTGACCCGGCAGCTGGAATTGGATGCCCATGTAGCGCTGCGGGCTAGACGTCTTCGGCTCGAGCAGCGGCACGAGGCGCGCGCCCGTGCGGCTGATGTCCGTCATGCGGCACATGTACGGGTGGCCATCGAGGAATCGGTTCACGAGCAGATCGGTACCGACGCGCTCGAACCCGCGGCGATCGGATGCGGTCTCGCGACGATCGTGGCGACGGTCTAGGACGCGAAGAGACAGCGGCTTGGACATGGGAGGCCTCCGGATGACGTTTCCCTACATGTAAGTCCTCGCGAAACAGGGGTCAAATTTTTTGGCGTTCTGCCGAAAGGGAACCGCGCCACGTTGTTCCAAACCGTCCGATATCCCGTCCAGAGCCGCATCAACCTTGGAAACATTGACTCGGAGCGCAGCGCTGCCAGATAATCCGGCCTCTCTTTTCGGACCGCGAACCTTCCCCCCAGCGGCACGACGCGCTCAGCCTTCTCGGACCTTCGTCCGAGTGCAGCAGTTCCCCAGTTTTTCCTCCCGCCCTCCCCACTTTCTTCCCAGCACAGGAGCCAGGACATGCACCGCATGAAGATCGGGCTTGTCGCCGCCATCGTTTTGCTCGGCCTCACCGCGGGTCTTTACTCCGTGGTCACGGCGGAGCTCAAAGACACCGTCGTCAAAGAGGTGGAGACGGAGGTGGCGCGCGGACAGCGGATGCACCAATCGATCGCGCGGCTCGAGTCGCTCGATTTCGCGAATCTTGTCTCCGGGTTGAGCCACCGGGCCGCCATCGTCGGCGTGTTCGACAAGGGCGACGAGAACGGCCGCCGGCAAGCTGCCTTCGAGCAGTGCGAGGACGTTCAGACGTTCCTGCAGCGGGGCGGCGCCCGCAAGGCTGACATCGTCGTCATCCTCGACTCGGCCGGCAAGGTCGTCGCGCGCGACTTGAACGTCAACGCGATGTACGGCGAGGACATGCGCTCGAAGTACCCGGCGGTCGCTCTCGCGTTGCGCGGCGAGCCCGTCAAGGACATCTGGACCTACGGCGGGCGCATGATGCGCGTCGCGGTCGCGCCGGTCATTCACCCGGACGGCACGACCAAGGGCGCGCTGCTCGTCGGCTACGTCGTCGACGCGCGCGACGCGCAGCTCAAGCAGAACTTGCTTGGCGCGGAGGTCGGCTACTTCCAGGACGGGAAGATGGCGACGTCGAGCTTCACGTCCGAGGGCGCCGGTGACAGCGCCAAGGAAGACGGAAACAAGACGCAGGCGCTGAACCCCGTGCTTTTTCAATCAGCCGAGAAGTGGGGGCAGCTCGCCGTCACCGAGGGCAAACCGACGAAGCTGTTCCACATGTCGATCGACGGGCGCGAGTACGCGGGCATCGCGGCGCCGCTGCAGGGCAACGCCTTCAGCAAGACCAGCGGCGTCGTCGTGCTGCGCTCGATCTCGGACATCATCGAGCCCGTCAACGACGTCGGCGTGAAGATCATCGGCTTCGGCGTGCTGGCGATCCTCGTCGCGCTCGGCGCGAGCGTCATGACGGCGATTCGCTTCATCAAGCCGCTCGACAAGATCGAGCTCGGCGTCGGCGAGATCATCAACGGCAACATCGACTACTTCTTCAAGCCGATCGGCCAGGACTTCGAGGGCCTCTCGAACGCGCTCAACGTCATGCTCGCGCGGCTGCTCGGGCGCGACGAGCCGAACGATGAAGAGGGCGAGGACGAGGCCGACGAGGCCAACAAGTGGAAGTCGGAGCAGATGCTCGTCGAAGAGGCCAGCGCGAACGCGGCGGCCGGCAACGACCCCGACGCGAACGCGCTGTCGGGCGAGGCCGAGCCGATCTACTTCGCGCGCATCTTCAACGAGTACAACGCGGCGCTGAAGAGCCAGAACAAGCCGACGAAGGGCATCACGGTCCAGGCGTTCACGGCCAAGCTGCGGCTCATCGAGGGCGGCCTCAAGCAGAAGTGGAAGTGCCGCCTCGTGCGCTTCAAGGTCAACCAGCATGGCGATCAGGTGACCCTCAAGCCCGTCCCGATTTTCTAGGGGCGGGCGGGCTTCGGCCCCCCGAGCGGTTGTGAGCGAGAGGCCCGGCGAAAGCTGGGCCTTTCGTTTTTTGGGGACGCGCTCGCCGACGTTATAGATTCGTCACGTGGTTCAGACCGGGCTCGATGTTCTTTGCGCGGAGCGGCTGTCGCTGCTTCGCGGGCGGCGCGTCGGCGTGCTTTGCCATCCGGCGAGCGTCGCGGCCGATCTCGTGCACGTCGTCGATCGGTTGATCGCGGCGGGCGTGCGGCCCGCGCGGCTGTTCGGGCCGGAGCACGGCGTGCGCGGCGAGGCGCAGGACATGATCGGCGTCTCGAGCGATCGCGACGCGCGCACGGGCATTCCCGTGTCGAGCCTCTACGGCGAGACGTTCGAGTCGCTCGCGCCGTCGCAGGATGACCTCGCCGAGGTCGACGTGCTCGTCGTCGATCTGCAGGACGTCGGCAGCCGCTACTACACGTACGTGTGGACGATGGCGCTCGCGATGCAGGCGGCGGCGCGCGCGGGCGTCGCCGTCGTCGTGCTCGATCGGCCGAACCCGCTGGGCGGCCAGGAGGGCGCGATCGAGGGCGGCACCGTCGAGCCCGCGTGCGAATCGTTCGTGGGCCTCGGTGCCGTTCCCGTGCGCCACGGCATGACGGCGGGCGAGATCGCGCAGCTCGTGCGCGCGGGGCTGCCGTGGGGCGGGGCGCGGTTCGCGCGCGCGATCGAGTGCGACCTCACGGTCGTCGCGATGCGCGGGTGGCGGCGCGCGATGACGTTCGAGGACACGGGCCTGCCCTGGGTCATGCCGTCTCCCAACATGCCGACCGTCGACACGGCGTTCGTGTATCCCGGGCAGTGCCTCATCGAGGGCACGAACCTCTCGGAGGCGCGCGGGACGACGCGGCCGTTCGAGCTCGTGGGCGCGCCGTTCCTCGACGGCCACCGGCTCGCGACGCGGCTCGCGGCGCTCGACCTGCCGGGCGTGCGCTTTCGCCCGGTGTCGTTCCTGCCCATGTTCCACAAGTTCGCGGGGCGGTCGTGCGGTGGTGTGCAGCTCCACGTCACCGAGCGCGCGCGCTTCCAGCCGTACCGCGCGAGCCTCGCGCTGCTGGCCGCTGCGCGCGCCGAGGCGCCGGCGGAGTTCCGCTGGCGCACGGAGACCTACGAATTCGTCTCTGATCCGCCGGCCATTGATCTGCTCACGGGCAGCGCGCACGCGCGGCGCGCGATCGACGCGGGCGCGTCGCTCGGCGAGATCGTGACCGGCTTCGCGCTCTTCGAGCGCGAGTTTGCCGACCGCCGTCGCCCGTACCTGATGCGGGAGTACGACTAGCCTCATGGGCACACGCACCGGGCCCGCCAAGGTTGCTCTCTTCGGAGGCAGCTTCAATCCTCCGCACGTCGCGCACCAGATGGTGGCGCTCTACGTGTTGGAGACGTCGCGCATCGATCAGCTCTGGTGGGTGCCGACGTTCAAGCACGCCTTCGACAAGCCGCTCGCGTCGTTCGAGAACCGCTTCCGCATGTGCGAGCTCGCGGCGAAGGGCGTCGGGCCGCGCGCGCGCGTCACGGAGATCGAGCGGACGATCGGCGGCCCGAGCCGCACGCTCAACACCGTGCGCCGCCTTCGAGAGCTGCACCCCAAGGTGCAGTTTTCGCTCGTCATCGGCAGCGACATCACGGCCGAGCTGCACGCGTGGCACGGCATCGAAGAGCTGCAGAAGATGGTCGAGTTCGTCATCATCGGCCGGCGGGCCGCCGTCGGCGCCGCCGAGCACACGCCCATCACGATGCCGGAGGTCAGCTCGTCCGAGGTGCGGCGCCTGTTGCGTGCGGGCGGGACGGCCGAAGGGCTCGTGCCGCGCCCCGTGCTCGACTACATCTTTCGCCACGGCCTCTACCGAGAGCCCGCATGAGCGACGGGCCGCCGGACGGCGCGCCGTCGGGTTTTAGCGTCTTCGTCATGGGCGCCGGCGTCGTCGGTACGGCCCTCGCCGCGTGGCTCGTGCGGGCGGGCGTTCGCGTGAACGGCGTGCACGGACGGCCGGTCGGGTTGTCGGACACCGCGCGCGCGCTGCCGGGCGTCGTCGCGAGCACGGGCGACATCCCGGCGGTCATCTCGGCGTCGGACGTCATCATCATCGCCGTCCGCGACGAGCGCATCCCCGAGGTCGCGCGACGCCTCGTCGACGAGCAGCGCCTACGGCCGGGACAGGTCGTGCTGCACACGTCGGGCGCGCACGCGGCGGCGTCGATCCTCGCCACGGCGAGGCCCCATGTGCGCGCCGTCGGCACGCTCCATCCGCTCGTATCGTTCGCCGACGCGCGCCTCGCCATCGAAGGCCTCGCGCCGATCGCCTTCGGCGTCGAGGGCGACGAGCCGGCGCGCGCTCTGGCCGATCGCCTCGTGCGGGCCCTGGGCGCGCGCGCCGTGCTCCTCGACGCGGAGAGCTTGCCCCTTTATCACGCGGGCGCCGTGTTCGCGTCGAACTACGTCGTCGCGCTCGCGGACACGGCGCAACGGCTGTTGGTCGCCGCGGGCGTGCCGCCGGGCGACGCGCTGCCGGCCCTCATCCCGCTGCTCTCGAGCGTCGTCCAGAACCTCGCGGAGCTCGGGCTGCCGGGCGCGCTGTCGGGCCCTGTCGAGCGCGGCGACGTCTCGACGGTCGAGCAGCACGTGCGCGCCCTCGAGACGCGCGCCCCCGAGGCGCTCGAGCTGTACCGCCTCCTGGGCCGCGACGTTCTTCGCCTCGCGCGCGAGAAATCCAGCCTCGCGGGCGAGGCTGCCTCTCGCCTCGAGGCCTTGTTCGGCGCGTCGCCCACGACCCGCTCCCGCTGAGCCGCGCCGCCGCGCGGCAGGACGACCGAAGATCCCGGTTCGCGTGCGGGCTCAAGCGGCTTATGATGGCGGCCCCTTTCCCGGGAGCAGGCATGCACAAGACCCACCGTCGCATCGTCATCGGATTTCTCGCCGTCACGGCCCTCATTCTCACGTCTTTCGCGCTCACGGCGGTTGCGCCGTCCGCGCGCGCGGGGGGCTCGAAGCCCGAGGACGTCTTCAAGGGCCGCATCATCATCACGAAGAAGCGGCTGCCGTTGAAGTTCTCGTCCGCCGGGGCCTTCATCCAGGCCATCAACTCGAGCAAGACCGACAAGCTGTGGCCGATCGAAGAGGACGGCGCCGAGAAGGGCACCTGGGAGGTCGAGTACATCGCGTTCTTCGCGCAGCCGCTCGACGACAACGAGATCCAGCTGAACTTTTACGACATCACGGCGGGCAAGAAGTTCGTCGCGGGAGACGCGCAGTACACGCGCGAGAAGGGCTCGCGCATCTTCAGCTCGAGCATCAAGCTGGGGAAGCCCGAGTTCGACGTGCGCAAGCACTACATGATGACGGCCGAGTCGCGCCACCACGTCATCGCGACGACGAGCTTCTGGCTGCTCGGCAAGGGCGCGAACTACAGCGGCAAGGTCGAGTTCTCCGACGAGGACACGAAAAACCACTAGCCGAGACCCGGTTCCCCGTCGACAAATCGGGTGTTGGACGAAAAGCGCGCGCGCCGCGCTGCAATTGACCGTACCGTTGCCAGGGAGTATGAAACGGCTCTCGTGAGACTCCTTTCGTTGGGATTGGTGTTGGTGTTGTTGGGCGCGACCGACGCCGAGGCGGCGAAGAAGGTGGCGAAGACCGCGGCGGTGGCCGAGAAAGCGGCGCCGAGCGTGCCGAAGGAGAAGCTCGAGAAGGTTCGCGAGATCCTCCTGGACGACGACGACGCGGCGGCGATCGACGCGGCGAAGGCGCTGGGGCAATCGGGCGCGGCCAACGCGATCGAGCCGCTCGTCGAGCTGCTGGCCGTCGGCGCGTCACCCGCGCGGACCGAGGCGGCGCTCGACGCGCTGGCGGCGCTCGCCGTGCCGTCGACGATCGACGTGCTCGAGGTCTACGCGGGCAACCGCACGCCGGACGTGCGGCGGCGGGCCATCAAGGCGCTCGGCGCCATCAAAGACGACCGCGCCGTGGCGGCGCTGCTGACGGCGCTCGGAGATGCCGCGCCCGACGTGCGCGCGGCCGCGGCCGACGCGCTCGCGGCCCGCAAAGAGACGAAGGCGGCCCCGCGGCTGCTCGCCCTCGTAAAGCGCAACGACGCCGGCGCGGCGCCCGCCCTCGGGCAGCTCGCGACGCCCGATTTGGTCCCACAGCTGGCCGAGCTGCAGGGCAGCGTCGACGACAACGTGGTCGCGACCGCGCTCGGCGAGTACATCAAGCGCGAGGACGTCGCGGACGGCCTGCGCGTCGACGTCATTCACACGCTGGCCCGTCTGTCGGGCGCGGCGGCGACCACGTCGCTCATCGAGTACCTGTCGACGATCCCCGCGAAGGACCAGCGGCCCTCGAAGAGGGAAGCGCAGAAGGTCGTGGACGAGAAGAGCGAGAAGGGAGCGGCGAAATGATCTTCTCGTCGCGACTCGCGCTCGTCGTCACGTTCGCCGCCAGCGCGACGTTCGGCTGCGCGACGGAGCCGTACAAGCGCGCCGGCAACATGGACGACGTCGCCGCGGCCCTCGGCCGTCGCGAGTCCAAGCCGGCGCGTCCCACGAACGCCGGCGGGCGGCCGCTCGCCTTCCTCGCGCTCGGGGGCGCAAAAGGGCCGCGCCTCGCTGCCTATGATCTGGCCGAAAAGCGCGTCCTGTGGATCCAGCCCGCCGAGCTCAAGGCGCGCGTCGAGGTCGGCGCCGAGGTCATCGTGCACGCGGCGGCGGGCGCGCTCGTCGGGCGCGATCTCCGCACGGGCGCCGAGCGCTGGCGGCGCGTCACCCAGAAGGACGAACGGCTGCTTGGCTACGCGATCGATGGCGCGACGGCCTATGCGCTCATCCAGAAGGGCGGGTCGCACCTTCACGGCGGCACGGCGGCGCTCCTCGGCCTCGACGGGGCGACGGGCGCCGAGCGCTGGCAGCACGAGCTGCCCTCGGCCAACGCGGGCGGCCCCTCGGCGGGCGGCGGGCTCGTCACCGTGTTGTTGCAGTCTCAGTACGTTTCAATCTTCGACGGGCGGACGGGCGTCCAGCTCGCGCAGGTCCTGTCGAACGAAGAGGCCGCTACGTTCGCGCGCGCGCTGCCCGAGGGCATTTTCTTTGGCTCGCGCGGCATCTTCAGGTTGTCGCCTGGGACGGCGGCGGGCTCGCGCAAGTCGGACGGGTACGTCACGGCGAAGCTGCCCGAGTTCGTGCGGCCCGTGTACTGGTTCGACCAATATCGTCCCGAGCAGGGCGACTACTCGGCGCTCGATCGCAACCGCATCCTGTGGCGCATGACGCCCGACGGGCCGGCGCGGTTCCGCGACGATCTCGCCATCGTGCACAACTTTCGCTTCTTCTTCGGCTTCGACGCGACGTCGGGCGCGCTGCGCTGGGCGTACAACCAGCGGGGCGCCGAGGCCGTGTCGTCGGCGGACGTCGGCGACGCCGTCGTGTTCGTGACCGCGGACGGCGAGCTGGGCGCGCTCGACGCGAAGACGGGACGCCGCACGTACACGGCGCGCCTGTCGGGCGAGGTCGTGCGCGGCGCGACCTTCGACGCGGAGAGCTTCGCGCCGACAGAGTCGACCGCCGCGACGCCGACGCTGTCGGAGGCGCTGTCGTCGATCGTGTGGGACGCCGATCGCCGCTTTTGGGACGTGAAGATGTACGCGATCGAGGCGCTCGCGGCCCAGCCGGGGCGCGAGGTCACGGGGCAGCTCCTCAAGATCACGGCCGAAGAGGGCCTGCCGCCCGCTGTGTACCAAAAGGCGGGACAGGCGCTCATCGCGCGCAAGGACGACTCGGCGGGCGACCTCGTCGCGGGCGCGCTCGAGCGGCACGCTGACTACGCCGCGGGGACGGGGGCGCCGGCCGTCGACATTCTCGCGCGCGCGGCGGGCTCGATGAAGGCGAAGGCGGCGGCGGCGGCGCTCGTCGCGCACCTGCGCCGGCCCGAGACGTCGTCGTCGGCGGCGACGCAGATCGCGCGCGCTCTCGCCGCGATCGACGCGAAGGACGCGCTGCCAGCGCTGCGCGACTTCCTGACGATGTACCGCGCCGATCCGCTGTACGACGGCGATCCGACGGCGCTCGTCGCGGCGTCCGAGGCGATGCTCGCGCTCGGCGGGCCGGCCGAGCGGCAGCTCCTGCTCTACCTCGCCGAGGAACCGCGCACGGTCGAGGCGCTGCGCGCGCACCTGCGTCGCGCACTCGCGCAGACCTCGGCCTCGGCCGCGCGCGCCGAGTCGGCGGCGGCGGCCGAGTGAGCGAGCCGCGCCGCCTCACCGTCATGGTGTGCCGCGGCCCGACGTGTGGCGAGCGTCGCAACTCGGGCGCCGTCTACGCGAAGCTCGAAGAGACGCTCGCGGCGCGCGGCCTCACCCAACAAGTCACCCTCGGCTGGGAGACGTGCTTCGGGCACTGCATCCGCGGACCGAACGTCCTCGTCTACGACACCGACGAGGCGCGGGGCTGGCAGGCGTACGGGGCCTTCGACGCCCCCTCGGCCGTTATGTACAACCGCATGACGCCCGAGGACATCGAGCGCGTCGTCGACGCCCACCTCGTGGGCGGCATGATCGTTCGGCCCCTGACCTATCGTTAGGAGCGCCAGCGCGCTTGCGGCTGGCCTGAAAAACGACAGAATCGGCGCCGTGACGCGCTTGATCTACCTCGACCACAACGCGACGGCGCCCGTGCGCGCCGAGGTCGCCGAGGCGGTCACGGCGACGCTGTTGGCGGGCGCCGGGAATGCGTCGAGCACGCACGCCGGGGGGCGCGCGGCGCGCGCGCGCGTCGAGGCGGCGCGCGCCGAGGTCGCGGCTTTGCTCGGCGTGGGCGCCGACGAGATCGTCTTCACGTCTGGTGGCACGGAAGGGAACAACCTCGTCGTTCGCGGGCTCGCGCGCGCGGCGGCCGAGGCGCGCGGGCTCGCGCGGCCGCACTTGGTCTCTTCGGCGCTCGAGCACCCGTCGGTGCGCGGCGCGCTCGACGTGCTCGCCATCGAAGCCGGCTTCGATGTCACTTTTGTCGACCTCGGGCCCGGCGGCGAGATCACGCCCGAGGCGGTGCGCGCGGCGCTGCGGCCCGAGACGGTCCTCGTGACGCTGGCCGCGGTCAACCACGAGCTCGGCAACGTCTACGACGTCGCGGCCTTCGCGGCGATCGCGCGGGCGGGCGGCGCGCTCTTCCACACTGACGCCGTGCAGGCGGCGGCGTGGGCGCCGCTCGCCGCCGTCGACGCGGCGACGATCTCGGCGCACAAGCTCGGCGGGCCGCAGGGCGTGGGCGCCGTCTACGTGCGGCGCGGGCTCGACCTGCCGCCGCTCGTCGCGGGCGGTCACCAGGAGCACGAGCGCCGCGCCGGCACCGAGAACGTTCCGGGCATCGTCGGCTTTGGTGTGGCCGCGCGCCTCACGTGCGCCGAGCGGGCCGAGACCGCGGCGCGCGTGGCCGGTTTGCGCGACCGGCTCGCCGCGCGCCTCGCCGAGATTCCGGGCGCGCGCGTTCACGGCACCGCGGGCGCGCGCGCGCCGGGCACGCTCAACGTCGCGTTCGCGGGCGCGCCCGGGCCGCTCATCGCGATCGCGCTCGACCTCGAGGGCGTCTGCATCTCGACGGGCGCCGCGTGCACGTCGGGCTCGCTCGCGCCGTCGAAGGTGCTCCTCGCGCTCGGCCTGCCGCCGCGGGAAGCGAGCGAGGCGCTGCGCTTCAGCCTCGGGCGCGCCACCACCGGCGACGAGATCGTTCGCGTCGCCGCGCTCCTCCCCGAGATCGTGGCGCGCGTGCGCGGGGAGCGACCTCGCGCGCCGCATCGTGCGCGTGAGCGCGTCGTCGTCGCGATGTCGGGCGGCGTCGATTCGTCGACGGCCGCCGCGCTGCTCGTCGAGCAGGGCTACGACGTCGTCGGAGCGACGCTCAAGCTCTACGACGCCTCGGGCACGTCGGCGGCCGTGGGCCGGTGCTGCGGACCGCGCGACATCGCCGACGCGCGCGCGACCGCCGAGGCGCTCGCCTTCCCTCACTACGTCATCGACGAGAGCGACGCCTTCCGCGCCGGCGTCATCGACGAGTTCGTCGCCGAGCACCGCGCGGGCCGCACGCCGAACCCCTGCGTGCGCTGCAACGAGAAGCTCAAGTTCGGCCCCCTGCTCGCGTTCGCCGACGCCATCGGCGCGACGGCCCTCGCGACGGGGCACTACGCGCGCCTTGTAACCAGCGCCGACGGCACGCGCGCGCTGACCCGCGCCGTCGATCGCGACAAGGATCAGTCGTACTTCCTGTTCGGGGTCCGCCCCGAGCTGCTCTCGCGTGTGCGCTTTCCGCTGGGCGATCTCGTCAAGGACGAGGTGCGCGCCCACGCGCGCCGCCTCGGCGTCCCCAACGCCGACAAGGCCGAATCGCAGGAGATCTGCTTCATCCCCGACGGCGACCACAAGTCGTTCGTCGAGCGGCACGGCGGCGCCGGCAAGGCGGGCGCGATCGTCGACGACGCGTCGAACGCCGTCGTCGCGCCCCACACGGGCACGCACAACTTCACGATCGGCCAGCGCCGGGGCTTGCCCGGCGGCGGCGCCGACAAGCGCTTCGTCCTGCGCATCGACGCCGCGACCGGCACCGTGCGCGTCGGCCCGCGCGAGCGCCTCGGCCAGCACGCCCTGCGCGTCGCGGACGTTCGCTGGCTCGCGGATGCGCCTCGCGAGCGCGTGCGCTGCGCCGTCCAGATCCGCCACCACGCGACGCCCGCGCCGGCGTGGGTCGAGCCTGGCGCCGCCGACGGCTCGGTCGACGTGCACCTCGATGAGCCCGCGTTCGGGGTCGCCCCCGGCCAGGCGGCCGTCTTCTACGACGTCGCTGACGCCGTCCTCGGCGGCGGCTGGATCGCCTGACGTTTTTCCGCGCTCAGCCGCCGGCGCCGGAGACCGCGGCGGCGACGACCTGGCGGCCTGTCGTGTTGCCGTCGCGCGCGCGCACGGCCTCGATGGCCTCTTCGAGCTCGCCGCGATCGAGGAAGATGCCGTGGCAGGTCCCGCAGTAGTCGACGTGGACCGCGCCGAGCACGACCTCGGAGAGGCTGCCCGTGCAGGCCGGGCACGGCGCCTTGTTCGGCGTCGGCACGGGGGGCGGCCCCGACGCGCCCGTGAGCAGCCCGCGCAGGCGCGCGAGCTCCGCCTCGGGCAGCTTCGCGGCGCGCGTGATCTCACCGCGGTCCAGCCAGAGGCCTCCACACTTCGGGCACAGATCGACCTCGAGCCCTTGGAAGAGCGCCTTGTCGAGGATCGAGTTGCACTTCACGCAGCACAGGTTCGTTGCTTCGCCCATGACGCGGAATACTACCCGCCCGAGGCGCGGGCGGTAAAGCGGCTCTCTCGCCAGGTGCGCACGGTGTTATTTTAGGTTCCCCCGGCGCGCGTCGCCGCCGGCCCGCGACAGGAACATGACCCAACAGGAAGATGCCTCGTACGAGGCGCTCGAGGCCCGCCTCGGCCACGTGTTCGCCGATCGAGCCCTCTGCGAGGCCGCGCTGACGCACAAGTCGTGGCTCAACGAGGCGCAGGCCCCCACGCGCACCGATCGCACCGACAACGAACGCCTCGAGTTCCTGGGCGATGCCGTGCTCGCGCTCGTCGTCTCCGACCTGCTCATGCAGCGCTACCCCGAGCGGAGCGAGGGCGAGCTGTCGAAGTCGCGCGCCGTCATCGTGAGCGAGCTGGGCCTGTCGCGCACGGCGCACGCCATCGACCTGGGCCAGTGGATCTTCCTCGGCCGCGGCGAGGATCTCGCGGGCGGGCGCGCCAAGGCGTCGATCCTCTCCGACGCGCTCGAGGCGCTCATGGGGGCCGTGTACCTCGACGGCGGGCTCGAGCCGGCGCGCAAGGTCGCCGAGACGCTGTTCGGCGCCGCGCTCGAGGACGCCGCGGCGCAGACCATCCACGACTACAAGTCGCGGCTGCAAGAGCGGTCGCAGGCGCTGCTGCAGTCGACGCCGCAGTACCGCGTCGTCGCGCAGGAGGGGCCCGATCACGATCGTCGCTTCTCCGTCGCGATCTCGCTCGGCGGCAAAGACTACGGCCAGGCCATGGGCCGCTCGAAGAAGGAAGCCGAGCAAAACGCCGCCGCGCTCGCCCTCGCCGTACTCGACGGTCAGCGGGAGGCGCCGTGACGCTCGACGCGGGGCAGATCCCCGGCGACATCGTCGCGCTCGCGCGCAAGCTCGGCGCGCGCGGGTTCCAGGCGCACCTCGTGGGGGGCGGCGTGCGCGACATGCTGCTGGGGCGTCCGCCCGCGGACTTCGACGTCGCGACCGACGCGCGGCCCGAGCAGGTGCTCGATCTCTTCGGGCGGTCGTTCGCGATCCCCACGGGACTGCAGCACGGCACGGTCACGGTGCTGACGGGGCCGGATCCGGCGACGCGCCGATCGGTCGAGGTCACGACCTTCCGAGGCGAAGGCGCCTACCTCGACGGGCGTCGCCCCTCGACGGTGACCTACGTGTCGACGCTCGACGAGGATCTGTCGCGGCGCGATTTTACGATGAACGCGATCGCCTTCGATCCGCTGACCGGGGCGCTCGCCGATCCGTTCGGCGGGCGGGAGGACCTCGCGCGCAAGCTCATCCGCGCCGTGGGCGATCCGAGCGCGCGCTTCCGCGAGGACGGCCTGCGTCCCATGCGCGCGGTGCGCCAGGCGGCGCAGCTCGGCTTCGACATCGACGGGCCGACGCTCGACGCGATCGAGCCGACGCTCGACGTGTTCCGTAGGGTCTCGGCCGAGCGCGTGCGCGACGAGATGTTGAAGCTGCTCGGCGCGCCGCGGCCGTCGGTGGGCCTCGAGCTCATGCGGCGCACGGGGCTGCTCGGCGAGGTGGTGCCCGAGCTGCTCGAGTCGATCGGCTGCACGCAGAATCGTTTCCACAAGCACGACGTCTACGGGCACACGCTGGCCGTCGTCGACGAGACGCGCGGCGACGCCATCGTGCGCCTCGGCGCCCTCTTGCACGACGTCGGCAAGCCTCGCGCGCGCCAGCCGCGCGAGGGCGCGCCCGGCGAGTACAGCTTCTTCAAGCACGAGTACGTCGGCAAGGACATGGCCGACGCGATCTGCCGGCGGTGGAAGCTCTCGACGGCTGATCGCGAGCGCGTCGTCGCGATCGTCGAACACCACATGTTCTTCTACACGCCCGATTGGACCGACGGCACCGTGCGGCGTTTCGTGCGGCGCGTGGGTGGGGACACGCTGGGCGCGCTGTTCGCGCTGCGGCAGGGCGACGTCGCGGGCCGCGGCTTCGGCGAGGATCCCGAGCGCGAGCTCGGCGAGCTGCGCCGCCGCGTCGCCGAGGTCGCCGCCGCCGACGCGGCCCTGCGCGTGACTGACCTCGTGATCGACGGCAAGGACGTCATGCGCGTCCTCGCGATCCGCCCGAGCCGCGAGATCGGCGAGATCCTCGAGCGTCTGCTCGAGCTCGTCCTCGACGATCCGTCGCTCAATGAACGCGAAAAGCTCGAGGCCCTGCTGCCGGCGGCGCTCGCGGCCGTGCGCGAAGCGAAAACAACGGAAGCCAAACCGAAGCCGAGCTAGAGACCGTTCTGCGCGTCTCCCAGGTCGTGCGAGAGGCCGCCGAGCCGAAGGCCCCGCGGGCAGGCGGTCCGGCGAGGTCAGACGAGCGCGGCGACGAGCGCGGCGGCGGACGTGACTTCTTCGGTCGGGCGCGACGGGAGCTCGGGTTGGCCGAGCAGCTCGGTGCGGCGGCGCACGACGGTCGCCTCGGGATCGACGAGCGAGATCACCTCGATGGGGCGCGCGGCGTCGCCGGACTCCGGCAGCGTCGTCGGGACCGCCGTCTTCGTGATCACCGACAGCACGGCGGGGACCGCGACGCGCAGGCGGCGCACGCGTCCGCCGCCTCGGACGGTCAGCTCGACGGCGCCGGCCTCGACGGCGGCGAGATCTTCGATCCACCCGACGTGAAGCACGCCCAGGTGACGCGCGAGCGAGGCCGGCACGGCGTCGAGCGCGTCGTCGTCTGAACGAGCGGGCGCGAGGACGAGGTCAGCCCCGAGGCGCTTGATGGCGCCCGCGATCGCCTGGCCCATCGTGTGGAAGTCCGCGGCGCCGAAGTCTTCACCGACGATGCGCACGGCGCGCGTTGCGCCCGCGGCGAGCGCGCGTCGCAGCGGCGCTTCATCGGCGGAAAGACCGGCGAGCACGGCCGTGATCGAATGGCCCTCGCCGAGCGCGAGCGCGAGCGCGAGCGCTTGCGCGTCGTCGGCCCCGAGGACGCCTTTGTCAGCGGCGCCGCGGCGGGCGTTGAGGCACACGACGATCTTCACGCCGCGCCTCCCCGATCGGAGCCGCGGGCGAGGGCGGGCAGGGCCGCCGCGAGGTCGCCCCAGGCGTCGTCGTCCTGGCCTGCACGCCAAAGAACGTCCGAGCGCCCGAGCGTGGCCGCGTCGCCCGTCGCCGAGACGGCGACGCCGACCTTCGTCCGCGGCGACGGCGCGAGGAGGCCCGAGGGGGCCTGCACGCCGAGCAGCGTGAGCGGCGTGCAAGCGGCGAGGGCGGCGGGCGCGACGCGCGCGACGACGGCGACGGCGACGCCGGCGGGCGCGGCGGCCGCGAGCTTCGTCGCCGCGGTCTCACCGACCTCCGCGCCCACGACGACGAGCGTCGGCGCGAGCGGCAGCGCGGCGTGCTCGTCGACGTGCGACTCGAGCTCGACGGCGCGCGTGGGCGGGGCGCACGCGATCGTCTGCACCTCGACGCGTGTGGTGCCCGCGACGCGCGCCGGTCCGTGCGCGCCGAGCACGGCGATCACGGGCCGCTCGAGCTCGACCGGATCGAGGCGCCGGTAGGCGGACCGATCGCGCCGCCAGCGCCGCAGGCAGACGCGCCCCAGGCCGTCGAGGAGCGGCGTGGGGCTCTCGGAGACCTCGAGATCGGCCGCGCTCGCGAAGGCCGCGCCCAACCGCGCCGCGAGCGCCGGGCCGAGCTGCGCGCCCCCGCCGCCCGTGGGGAACAGGACGATGAGGGGTGGCACGCGGTCGACGGCGGTCTGCAGGGCCGGCCCGTGCGTGAAGTCGAGCGGGGGCGCATCGAAGCCCACGCCCTCGCACAGCAGCACCTTGTCGGCGCCCGCGAGGCCGAGCCGCGCCGCGAGGGCGTGGACCTGCTCCTCCGGGCGGGGATCGGCGAGCACGACGGCGAAGACCGTCAGCCCGGCGTCGTGCGACACACGCCGCGCCTCCGAGAGGGCGAACAACGACGGCTCCGTGGGAGCGCCGTCTCGGAGGTCGATGGGGACGAGCAGGTTGGGCAGGAGTCGCTCCGATCTTCGATGCCGCTTGTATCACGGGGCCTTCTTTTTTTGGTCGGCTCTCCATCGACCTGTCGGTCGGCGCTTCCGATATACTCACACGCGCGAATCTCGCGTCCTCCGGCCGGAGAGGCATGTCAAAAGGACCCGACGGCGACGAAGAGCTCAACCTCGAAGACCTGGAGCTCGAGTCGGAGGAGTTGACGGCAGAGACGGTCCGCCCGGGGGCGGCGCCTCCGGCGTTCGCGCCGCTGCCGCTCGCGGCGACGGCCGAGGTCATCGACGTGCCGGACTTCGCTGAGGCGGCCGCCGAGGATCCGCGCGCCGACGTCGCGCTGTACGCGGCCGAGCGCGACGTCGCGCCCGACGACGCCCGGCGCGCGTTGCTGTCGCTCGAGCTCGCGCGCTTGCAGGCCGAGGCGCTCGACGACGGCGAGGCGGCGCTCGAGGCGGCGCGTGCCGCGCACGCGGCGGCGCCGGGGCTGCTCGCGACCCTCGGGACGCTGCGGACGCTGCTTTCGACGCGGGCCGCTTGGGCGGAGCTCGTCGGGGCGCTCGAGGCGACGATTCAGAGCGCGGCGCTCGCGCCCGAGGACAAGGCCGACCTGCTCGTCGAGCGTGGGCGGCTGCTCGCCGACCGCCTCTCGCGCGCCGTTGACGCGGGGGCGAGCTTTGGCGAGGCGCTCGCGGTGGCTCCCGATCATCCGTCGGCGCTGCTCGCGCTTTTCATTCATGGCGCGCGCTCGGGCGACGCAGGCGCACTCGGGGCCGCGCTCGCCGGGCTCGCCCGGCGGGCCGACACGCCGGCTCGCCGGGTCGCGCTCTCGGCGGCGCTCGTCGTGATGCTGCGGGCCGCCGACGGCGCCGG
>JBBQJG010000095.1:0-18309 GCA_038325725.1 Polyangia bacterium | reverse complement strand
CGCGCGTTGGGGATGATGAGGCGCTCGCACAGCTCGCGGACAGACTTCTGCAGGACGAGCTGCTCGTCGGTGAGATCGAAGTTCATGGCGTCGAACCTTTCGGGGCGGGCGTCGGCGTCGGGCTGCCGGGGATGCTCGGTTTCGCGGGCGGCTTCGTCATCGGCTGCGCGGGGGCAGCGACCTTGAAGCGCTGCTCGGGCCCCGCGGGCGCGTATATCTGCAGCATGACCGTCTTGTCGGGACCGGCGAACTTCACGGAGTGAGGCTGGCCCTCGGGGATGTAGATCGCCTCGTCGGGGCCGAAGGGCATCTTCTCGCTGCCGATCGTGAGCTCGCCGCCGCCCGACAGCACGAAGAGGATCTCCTCCGAGCCCGCGTGATCGTGGCGCGGCGTCTCGGCGCCTGGATCGGCCTCGAGCAAGCCGAAGTAGCAGCTCGAGCGGCCGACGCCGGTGGGCTCGAAGCCCATGCGCACGCGCGCCTTGCCGCCGGGCAATGCGACCGCCTCGAGCTTGGCGAGCGTCACGACGGGGAGCTCGAGCGGCGCCGGCATGCCCGACGAGCCACCTCGCGCGCCGGCCGGGTTGGCGTCGCCGCGAATGATCTCGAAGTTCGCGCGGCCGACGGCGTCCTTCGGATCGCGGTAGACGCGCTCCGGGCCCATGGGCGTGAAGAGCTCGAGCAGCTCGATGGGCGACTGTCGCCCCATATTCTCGATGACGTGCGGCGTGTTCGGCGGCAGAAAGATCGCCTGCCCCTCGTCGAGCTTCACGGGCGGCGTGCCGGTGCGGCTCAGGATGCGCGCGTGCCCGCGGCGCACGTACAGGATCTCGGCGACCGGGTGCTGGTGCATGGCGATGCGGCTCGCCGGCGAGACCGTCAACAGCGACAGCGACGCCTTGCGCGCGCGCACCGTCGACTCGTCGACCAGGAGCTTCACGGAGAACGGCGGCGCCGACCTGGATGAGGCCGGCTTGCTCACCGGCGTCGGCTTGGCGCCCGGCGCCGCGGGTTTCGGCGGCACGCCCGGTCCGTGGTCGGGCGCGTCGGCGACCTTGACGGTGAACTGCGCGGCCTGCCCCTCGAACGCGAGCGGCACGATGACGGTGCTCCCCGGATCGATGCCCGCGAGCGACCACGTCAGCGCCGTCTCCTGGAGGCACGCGAGCAGCACGGGCGACTTCACCTCGTCGAGGGCGGGCGCCGTCTTGAGGACGCGGCCCGCGGCGCCCACGTCGACCGACAGCTCGATCTTCCCCGCGACGTCGATCGTGTCGGCGAGCGCCTTCTCGAAGCAGCGGTTCACCTCGGCGCCGTGCGCGACGAGCGCCGACTGCATGACGCGCGAGATGCGTTGCTCTTCGGTCTCGAGCGTCGCGTTCGCGCGCGCCTGCGACGCGGCCGCGCCGACCCAGCCTGCCGCGACCGCCGCCGCCACCCCGCCCCAAATCGTTCTGGGCGACGAGCGCCTCACGCGGCCGCTCCCCCCGAGCGCGGCCGCAGCTCGCGCTCGATCCACGAGACGATCTCCTGCGTCGACGTGCCGGGCTTGAAGATCGCGGGCACGCCCAGCGCCTTGAGCGCGACGACGTCCTCGTCGGGCACGATGCCGCCGCCGAACACGACGATGTCGCCCGCTCCGCGCGCGCGCAGCGCCTCGAGCACGGCAGGAAAGTGCGTCATATGCGCGCCCGACATGATCGAGAGCCCCACGGCGTCGGCCGACTCCTGAACGGCCGCCGACGCGATCATCTCGGGCGTCTGGTGGAGGCCCGTGTAGATGACCTCGTAGCCCGCGTCGGCGAGAGCGCGCGCGACGACCTTCGCCCCGCGATCATGTCCATCGAGACCAGGTTTCGCGACGAGGATGCGAAGCTTCCGCTTGCTGGGGGCTGCCACCCCTCGACTTTATCACTGTCGCGGCCGGCGTCCCGGACTACGAATGCCTACGGGGAAGGCTTACGGGGAAGGCTTACGGGGCCGTCTTGGCCGACAACTGGACGGCGACGCCGCCCTCGGCGCCGACGTGGTCGGCGTCGACGACGAGGTGGTAGCGCCCCGCGGGCAGGGACGAGATGACTTGCGTCCCCGTCGCGACGCCCTTCGTCTGGAAGCACCCGAACGAGGTGCCCGCCTCGCACGACAGGAAGCTGCCGTCGTCCGTGTAGAGCTGGAAGACGTGGTTGCCGTTCTGCGCCCACTGGAGCGTGAGGTCCGCGCGCGCCGGCAACGTGAAGTCGAGGTCGCCGTCTTGGCCGCCGCCCGAAGACACGCAGGTCGTCTGCGTCTCGTCGTCGCCCGCGGCCGTCGTCTTCACGATCGTCGAGGTGATCGTGCCGTCGAGCGCGAGCGTCCCGAGCTTGTCGTCGGCGCGGCACGCGAACCGCTCGCAGACGGCGGACGTCACGCACTTGCGATCCATGCAGTCCGTCGCGCCGTCCATGTCGTCGTCGATGCCGTTGTCGCAGATCTCTCGGACCATCTCGCGGACGCCCGTGACCTGGAGGAACATCCCTCCCTCCGAGCCCGACTGGAAAGATTCGACGATGAGGTTGTACGTCCCCGGCTGGATGCCGGGGATCGAGAAGCCGCACCCGAACGGCAGCGTCGCCGGATCGGCGCACGCGCTCTGCGAGTGGTCGTTACACTTGTCGAGCGCCGCGAGCTGCTGGAACAGCTTCATGACATGCGAGCCGCCGTCCTTGCAGTCGATGCCCACCGCCATGGGCGTATCGACCGTGAAGCGCACGACGCGCTCTTTGCCGTCGCCCTTCCCGCATCCCGTCGGGTTGAAGTCGTTGCCGCCCGTCGTGTCGAGCATCGTCGATTGCGTCTGCCCGACGCCCACGGGCCCGAGATCGATGTCCGGCACGCACGACGGCGTGCCACACATCCCGATGCCCGTGCAGTCGGGATCGTCGCAATCGACCAGGCCATCGCCATCGTCGTCGATGCCGTTCGCGCACGCCTCGATCTTGCGGTTGCCGAACGCCGAGATCCGCAAGTTGAGGACGCCCACGTCGGAGACGCTCTCGCCCTTGAAGATGAGGATGTACCTACCGGCAGGCTCAGAGGTGTACGCGACGGCGCCCGAGCGCGTGTCCTCGAACGAGCAGCTCTCGTACGCGGCGCCGTCGTCGCAGGCGAAGCCGGGGTCGGGCTGGCGGTAAAGCGCGAAGATCGTGCGTCCCGTCTGAGAGAAGGCGATCTCGATGCCCGACGTCTCGGGCAGCGTGAACGACACCGCGGCGTCGCCGCCGGGAACGTTCGTCGCGCACGGCGGGAAGTACCGGTTCGGCGCCTTCGTGAGATCGACGCGGACCGATTTCGCGTCCGCGCCGATGATGAGCGCGCCGAGCGCCGCGTCGGGCACGCACTCGACCTCCGTGCAATTCGGTGCCGTGCGGCACGCGAGGTCCTGACAATCGACGAGGCCGTTGCCGTCGTCGTCCTTGCCGTTCGCGCACTGCTCGGGCGTCGTCGTCGCGCCCGTCGACAGCGTGAGGATCGCCTTTCCCGGCGTGTTGGGGAACGACTCGATGATGACCCAGTAGGCGCCAGCGCCGAGCGCGGGGTAGGTCTGCGTCGCCGTCGGCTTGTCGGCCGCGTTCAGGCACGTCACGGGGTTTCGGTCGCAAGCCTGACTGGCTCCCGCGCGGAACAAGCCGATGACGTGCGCGCCGCCGCTCTGCTGGAAGTCCATGCGGACGTCCGCCGTCTCGATGAGATCGAAGCGGACGACGCGGGCGTGGCCGCCCGGAGGCGCGCACGTCGCGAAGGCGCGCGTCGCCGTCACCGTTTCGAGGCTGGTCCCGATCTTCGCGCCGTGCGCGCCGAGGACGCCGAGGTTGATGTCGGCCGCGCACGCGATCGTGAGGCACGCCGGGAACTTCGTGCACTGCGGGTCGCCGCAGTCGGTGAGCTTGTCGCCGTTGTCGTCGATGCCGTTGTTGCAGATCTCGGTGCCCATCGTCGGAAGGCACAGGCGGTTGTTCTTGCAGTCGGGATCGGCGCAATCGACCAGCTTGTCGTCATCGTCGTCGAGGCCGTTGTTGCAAACCTCCTGGCCGGGCTTCGAGCACGCGATATCGCCGGCGCACGTCGTGTCTTGGCAGTCGACGGCGCCGTTGCAGTTGTCGTCCTTCCCGTTGGTGCAGCTCTCGTGCATCGCCTGGCAGGTCATCTGACCACCCATCCCGCCCGCGCCCGCGCCGCCGTTGCCGCCGTGGCCGCCGCCGGCGCCACCGGTGCCGTTGCCGCCGTGGCCACCGACGCCGTTACCGCCGACGCCGTTGCCGCCGACGCCGTTGCCACCGACGCCGTTGCCACCGACGCCGTTGCCGCCGACGCCGTTACCGCCGACGCCGTTGCCACCGACGCCGTTGCCGCCGACGCCGCCGTCCGGGAGATTGGCCTGACACGCGAGGTCCGTGGGCGCGCAGTGCTTCCGCGACCCGAACAGCTCTGTGCGGCCGCAGCCGACGACCAACAGAACCACCGAAAATAAAGCCAAGCGAGGGGGGCGAACCATGGTTTGCGAGTCTACGACACGCCCCCCGACCCTGGTGTACAAAGAGGGTGTGACAGATGCGACGCCGATCGTCGTCACGAACCCGGCGACGGGGGAAGTGATTCGAGAGGTCCCTTGCGGCGATTTGCCGCAGGTCGAGGCCGCGGTTTCTCGCGCGCGGGCCGCCCAGCCGGCCTGGGCCGCCCTCCCCTTCAAAGAGCGCGCGTTCGCGCTGCGGCGGCTCGCGCGGGCGCTGCGCGACGACGCGGGGTTTCTCGACACGCTCGTCGGCGAGAGCGGCAAGCCGACCTACGAGGCCGAGGGCATCGAGCTGCTCTACACGCTGGAGCTCACGCGCTACTACACGGGGCGCTCCGGCCGGCGGGCGCTGCGTGACGACCTGCGCCACCCCTTCCTGTTCGCGTACAAGCGCACGCGCGTGGTCCACCACGCGCGCGGCGTCGTCGGCGTCATCGGGCCGTGGAACTGGCCGCTGCTCAACAACTACGCCGATTGCGTCGCGCCGTTGCTGTGCGGCAACGCCGTCATTCTCAAGCCGTCGGAGCAAACGCCGCTGACGTCGCTGCGGATCGCCGAGACCTGGGCGAAGCTCGGCCTGCCCGACGGTGTCTTCCAAGTCATCGCGGGCCGCGGCGACGCGGGCGCGGCGCTCGTCGAACGCGTCGACATGATCTTCTTCACGGGCAGCCAGGCCGTGGGCCGGCGCATCGCCGCGCGCGCGGGCGAACGGCTGATCCCCGCGGTCGTCGAGCTCGGTGGCAAGTCGGCGATGATCGTGCTCGCGGACGCCGACCTGCCGCGCGCAGCGCGCGCAGCCGTGTGGAGCTCGTTCCAGCACAGCGGCCAGGTCTGCGTCCGCACCGAACGCGTGCTCGTCGAGGCCGCGGTCGCCGACAAGTTCACCGCGCTGTGCGCCGAGGAGATCGCGAAGCTGCGCCAGGGGCCCCAACCGGCCGGGCGCGCGGGCGACGGCGCGATCGATATAGGCGCGATGACCTTCGCGCCACAGGTCGACCGCGCGCGCGCGCACATCGCCGACGCCGTCGCGAAGGGCGCGCGCGTCGTCGCGGGGGGAGAAGCCCGCGGGGGCGCGGGACGATTTTTCGCGCCGACGCTGCTCGCGGGCACGACGGCATCTATGGACGTCATGCGCGAGGAGACCTTCAGCCCCGTCATGCCCGTCATGCCCGTCGCCGACGCCGAGGAGGCGCTGCGGGTCGCCAACGATTCGCCGTTCGGCCTGTCGGGGAGCGTGTGGTCGGGCGACGAGGCGCGCGCGCGCGCGCTGGCGCGGCGGATGGAGAGCGGCAGCGTCTGCGTCAACGACGTGCAGGTGAACTACTTCTGCGTCGAGGCGCCGCTCGGCGGCGTCAAGGCCAGCGGCCTCGGCTTCCGCCACGGCCCCGAGGGCCTGCGCCAGTTCTGTCGCCTCGAGACCGTCGTCGAGAACCACCCGCTGCTCGGGTGGCTCACGCCGCTCATCAGCCGCGAGCTGACGTTCCCTTACAAGGCGCGCACGCAGCGGCTCCTGCGCTGGTTCATGCGCTGGTTCTACTGACGGCCCGCACGCGCGATCGGAGGCGGAGAGTACAATGCAGGCCATGCTCGGCGAACGAATCGCGCAACACGACGAGACTCCCGTCGATGACCACATCGTGCTTTTTCACGATGCCACCTGGTCGGACTACGAACGACTGAGCGAGCTCCGGGGCGAACGCCCGGTGCCTCGGCTCGCGTTCTCGAAGGGAGTGCTCGAGCTCATGAGCCCATCGCGCGAACACGAAGCCCTCAAATCGCTGATCGGTCGTCTGATCGAGGTCTGGTGTGTCGAACGAGACATCGAGTTCGACGTCTATGGCTCCTGGACCCTCGAGAGCAAGGAAGCCGAACGCGCCGTCGAGCCGGATGAGTGCTACGTGTTCGGAGGTCAGCGCGATCCGAAACGCCCCGACTTGGCGATCGAGGTCATCTGGACCTCCGGAAGGCTCGACAAGCGAGACATCTACCGCGCGCTGGGCGTTCGCGAGCTGTGGTTCTGGCGCAAAGGACGACTCACCGCCCACCGGCTTGCCGGCGACACCTACGAAGAGGTCCCCGCCAGCGAGGTCCTGCCCGGCATCGACCTGGTGCAACTGGCATCGTTCCTCGACCGCCCGACGATGAGCCGCGCGATGCGCGAGTACCGGGCAGCGTTGAGCGCGCGCTGAGGACCTACTTCGCGACGACGCTCGTCGGCGGGTTCGCGAGCCACGCGCCGAGCGCATCACCGAGGACCTCGGGGGGCAGGCGATCGAAGCGCTCGACGAGCCAGTCGGCGGCTTCCTTGTGGCGCTTCGCGCGCAGCATCGACTTGTAGACGAGGATGCCGAGGTACGGGTCCTTCGCGAGCGGCAACACCTCTTCGAGCGGCGCGTTCGCGTAGAGGAACAGGCGCAGGTCGTTGGAAGAGTGCGGGCTGCGCTTGGCCTCGGCGGCGAGCGGCTTGAAGATCGCCTTCGCCTTATCGTCCTTGCGCACAGCGAGCGCGCGCGTGACGGCGTCGTCGACGTCGTTGGCGTCGCGCTTGAGCAGGCGCGCGAGCAGGTCGGCCGACGCCGGCGACGACATCTCGCCGAGCGCGGGCGCCATCGCCACGAACGGACGGTTGTCGTTGCTCTTGAAGAGCGGGTTCAGGTACTCGAACGAGATGTCGCCGCAGGCGCGCACGATGGCGGCCGCCGTCGCCGCGCGCACCTCGGGCGACGGATCCTTGAGGAGCGGCTCGAGGCGATAGAGCGCCCCACGTCCCCCGCCGGGCTTCCCGGCCGCGAGCGCCGCGGCCGCGCGCAACTCGGCCACCTTGTCCGTGAGCGCGAGGACGACCTGCCTGTGTGAGCCCTCCGGATCGAGCAGCGCGTACGTGCGCAGCGCCGTACCGCGCATCGCCTTGGGCGCCGTCTCGTCGGCGGCGAGCTCGCTGAGCGTGCGCAGGCAGGCGCCGCCCGCGGGCACGGCGCCGCCCTCGCGCAGCGCCGTCATGGCCAGCTCCGTCGACGCCGGCTCGCGCGCCTTGAGCGCGGGCTCGAGCGCCGCGCACAGATCGACCTTGAGCGCCGCGAGCCCGCGCGCCGCGACGACGACCGTCTCGGGGCTCTTGAGCCCGGGGCGAAGGCGCTCGATTTGCCGGCGGTCTCCCACGCGCGCGAGCGCAGCCGCCGCGTTGACGTCGGCGACGCGGTTGGAAAACGGGCGCGCGAGCCAGCTCCGCGCGAAGACCGACATCGCGTTCGCGTCGCCGGCCTCCATGTAGCGGCTCACGCGGAGCAGCGCTTCTTTGTAACGCCCCTGGATGAAGAGGCGCGGCAGCGCCTCCTCGAGCGGATCCTCGCGGCGGCGGATCTCGGCCTCGGAGCAGAGGCGGCGATCGCGCGCGAACACCCAGCGAAAATGGCCGACGCCGTCGTCGCCGAAGACCGAGAGGGGCGGCACGCCGTAGGGCACGTCGCCGCGCACGGCGGCGATCGCCGCGGCGTCGAACGCCTTGACGCCCGAGCTGCGGCTGAGCGTCACCTCGGCGGGGCTGCCGTCCCAACGCATCGTGAACAACACCTCCGCCGACAGCGCCGGATTGTTGAGCGGATCCGTCGGAGGCTTCGCCGCGGCGACGCCTCCGATGAAGAGCGTCGCCCAGCGCCAGTGAATGCGCGCGTGCATGGCGCGCAGGTAGTCGCCTTCTTTGCCGGGGACGGTGATGGCAGGCTCGTCCACGGAGGGCGGAGGCGCGGGCGCGTCACCGACCGCCCCGGGTGCTGAGACGACCGCCGCCGGCGCGGGTTTCTCCGCGGGATCCGCGCGAGCGCCTGGCGACACGCCGATGCTTGCCCCCGCAAGCAAAGCCAGCGCCGCGAACCTTCTCATTCGAGGCATAGGCATCGGCGGGTCAGGCGTCCCGCCTGAGGCGTTGCGGCGACATCTTCGTGCCTCCGTCGTCAGGGAAGATCCCAGCGGCGTTGATTCCACGGAGGCCAGCGGCTAGCGTCTCGGGCGCCGGCGCCATCTCGCGACAATTCCTATGAAATCGCCCGCTCCCTCGCCCCTGCTCGCCCGCCTCGCGACCCACCGGGCCGACCGGATCGCCCTGTCGAGCTCGGGGCTCCCGATCACCTACGGCGAGCTCGACACGCGCGCGGGCGCCGTGGCCCGAACGCTCGTCGGGAACGCACGTGGGCTCGGGGGTGCGGCGGTCGCGTTCTTGTGCGAGGCGGGACCGGCGCACCTCGCGACCCTGCTCGGGATCCTGCGCGCGGGTGGCATGGCGGTGCCGCTGTCGCCTTTGCACACACGGCCCGAGCTGGAGTTCCTGGTCGCGAACGCAGCCCCCGTGACCCTGCTCGCGTCGGAGGGACTGCGCGCGGCCCTGACCGCGGCGGCGGGCGGTCGCCCTGTCACCTCGCTTGAAGCCCTCGCGGACGCGCCCCCGGCGGGAGAGCTGGAGCCGCCGGCGAGCGACGCGCCCGCGCTCATGTTGTACACGTCGGGTACGACGGGACGGCCGAAGGGCGTACGCCTCGATCACGCGGCCGTGGCGGCGACCGTCGCGGCGCTCGAGACGGCGTGGCGGTGGCGCGCCGACGATCGCCTGCTGCACGTGCTGCCGCTGCATCACACGCACGGGCTCATCGTCGCGGCGCTCGGCGCGCTCTGGGCGGGCGGCGAGGCGCGCTTCCTGCCGTTCGAGGCGGCGGCGGCGTGGGACGCGCTCGGCGACGTGACCGTCTTCATGGCGGTGCCGACGATCTACGCAAAGCTGATGGAGACGTTCGCCGCGGCGCCGGCCGAGCGGCGCGCGCGCTGGGCGGCGGGCGCCGCGCGGCTGCGCTTGTTCACGAGCGGGTCGGCCGCGCTGCCTGCGTCGTTGCTCGAGGAGTTCCGTGCGGCGACGGGCCAGACGATCCTCGAACGCTACGGCATGACCGAGCTCGGGATGGCGCTGTCGAATCCGTACGACAGGGGCCGGCGCGTGCCGGGCGCCGTGGGAACGCCGTTGCCTGGCGTCGTGGTCGATCTCGTCGGCGATGACGGCAACGCGGTCGGCGTCGGCGAGCCGGGCGAGCTGCGCGTGCGCTCGACGCAGATGTTCTCCGGCTACCACGGCGACGCCGACGCCACGGCCGCGTCCTTCGACGCCGACGGACGGTTTCGCACGGGCGACACGGGCACGCGCGACGCCAGCGGCGTCATCCGCCTGCTGGGCCGTACGTCCGTCGACATCATCAAGAGCGCGGGCTACAAGCTGTCGGCGTTGGAGATCGAGGCGGCGCTGCGCGAGCATCCGGCGGTCGCGGAGATCGCCGTCATCGGCGCGCCCGACGCGACGTGGGGCGAGCGGGTCACGGCGTGCGTCGTCGCGCGCGCGGGCGCGGCGCTCAGGCTCGACGACCTCGTCGCGTTCGCGCGCGAGCGTCTCGCGCCCTACAAGATTCCGCGTGCGTTGCGGTTGCTGCCGGAGCTGCCGCGCAACGCGATGGGCAAGGTGCAGAAGAAGGTCTTGCTCGCGTCCGTTGTGGAAGGCGCGTCGTGATTCGGCTCTGCTACTCGAACCGCACCGAAGAGCTCCTGAGCGCGCTCGCGGGAGATCTCGCGACGGCGCGCGCCGAGGGACACGGTCTGTTCGAGCCTGTGCCGCTCGTCGTGCCCAACCCGCAGGTCGAGACCTACGTGAAGCTGGGCGTCGCGCGAGCGAACGGCATCGCGGCGCACCTCGAAACGCGCTTTCTGCGCGGACACCTCGCGCGCGTCGTGAAGGACACCGCCGCCGACGTGACGGTCGTCGATCGGGCCGCGATCGAGGGCGAGCTCCTCGCGCTGCTGCACGACGATCGCTGGCTCGCGATGGACGAGCTCGCGCCCGTGCGCGCGTACCTGGCGGCGGGCGGCGCGACGCCCGACGCGCTCGATCTCCGTCGCTATCAGCTGGGCGCGGAGCTCGCCGGGCTGTTCGACGAGTACGCCTTCGCGCGCCCCGAGCTGCTGCGGGCCTGGCGCGAGGGGCGCTCGCTGCCCGACGACAGCGCCGGCGCGCCCGATCCGGAGCGACGGGCGCTCGAATCGTGGCAGCGCGCGCTTTGGCTCGCGCTGTTCGGGCGTGGCGGCGCCTTCGAACGGCGGGGACGCGCCGAGAGCCGTCGCTACCTCGATCTGCCGGCGTTCTTCGCGGCGACGCCGTCGCGCGCGCTCAAGGTGCCGCCCGCGACGTACGTCTTCGGCATCTCGTACGTCGCGCGCCTGTACCGCGACGTGTTCGCGACGCTCGGGCAGGCGAGCGAGGTCTTCATCTACGCGCTCAACCCGTGCCGCGAGTTCTGGGAGGATCTGGAACACAAGCAGGCGGGCCGGAAGAAGGCCGATCGGGCGCGCTTCCCGCAGCGGCGCGGCGGCGCGCAGCTCGCGCTCGCGCTGGGCGCGCGCCCCGAGGCGCCGCAGGGCGCCGACGAGCTCGTCGCGGCCCAACCCGACGAGACGCCGGCCCTCGCGCTGTGGGCGCGTCCGGGGCGCGAGAACATCGCGCTGCTCAATCAGCTCTCCGACTGCGACTTCACGGCGCGCTTCGCGGATCCCCTCGCGTCGTCCGAGGACACCGTGCTGGCCCACCTGCAGCACGACATCCTCGAGCGCACTCCTGCGCGCGTGGAAAAGACGCGCCTCGCGCTCGCCGACGAGAGCATCACGGTGCTGCCCTCCCCCGACCCGCGCCGCGAGCTCGAGTCGATCGCCGCCGAGATCTGGCGGCTCGTCGGACCCGAGCGGCGCTTCACCGACTTTGCGATCATCGTGCCGCCGAGCGCCGCGGAGATCTATCTGCCCCTCGCAGGGACCGTCCTGCGCGAGGCGTCCGAGCTGCCCCACACGATCATCGACGCGCCGACGGCCGCCGACGGCCGCACGATGGAGGCCGTCGCGCTGCTGCTCGGGTTGCCGCTGTCGCCGCTGGGGCGCCCCGACCTGCTGCGCCTCCTCATGCACCCGAACGTCGCGGCGCGCTTCCCCGAGTCCGATCCGCGCGACTGGCTCGCCCTGGCCGAAGAGCTCGACATCGTCCGCGGCGCCGATCGCGGCGATCACGCGGGCTCGTACGTGCAGGGCGATCGCTTCAACTGGGATCAGGGGCTGCGGCGGCTCGCGCTCGGCGCGTTCCTCGGCGGGCCGCGCAGCGGGCACGAAGGCGGCTTCGTCCTCCACGGCGAGCGTTACCTGCCCGCGGAGCTCGGCGCCGAGGCGCAGGAGAGCGCACAAGGGTTTGGGCTGCTCGCGCGTGAGCTCCTCGGCTTCGCGACGCGGGCGCGCGGCGCGCGGCAGACGCTCGCCGAGTGGATGAGCGACCTGCGCCGCGAGATCGCGACGACGATCCTGCCGACGAGCCCCGACGACGAGACGACGCTCGGCCGCGTCTTCGGCGAGCTCCAGCGCATCGAGGCGGCGGCGCCCGCGGGACTGCGCGTCGGCTACCGCATCGCGCGCGAGCTCGTGCAGGCGGCGCTCACGGCGCTCCCCGCGCGCGGCGGCCGCTACCTCACGCAGGGCGTGACGGTCTCGACGTTCCTGCCCATGCGGGCCGTACCCTTCAGGGCGATCTTCCTCGCGGGCCTGGGCGAGGGGCTGTTTCCCGCGCGAGAGCGGGCGCGCGAGCTGGACCTGCGCGCTGGTGCGGGCGCGCGGCGCCTGCCCGGCGACGTCACGCCGCGCGAACAAGATCAGTACATGTTCCTCGAGGCGCTGCTGTGCGCGCGCGAGCGGCTCTACATCTCGTACGTCGACCGTCACGAGGTGAGCGGCGAGCCCCTGGGGCCCGCGTCGACGGTATTCGATCTCCTCGAGCTGCTCGAGGCCGGCTACCTGCGCGGGGGGCGCGAGGCGCTGACGCGGACGCCGCCGCCGTTGCGCCGTCATGAGGACGACGCCGCCTGCGCCGTCATCCCCGCGGCGGCGAAGGAGCGGCGCGCGGCCCGGCTGGGGCGCGCGCTCGAGGCCACGGCCGAAGGGCGCACGTTGCCCGAGTGGGTGACGCTGCGAACGGCGCTGTCGCCCGAGACGCTCGCGGAGCTCGCGCCCGCCGTTGGATGGGCGGCGCCGCACGCCGAGGCGACCTCCCCTTCGACGCGCGCGGGCCGCGCGACACGCGTGCTGACGCTGCGACATTTCCTGCGCTTCCTGCAGTGCCCGCTGCAGGGCTCGGCGAAGGCGCTGTTGCCGCTCGGCGCCGACGACTCAGAGGACGAGGCGAAGGCGGCGTTCCGCGAGCACGAGGACTTCGAGCTGCCGCGAGGGCTCGCTGTCCCGCTGCTCGGCGAGGCGCTCGCGGCCGCCTTCGCGCGCGCGCCCGCGCCCGACGACGCCGCCCTCGGCCTCGCCTTCGACGACGTCGCGGCGCTCGCCGCGCTCGACGGTACGCTGCCGCACGGGACCTTCGGCGCGGCGGCGCGCGACCGCCACCTCGAGTGTCTCCAGCAGTGGCGCGACAAGCTCGCGAAGCTGGGCGGCCTCGCGGGCCCACCCGCGCGGGCCTACATCGGTCACGCGCCCGAGACTCCGGTGAACCCCGTCATCCGACCCGCGCCACGCTTTTCGACGGAGCTCCTCGTCGGAGACGGGCCCGCGCGGCTCGAGGTCGAGCTCCACGGCGAGACGAGCCCGCTCGGCGTGCTCGGCGGTGAGCCCGCCGTCCTGCTCGTCGCTTCGTCGACGACGTTCGAGAACGGCAACGGCCGCGATCGCCTGGCGGCCTTCATCGACCACGTCGCCCTCGCCGCGAGCGATCCGGCGGGCGCGCCGCGGCGACGCGGCGTGGTCTTGCGGCCCGCGGAGGACAAGCTCGAAACCTTCTGGCTGCGTCCGCTCGGATGCGACGACGCCCGCCGCTACCTCGCGAAGCTCGCGACGCTCCTCCTGCGCGAGGTGCACCCGTACTTCTTCCCGTGCGAGGGCGTGCTCGGGTGGCACAAGAAGAAGGAGCCTCGGCCCGAGCTCACGAGCTACATCCACACCCTGCGCGACGCCGATTTCCCGACGCGCTTCTCGTCGGACTGGGGACCGATTCCGCGGGCCCGCGACTACCCGCTGCCGCACGACGAGGCCGAAGCGCTCCGTCTCGTCGACGAGCGCTTCGAACTCTATTTCGCGACGATTGAACACGAGGCGCCGCCCGTGCGCGCGCCCTCGTCACGAAAGCCGCCCGCGCGCGACGGGGGACGTCTGGGATGAGCGTGCCCGCCTACCCGTTCCCCGAGGCGCTGCGCGCGCTGCCGCTCGGCGCGTCGGCCGTCGTCGAAGCGTCCGCCGGCACGGGCAAGACGTACCTGCTCGAGCACCTCGTCGCTGACCGCATCCTGCGCGGCGAGGCCCGCCTCGAGGAGATCCTCGTCGTGACGTTCACCGAGAAGGCGACGTCCGAGCTCGTCCGCAGGCTGCGCGCTCTCATCGAGCGCCTGCTGGCCCACGACGTGCCCGCGCCCGCCGACGCCGACCCGACGACGACGTGGACGCTCGACGCGGCGGCGCGCGGGCGGTTGCTCGACGCGCAGCGGACCTTCGATCGCGCGACGATCACGACCATCCACGGCTTTTGCCAGCGGGTGCTCACCGAGGACGCCTTCGCGAGCCACCGGCTGCTCGTCCAGGAGCACGTCGACAGCAAACGGGCCTTCTCGGAAGCCTTCAAGGACACGCTGCGCACGACCCTCGCGACCGACCCGACGCTCGAACGCTACCTGCGCGCGTGGCTCGCCACGGGCAGAGGGCTGACGACCCTCGAGCGCATGCTGGGCCAGGCGCTCACGCAGCAGCGCCCGTGGGGAATCAAGTACGACGAGGGCCGCTTGCGCGACGCGCTCACGACGTTCGCGGCGCTGCCGCTCGACGACACGTTCAAGGCGCAGATCAAGGCCGTCAGCGACGGCACGATCGCGAACTCCGTGGACACGCGCGCGCGCACGGTCCACGAGCTCAGCCGGCGGTTCGTCGTCCACGGCGATCTCGCGACGGCGCTGTTCGACCTCGACGCCGCCGTCGACTCCAAGAAAGACTTGTTCTCCTACGTCGAGAAAAAGCTGCCCGCGCTCCTGCCGTCCGGGTTCGTCGCGCGGTTCTACGATGCGTTCCTCGCCGTCGCTGACGCGGGCGTCCCGCTCGTGCTCGCCGTCGCGCAGCTCTTCCTGCCGCCCGTGCAGGACCGGCTCGCCGCCCGCAAGGCCGCGGCTGGCCGCTACGACTTCGACGACATGCTTCGCCTCGTCGCGGAGGCGCTGCGCCGGCCCGACGGCGGAGCGCTCGCCGAGTCCCTGCGCCGCCGCTATCGCCTCGCCATCATCGACGAGTTCCAGGACACCGACGGCGTGCAGTGGGACATCTTCCGGACGATCTTCCACGGCAGCGGCGGCCGCAACCCGCTCGTCGTCATTGGCGATCCCAAGCAGGCGATCTACGGCTTCCGGGGCGCAGACGTCACGACCTACCAGGAGGCGCGGCAAGTCCTCACGGGAGGACCGGCTCCGACGTTGGCGCTCGACCGCAACTTTCGTTCAACGCGCGAGGTCCTCGCGGCCACGAACGCGATCTTCGACGACGCGGCCACCGAGCCGTTCTTCGACGAGCGCGCGTTGTTCCGCGACGCCGTGCCGGGCCTCCCGCCCTCCGAGGGGACCGGCCCGCCCATCACCCTGCTGGCCGTGCGCCCGGCCGACGACGCCGACGTGTCGCACCTCCGGCTTCGCCACGTCCGTCGCGCGCTCACGAACGCCATGGCCGACGAGATCGACGCGCTCCGCGCCCAGAAGGTCCCGCTGCGCGAGATCTTCGTCCTCACGCGCACGAACGCGGAGTCCCAGCAGGTCGCGGGGACGCTGCGCGACCGCGGCCTGCCCCACGTCCTGTACAACCAGGAGGGCCTCTACAAGACCGAAGAGGCGCGCCACCTCCGCGATCTGCTCGCCGCCATCGATGACCCCCGCGATCCGACGCGGCGCTTGATCGCGGCGCTCACGCCCTTTTTCGGCCTTTCGCTCGAGGATCTGCCCGCGCTCGCCGCCAATCCGACGGGCCATCCGCTCGAGGAGCGGCTCGTCGCGTGGCGCGCGCTCGCCGACGCGCGCGACTGGTCCCGTTTGTTCGAACGCATCGTCGCCGACAGCGGCCTCGTCGAGCGCGAGCTCCTCGCGGGCGGCAGCGCGCGCCGCCTCACGAACTTCCTGCACCTGTGCGATCTCCTGCGCGCGCGCGTGGCCCGCGAGCCCGTGTCCCTCGACGAGCTCGTTCGCACGCTGACGGCGCTCGTCGAAGGGATCATCGTCCCCGCCGCCGAGGACGGAAACGTCCAGCGCCTCGAGGGCGATCGCGACGCCGTGCAGATCATGTCGATCCACAAGTCGAAGGGGCTCGAGGCGGATTACGTCTTCCTCTACGGCGCCTTCACGCCGTGGCGCGGGACGCAGGTTCGCACCTTCGAACGGAACGGCCAGCGCTGGCTCTTCACCGGACGTCCGCGAAGGTCGGCGCTCTCGAAGGACCTCGATCGCGAGACGGAGCGCGACGATCAGCGCCTGCTCTACGTCGCGCTGACGCGCGCGCGGCGCCGGCTCTACTTGCCTTATGCCGGCAACCCCGACGTCGAGGACGGCGGCTCCGACCGAGACGACTACTGGCGCATCCACGGCGCGTACCGGCACGTCCATCGCCGCTTGCGCGCGCTGTACGGGGCAGAAGAGTCGCGCACGCACTTCACGACCAAGGGGATCCCCTGCCCCGCGCCCGCGGACGACACGCCCGCGCGCACCGCCGCCGCGATCGCACGCTGGCGCCCCGAGCCGGCTGACCTGCAGCTCGACTTCCCGACGACGGCGCTCGACGAGAAGCGTCGGCGACACGCGGGCATCGTCCTGACGTCCTACACGCGCATCAAGCAGGCGCACGGCGGCTACCAACCGCCGACAGAGGTGCTCGACGAGCTGCCGGTGGCGACGCCCGCGGCGCCCGCAGATCCGGGGCGACTGCCGGGCGGCGCGCTGTCCGGCATCTTCCTGCACGCGCTTCTCGAAGAGGTGCCAAGGGAGAGCTTCGCCGACGGCGCGCCCGCGCTCGCGTGGGCGGCGCGGCCTGAGATTCGCGCGCTCTTCGACGCGGCGATGCGCAAATACGATCGCGCGCCCGCGCACCGCGAGGATGCCGAGCGGATGGTGCACGCGGCGCTCACGACGCCGCTCGTCTTCGGTCCGACGGCGCGGCTCGACGGGGTCGCGCGCGCCCAGCGGCTGGCCCGCGAGCTCGAGTTCTTCTTCCCGTTCCCCGAGGCGGCCGGCGGCGCCGACAGGGGGTTCGTCAAAGGCTACGTCGACTTCATCTTCGAGCACGAGGGGCGAACGTGGTTCGGCGACTGGAAGAGCGATCTGCTGCCCGACTACGCGCCCGCGGCCGTGACGGCGCACGTCGCGGCGAACTACGAGCTGCAGCGACGGCTGTACACGCTCGCGCTCGTGAAGATGCTCGGCATCACCGACGAGGCCGACTACGAGGCGCGCTTCGGCGGCACGGTCTACGTGTTCTTGCGCGGGCTGCCCGACGGGCTCGAGCTCGGCCGGCCGAGCTGGCAAGACGTTCGCGGCTGGGAGGCCGAGCTGGCCGTCGACCTCGCGGCGCCCGCGGGAGGCTCGTCGTGAGCGTCGCGCGGCTCCCGCTCGCGCCACGCGCGCTGCCCGCCGAGGTGGTCGCCGCCGCCCGCGCGCGCGACGTCGCTGACGAGACGCTCGGGCTCGTCGAAGAGGTGAGCGCGTGGGTGCCAGGGCTGGACGCCGCCGCGCGAACGGCGCTCGGACTGCTCGTCCTCGCGCTCGAAGAAGCGCGCGCGAGCGGGAGCACCCGCCTGGCCCTGCCGCGGCTCGACGCCGAGCTCGCGCGCCTCGGCCTCGACGCTGCCGCGCGCGCGCCGGCCGTTGCGCTGGCGAGCGCCCTGCCCGAAGCGCCTCCCGCGGCGATGACGTCTCTCTTCGGAAAGCCCGGCGACTACAAGCCATTCGTCGTCGACGGCGACCGGGCGTCCGGCGCTCACCTGTACGCCCACCGCGATTGGGCGCTCGAGGAGCGGCTCGCGCGCCGGCTCGCCGCGCACGTCCGCGCGGGCGCGCCCGCCCTCGCGACGATCGATGACGCCGTGGCCGGCGCCGCGCCCCCAGGCCGCCCCTTCGACGCCGAACAGACGGCCGCGCTGCGCGCCGCGCTCGAACGGCCGCTCGCCGTCATCACGGGCGGCCCTGGCACGGGCAAGACGGCGCTGCTCGTGGGCATCGTCCGAGCGCTGTGCGCGCTCGGACTCGCGCCCGACGAGATCGCCTTGGCCGCGCCCACGGGCCGCGCCGCGAACCGCATCGCCGAATCGCTGCGCGCGGGCTTCGAGGCGGGCGACGTCCCCGAGCCGCGCACGCTGCACCGCCTGCTCGGATACCGCGGGGGCCACGCCGCGGGCCGCGCCGCGGAGTACCGCCACCACGAAAACTATCCGCTGCCCCACCGCGCCGTGCTCGTCGACGAGGCGTCGATGATCGACCTCGAGCTCATGGAGCGGCTCGCGCGCGCCGTGGCGCCCGGCACGCGCCTCGTCCTCCTCGGCGACGCGGATCAACTTCCCTCGGTCGCGGCGGGCGCCGTGTTTCGCGAGCTCGGCACCCTCGACGCGCTGACGCTCCGCCTCGTCGGCAGCCACCGCCAAGATCCCAGCGCCCCCGCGGGCGCTTCGGTCCTCGCCGCCGCGCGCGCCG
>JBBQJG010000094.1:0-18316 GCA_038325725.1 Polyangia bacterium | reverse complement strand
GAGGGCGTCGACTGGAAGCGCCTGTCGCTCGACGAGGCGCCGGGGCCGTTCGATTTTTTTACCGTCGACGTCAGCTTCGTCGCGGCCCGCAACATGCTGCGCGGGCTCGCGTTCCGGCTGCGCGACGGTGCCGAGGGCGTCGTGCTCGTCAAGCCGCAGTTCGAGCTGCCCGATCGCCAGGTTCGCGACGGCCGCGTCGACGACGAGAACCTCCGACGTTCCGCCCTCGACAAGGTGACGGCCAAGGCGAAGGCGCTCGGCTTCGTCGTCGTCGCGTACGCCGATTCGCCCGTCCCCGGCGGCAGCGGCACGATCGAGATCCTCGCGCACCTACGCTTTCAGGGACGCTCCGACGCGCTGCCGGCCGTCGGAGAGAGTCGGGGCCAGGCGCCCAAGGCGAAGAAGGCGCCGCGCGCCGACCCCGCGGCGGAAAAGCGCGCACTGCGCTGGTTCGCCTTCGTCACCCCGGGTCTGGTGGTGGTCGCGCGCGCCGAAATCGCGGCGCTGTCAGGCGCCGTCGACGCCGCGGTCGTCGACGGGGGCGGCGGCGTCGAGTGGCGCGGGCCCGCCGACGTCGGCGCGCGCGCAAACCTGTGGTTGCGCATCGCCACGCGCGTCCTCGTGCGCGTCGGCGTCGTCGAGGCGCGGGAGTTCGCGACGCTGCGCCGCGGGCTCGCGCGGCTGCCGTGGGCGTCGTTCGTACCGACGGGCGCGACGATCGCCGTGCGCGCGACGACGTCGCGCTGTCGCCTGTACCACACGGGCGCGATCGCCGAGCAGGTGCTGCATGGCGTGGGCGACGTCGTCCGCGACGTGCGCGCGTTCGAAAAGACGGCGGCCCTGACCTCGCCCGGCGACAGCCGCGGCGACGACAGCGGCGATGTCGTCGCGGAAGGCGGCCCGTCCGCGACGACGACCATCTACGTCCGCGGCGTCGGCGACACGTTCACCTTCAGCGTCGACGCGACGGGCGAGCTGCTACACCGTCGCGGCGCGCGCACGGAGATCGGCGCTGCGCCGCTGCGAGAGACGCTCGCCGCTGGCGTGCTCGCGCTCGCCGGGTGGACGCCCGCGGAATCGCTCTTCGATCCGATGTGCGGCGCGGGGACGATGCCCATCGAAGCGGCGATGCGCGCGCGCGGCCGCGCCCCCGGGCTCGATCGCGCGTTCGCGTACGCGTCATGGCCGATCTTCACGGCCCACCCCGAGATCGAGCGCGCGTTACTCGACGAAGCACACGCCGCCTTTCTCACCGCGCCGATCGGCGTCGTGATCGCCGGCTCCGATCGCGACCCGAAGGTGATCGAATCGGCGATGCGCAACGCCGCGCGAGCGGGCGTCGAGGCGAGCACCCTCTTCTCGTGCGCCGCCCTGGAGGACGTGCGTCCCCCGTCGAGTCCCGGGCTCGTCGTCCTCAACCCGCCTTACGGGCGGCGCCTCGGCGATCCGCGCGGCATCGAGCGCTCGTACCGCGATCTCGGCCGCGCCCTGCGGGCGCGCTTTGCGGGGTGGCGCGCCGCCGTGCTCGCGCCCGCGCGCGTGTCCCCCGCGGCGCTCGCGCTGTCGCGGCCCACGGCCTTCCCGCTCGTCAACGGCGGGCTGCGCGTGAACCTGATCGTCGGACGCGTCCTTTGAGCTCCTCGGTCCTCTAAGCTCCTCGAGAGCTCTAAGCTCCCCGGTCTTCGAGGACGGCGCCCAGCTCGCTCTGACCGTGGGCGCGGAAGCCCAGGCGCCGCGCCGTCGCGCGAAACAGCGTCTGGATCGCGAGCGCGTACGGACCTTCTCCGCGCCCACGCGCGCCGTAGCGCGCGTCGTAGAGGTCTCCGCCGCGCGTCTCGCGGATGCGGTGAAGCACGCGATCGACGGACAGCGGCAGCGCCGCGCGCAGGCGCTCTTCGAAGACCGCCTTCACGGAGCCGGGCAGGCGCAGCAACACGCTCCCCGCGTGCGTCGCCCCCGCGGCGCGCGCCGCCGAGAGGATCTGCGGAATGTCTTGGTCGTTGAGCCCCGGGATGATCGGCGCGACGTTGACGCCGACCTCGATCCCCGCGCGCGCGAGCGTCTCGATGATGCGCATGCGCCGCCGCGGCGTCGCGACGTACGGCTCGATGGCGCGCGCTTTTCCTTCATCCCAGATCGGAATGCTCACGGTGACGTGCACCGACGCGACCTTCGCGAGCGTCTGCAGGACGTCGACGTCGCGCTCGACGAGCGGTGCCTTCGTGATGATGCCCGCCGGGTTCGCCGTCTCGGCGCATACCTCGAGGCAACCGCGCGTCAACCGATACGAAGCCTCGAGCGGCTGGTAGCAATCGGTGACGCCGCTGAAGACGACGACCTCCTTCTTCCACTTCTTCTTCGCGAACGCCGCGCGCAGCAACTCGGGCGCGCGCGGCTTGATGATGATCTTGCGATCGAAGTCGGTGCCCGCGCCCAAGCTCAGGTACTCGTGCGTCGGCCGCGCGTAGCAGTACGCGCACGCGTGAAAGCAGCCGCGGTACGGGTTCACGCTGTATGAGAAGCCAAGGTCGGGGCTGTCGTTTTTCGACAGGATGTTGCGCGTGTGGTCCTCGTAGACCTCGAGACGCACGTTGGGCGGCGCCTCTTCCAGATACTCGACCTCCGTGGTCGCCCAGGGGTTCGGCGGATTCGACAACGGCACGGCGCGCATGACCCGATGACCTTGTGCCTGAACTAACGTTCAGTCAACAAGTCGGCGCGACCGCAAACGCGATTGTGCGCGCGCGACGCGCCGGCTTCCTTGATCCAGCCGAAACGCTGCCGTAGTGTCTCGCCCCTCCAAATGGCCGGCCCCCCGAGCGACCTTGCGAATCAATTTGAGCGTTTGGCGTCTTTGCCGCCGTATGTCCTCGCCGCCGTCGACGACCTGAAGTCGAAGCTGCGCGCGCAGGGACACGACGTCTTCGACTTCGGCCTCGGCAACCCCGATGGCCCGAGCCCCAAGGCCGTCATCGAACGGCTCGTCACCGAGGCCCAGCGCGCGGGCAACCAGCGCTACATGCCCTCGAAGGGCATGCCGGAGGTGCGGCGCGCGATCTGCGACTGGTACGCGCGCAAGTACGACCAGACCTTCGATCCCGACGCGGAAGCCGTCGTCACGATCGGCGCGAAGGAAGGGCTCGCGCACCTGTTCCTGGCGATCGTCGGGAACGGCGACTGCGTGCTGTCGCCCGACCCGTGTTACCCGATCCACCGCTACGGCATCATCATCGCCGGCGGCGAGCCGGTCGGCGTCGCGACCGGACCCGACAAGGACGCCTTCGCCGAGATCGAAAAGGCGCTCGCGCGCGCGCCACGCAAGCCCAAGGGTCTCGTCGTGAACTACCCGCACAACCCGACGAGCGCCGTCGTCGACGTAAAGTTCTACGAAAAGGTCGTCGCGCTCGCGAAGCGCGAAAAGCTCTGGGTGATCTCGGACCTCGCCTACGCCGACTTGCTGCACGACGGGCGTCCCGCGCCGAGCATCTTCCAGGTGCCGGGCGCGCGCGACGTCGCCGTCGAGTTCTTCACCGTGTCGAAGAGCTACTCGATGCCCGGGTGGCGCGTCGGATTCTGCGTGGGCAACCGCGCGCTCGTGGGAGCGCTCACGACGATCAAGGGCTACCTCGACTACGGCATGTTCGGGCCGACGCAGCTCGCGGCGGCGACGGCGCTGTCTTCGTGCGACGCCGACGTCGCCCTGAACCGCGAGCGCTACAAGCACCGCTCGAAGCTGCTCGTCGACGGCCTCGCGAAGGCCGGCTGGCAGGTGCCGCTGCCGACAGCGTCGATGTTCGTGTGGGCGCCAATCCCGAAGTCTCACGCGGACATCCCTGGGGGCGCCGTGGGCTTCGCGTCGGCGTTGCTCGAGCACGCGCGTGTCGCCGTCTCGCCGGGCGTGGGCTTCGGGCCGGGCGGCGAAGGCTACGTGCGCTTCGCGCTCATCGAGCCCGACGACCGCGCCCAGCGCGCCTGCGCCGCCATCGGCGAGTTCCTCGCCGCGAAGCCGTAGGCGCGCGCAGCGCCTGACCACATTCGCGCCGCTCGGGGCCACCAAGAGGGCGTGCACCTTCACGCGCTTGCTCTCCCGTGCTTCGGCGCGGCGGTCGTCCTCGGGGTCCTCGGCTGCGCGGCGGGCGGTAGCGAGCCTCGCCCCGCGGACGCCGCCTCAGAAGTCGCGGCGTCTGAAAAGGATGCGGGGACGATCGAGGCTGCGACGACGATCGACACCGCTCCCGATCGCTTTGCTGACGAGGCACCGCAGAGCCCGGGCCCCGACGCGGCCGGCGACGCGGCCCCCCCGGACGGCGCGCGCGACGTCGCCCTCCCGGACGCGAGCCCCGAAGCCAGACCAGACGCGAATCCCGATGCGCCGCGCGCCGACGGACCGCGCGACGGGGCCGTGGAGACGACGCCCGGTGCGGGTTGCGCGGGTAGCTCGTTCGCGGTCTGCGAAGACTTCGAAGCGGGCGCGCTCGACGGGAAACTCTGGAAGGCGACGCAGAACAAAGGCACGGCGACGCTCGACACGACGCGCGCCGCGCGCGGGAGCAAGACGTCGCTCCACATCCACGTCGAGCCCGGGAGCGACACCACCGTCGGGATCGTCGAGAGCAGGTCGTTCCCCGCGCTCGCCCACAAGCTCTACGCGCGCGCCTTCATCTACATCCCGGGTGCGACGTCGACGATGCTCTTTCAGGGCGACCGTCACAGCCGCCTCATCTACGCGTTGGGCGCGAGCCCTTACGGCGAATACGCCCTCGGCATCTGGAACGGCGGGCTCATCCAAAACCACTATTCGAAAACAGACGACTCGCAGGACACGAAGATGCTGCCGCCTTTCGATCAGTGGTTCTGCCTCGAGTACGAGCTCGACGCCGCGGCCGGCAACGTGCGCGCCTACCTGAACGACGTCGAGATCCCGGCGCTGCGCCACGACGGTTGGCCCGCGACCCAGGTCGCGTCGCTGATGTTCGGCGTCGATCGGTTCGGCAACTTCGCCGTCGCCGAAGATCTCTGGTTCGACGATCTCGTCGTCGACGCCGCCCGCATCGGCTGCGCGCGGTGACGCGCGACGAGGGTCGCGTGCTACCCTTGTTCGACCGCCGTGCACTTTTCCGGCAATGAGCTTTTGGCTTCGCTGCTCGTGTCTTCGATCGGCTTCGTGCTGTTCGTCTACGGCCGCAAGCTCGCGCGCGCGCCGCAGTTGATCGCGGGCGTCGCGCTCATGGTCTTCCCTTATTTCGTGTCGAGCGCCCTCGTGACGCTCCTCGTCGGGGGGGGCCTCCTGGCCGCCCTGGCAATCGTCGTGCGTTTGGGGTGGTAGCGGTGATTGACAAAGCCCCGCCCCTCCAGTAAAAACCCCCCTCTCATGCCGCGGACTGCAGTTCATCATCGCCCGACGTTTCAGGCCAAGGGCGACTTCCAACACTCCTGGTTCATTGCCGACGTCGACGGAAAGACGTTGGGGCGCGCCGCGACCACCATCGCGAGCGTGCTGCGCGGCAAGCACAGGCCGACGTTCACGACCCACGAGGATGCGGGCGACTTCGTCGTCGTGGTGAACGCCGAGAAGGTGAACCTCACCGGCAAGAAGTGGCAGATCAAGCTCTACCGCGATCACTCGCTGTTCCCGGGCGGTCTTCAGACGAAGACGGCCGAGCAGCTGCTGGCGCGTCATCCCGCGGACCTCATCAAGCGCGCCGTGTGGGGCATGCTGCCGAAGGGCCCGCTCGGGCGCCGTCTCTACAAGAAGCTCAAGGTGTACACGGGCGCTGAGCACCCGCACGCCGCGCAGCTGCCGAAACCCCTCAAGCTGGCCTAACGTTCGTAATCCTCGGTTATCCGGAGTCGTCGATGCCTGATCCCACGAAAGCGATTTACGCCACTGGCCGCCGCAAGCATGCGGTGGCGCGCGTCTGGCTCACGCCGGGCAGCGGCAAGGTTTCCATCAACCGCCGCACGCTCGAGGACTACTTCGGTCGCGCGACGTCCCGCATGGTCTTCCGCCAGGCGTTCGAGCTCACCGAGACGACGGGCCAGTACGACACGTTCGTGAACGTCAGCGGCGGCGGCCTCTCGGGCCAGGCGGACGCGATTCGCCACGGCATGTCGCGCGTGCTCATCAAGATCGAGCCCACGCACCGCCCCGCCCTCAAGAAGGCCGGCTATCTGACGCGCGACGCTCGTCAGAAAGAGCGTAAGAAGTACGGTCAGCGCGGCGCTCGAGCCCGCTTCCAGTTCAGCAAGCGCTAAGCGCTTCGCTCGCGCCGGCTGTGCCGGTCGCACTCCATCCTGTTCCCTCGCCCCGCAAAGTGGGTAGAGGGCTCGGGAGCGGGGCTCTGGCGTCGGGGATCGGGCGTCGGCAATATGGGATTGCCTTGGCGACGCGTTCCCGATCCTTGCTCGCGAGACTGCTCGTGGGGACGCTGGTCCCGACGGTGGCGGCGTTGGGCGTGTTCGGGGTGCTCGCGCACGAGGTCGCTCGGCGGGCCTTGGACGAGGAGCTGGGGCGGCGGCTCGCGACGGCGGCGGCCGGAGCAGCAGCGACGGTGTTGCCCGAGCAGCTCGAGGCGCTGGGCGCGGGCGACGAAGATTCGCTGACGTTCGCGAACGTGCGGCGGAAGCTGGAGGTCGCGCGCGACCGGCTGGGCGTGCGGCGGGTGGTGGCGGTCGCGGCTGACCTGACCGCGCGCGGCGACACGGCGGGCGCGCTCGCGCTGGGCGCGCGGGCGTATGAGCTCGAGGCGGACTCCGTCGAGATCGGACGGGCGCTCAAGGGCGCGCCGGCCGCGTCTCCGCTGTTCGTCGGGCACGACGGCGTCGCGTACAAGCGCGGCTACGCCGCGATCGGGAATGGCACCGGCTTCATCGCCGTCGAGGGCAGCGCGGACTACGAAGAGGCGCTCGCGGCGTTTCGGCATCGCCTCCTCGCCGCGGGCGCGCTCGCGTTGCTGGCCGTCCTCGCCGTGACGGCCTTCGTCGCGCGGCGCATCTCGGGGCCCGTCGTGCGGCTCGCGGACGCGGCGGCGCGGCTGGGGCGCGGCGAGCTCTCGACGCGCATCCCCGTCGAGACGCGCGACGAGATCGGCTTCCTCGCGGCGACGCTCGACGACGCGCGCGCCGCGCTGCAGGCGCGCGACGAGCACATGCAGATGATGGTCGCGGGGATCGCACACGAAGTCCGCAACCCGCTCGGTGGGCTCGAGCTGTACGCCGGCCTGCTGCGCGACGCGCTCGCGGGCGAGCCGGAGCGGCTGCAAGAGGTCGGTCGCATCGAGCGCGAGCTCGGCCACCTGCGCACCGTCGTGAGCGAGTTCCTCGACTACGCGCGGCGCCCGCCGCCCGAGCTCACGCGGCTCGCCGTCAGACCGCTGCTCGAGGAGGTGCGCGATCTGACGGCCACGGCCGGCGTTACCGTCACCGTCGACGCGCCCGCGACGCTCGAGGTACGCGCCGACGCCGGACAGCTGCGGCGCGCGCTCCTCAACCTCGCGCGCAACGCCGCGTCCGTCATGGAGGGCCGCGAAGGAGGCGTCGTGCTCGCGGCGGCGCGCGACGGCGCCCGGGTGCACCTCGAGGTGCGCGATCGCGGGCCGGGCGTGCCCGTCGAGCTGCGCGAGAAGATCTTCACGCCCTTCTTCACGACGCGCGAGAAGGGCACGGGCCTAGGCCTCGCGTTCGTGCGCGAGATCGTGCGCGACCACGGCGGCGACGTCGGCGTGCAAGACGCGCCCGGCGGCGGCGCCGTCTTCCGCATCGACCTGCCTGATGAGGCCGCGCCGTGAAGTCGACGTTGATCCTCACCGACCGCCTCCTGCTGGGACACGACGCGGGCCCCGGGCACCCGGAGTCGCCCGCGCGCTTGGCGGCGATCCTCGACGAGCTCGAGCACGCGCCGCCCGCGGGCGTGACCTTCGAGACGCCGCGCGCGGCGACCGCCGCCGAGATCGACGCCGTCCACGAGCCCGCGCACCGGGAGGCGCTGCAGGCGCTCGCGGGCGTGCGCGCGCGGCTCGACGAGGACACGGCGATGTCCGAAGGGAGCTGGGAGGCGGCGACGCTGGCCGCGGGCGCGGCCGTCGGCGCCGTCGAGGCCGTGTGGTCCGGTCGCGCCGCCGATGCCTTCGCGCTCGTGCGGCCCCCGGGGCATCACGCGGACGCGACGCGCGCCATGGGGTTCTGCCTGCTCAACAACGCCGCGATCGCCGCCGAGGCCGTGCGCAAGCTCGGCGCGCGCCGCGTGCTCGTGCTCGACTGGGACGTCCACCACGGCAACGGCACGCAGGACATCTTCGCCGCGCGTGACGACGTCATGTACCTGTCGTCGCATCAGTACCCGTTCTATCCGGGCACGGGCGCCCCGCACGAGGTGGGTGTCGGCGCGGGCCGCGGCTTCACCGTGAACTGCGCGCTGCCGGGCGGCCAAGACGACGCCGACTACGGCGCCGTGTTCCACGATCTGTTCCTGCCCGTCGCGCGCGCCTACGCGCCAGATCTCATTCTCGTGTCGGCCGGCTTCGATCCGCACGTGCGCGATCCGCTCGCCGACATGCGCGTCACCGAGCGGGGCTTCGCCGCCATGACGACGGCGATGGCGGCGCTCGCGCGCGAGGTCTGCGGCGGCAAGCTCGTGCTGTTGCTCGAGGGCGGCTACGACCTGTCGGCGCTGGCCGGCTCGGTGCGCGCGTGCCTCGAGGCCCTCGGCGGCCGACGAGAGGAGTTTCCCAAGGGCGTCGGCACGCAGGCCCCGCGCGCCGTCGCCGAGACGCGCGCCGCGCTCGCCGCCGCGGGGCGGCCCGTGCCCAAGAGTTAGGCGGCGAGTGGCCTCGACAGCGCCTGACGCCTCACCCGCACGACGCTGGCGCCCGCCGTGGCCGTTCGGCTCGGGCGCGGCGACGGCGGCGCTGTTCGACACGCTCCTCGCCGCGATCTCGCTCGTCGCGTGGCTCTCGCTCGGCGTACAGGTCAAGCGGCTCATCGGCAGCCACGGGCTCCTCCCCGTCGGCGACTTCATCGAGCAGGCGCGCGACGCGGGCATCGCGACGTGGACGCGGCTGCCGACGATCTTCCTGTGGACGCAGTCGGACGGCGCGCTCGTCGCCGGCGTCGCCGTGGGCGTCGCGCTGTCGTTGTCGGCGCTCGCGGGCTGGCAGCGACGCGCCTGCTTCGTGCTGTCGACGGCGCTCTACCTTTCGTACGCGACGGCTGGTCGCGTGTTCCTGGGGTTCCAGTGGGACAACCTGCTGCTCGAGTGTGGGCTGCTCGCCGCGTTCCTGCCGACGATGCGCCCTTCGCCCGTCGTCCACTTCCTGTTTCGCGCCCTGCTCTTCAAGCTGTACTTCGAGTCGGGCCTCGCGAAGTGGCAATCGCCGCTGCGCGATTGGCAAGACGGCAGCGCCATGACGTTCTATTACGAGACGGCGCCGCTGCCGACGGCGCTCGCGTTCTGGGCGCACCAGCTGCCCGCGTGGTGGCACCACTTCGAGAGCCGCGCGACGCTCGTCCTCGAGCTGGGGCTGCCCTTCGCGATCTTCGGCCCCCGGCGCGCGCGGCTCGGCGCCGCCGTCGCCTTCACGGGCTTCCAAGTCATCAACGCCGCGACGGCGAACTACGGGTTCTTCTGCTATCTCGCGACGGCGCTCCACGTGTTCCTGCTCGACGACGCAGACGTCGCGCGTCTTCCGCGCTGGTTGCGACGTGGGATCGCGACGGCGCCCGCAGTCAGGACCGCCGATCCCGTCGATGCGCTGGCGGCCGACGCGCGCGTCCTGGGGCGCGTCGCGGCCGCGCTCGGCGTCGCCGCGTACGTCGGACTCTCTCTCGTCCAAGCTGGCTTGAACTTCGGCGGCGACGAGCCCGGCGCGCTGCTGACCGCGCTGGCGCCGCTCGCCGACCGCGCCGAAACGTTTCGCGTCGTCAACACGTACCACCTGTTCGCGTCGATCACGCGCGAGCGCATCGAGCCCGAATTCCAGACGCTCGACGACGCGGCGGCCGACCCGAACGACGACGCAGCCTGGACGGCCCACGACCTGCCCCACAAGCCCGGGGCCCCGACGCGCGCGCCCGACTTCGTGGCCCCGCACCAGCCGCGACTCGACTTCCAGCTGTGGTTTCACGGCCTCCGCTATGCGCGCGGGCGGCCACCGTACGTGCACGTGCTCCTCGAGCGAATGTGCGAAGATGCCGCCTCCGTGCGGGACTTCTTTTCAGCCCCTCTGCCCGCGCACCCACGCGCCGTGCGCATCGTCTACTGGCGCACTTGGTTCGCGACGCCCGCCGAAAAGCGCGCGACGGGCGCCTGGTGGCGTCGCGAGCGTGTCGCCGCGACCGTGCCCGTGCCCTGTTCCACCCCCTGACGACCCGAAAGACGACGCCGATGTCAGCTCCCGACGCCGCCGCACCGCCGACGACGCCCGCGCCCCGCGGGCCCCGCGCCGCCTCCCTGGGCACGCTGTTCTTCACGGTCTTCTTGGACCTGTTGGGCTTCGGCCTCGTCATTCCCTTTCTCCCCGGGCTCGCCCGTGACCTGGGCGCGAGCGACTTCGTCGCGGCGCTGCAGGGCGCGGCGTTCTCGCTCATGCAGTTCTTGTTCGTGCCCGTGTGGGGCGCGCTGTCGGACCGCATTGGCCGCCGGCCCGTCCTGCTGTGGAGCATCGCGGCCTCCGCCATCGGGATGATCATGCTCGGCGTCGGCCACACGCTCGCGTGGCTCTTCATCGCGCGCATCTGGAGCGGCATCGCGACGGCCAACATCGCCGTCGCGCAGGCGTACATCGCCGACGTCACGACACCGCAAACGCGCGCGCGCGGCATGGGCATGATCGGCCTCGCCTTCGGCCTCGGCTTCATCTTCGGCCCCGCCGTGGGCGGCCTGCTCGCGCGGACGCCCGTACCAGGGTTCGGGCACATCGGCTCGCTGCCGGCGTTCGTCGCCGCCGCCCTGTCGATCGTGAACCTCCTGCTCGCACTGCGGACGTTGCCCGAATCGCGCCCCGCCGAGGCGCGCAAGAACGCCCGCATGCGGCGCGCCGTGCCGCTCGACGTCGGCGCCATTCGCTCCGCAATGCGCGTGCGCGGCATGCCCGTCGCGGTCACGACGAACTTCTTCATCATCATGTGGTTCGCTGGCATGGAGCAGACGTTCCGCCTCTTCAACGAGGACGTGTTCGGCATCTCGCCCGCCGGCACGGGCGCGATCTTCACGCTCGTCGGCGTCGTGAGCGCGACCACCCAAGGCGGCCTCGTGGGACGCCTGTCGCGACGCTTCGGCGAGGTCCGCCTCATCATCTCGGGCGCGACGATCCTCGCTGTCGCCTTCGCGCTCCTCGCGGCGAGCCCCACCTTCGGCACCTTCGCCAAGATCGCCCTTTACGCCGCGTCCGCGCTCATCGCGCTCGGCAGCGGCCTCGCGACGCCGTCGCTGCCCTCATACGCTTCGAAGCACGCGGACGCCAATGACCATGGCCTCGTCCTTGGAACCTTGCAGTCGGCCGGCGCGCTCGGCCGCGTCTTCGGCCCCGCGATCGGCGGCCTGCTGTACTCGACGCTCTTCCCCGCGGCGCCCTACGCCTTCGGCGCCGTCGGCCTCCTGCTCGTCGCCGTCCTCGCGGCGGCACGCCTGCCCGACTAAACGCTCACGGGCTCGACTCAGCCGCGGGTCGGGCCGCTGCCCGTCGCCCGCCGCGTGGGGCTCGGGGTCTTCTCGGTGCCGTGCAGACACACGCGGTTGCGACCCGTGCGCTTCGCCTCGTAGAGCGCCTTGTCGGACGCCGCGAGGAACTGGGCGTGGTCGACGATCGCCGTGTCCGGAATCGCCGCGATGCCGAGGCTGATCGTCACGGGGATCGTCTTGGCGCCAAAGCTGAACGTGTGCGCCTCGACGGTCTTGCGCAGGCGCTCGGCCACGATGCGCGCGCCACCCAGGTCGGTGCCGCGACACAGGACCGTGAACTCCTCGCCGCCGAAGCGCGCGAGGACGTCCTCGGTGCGCACGAGCGTCGCCATGAGCTGCGACAGCTCCGACAACACGAAGTCACCCGCCGGGTGGCCGTGCGTGTCGTTGATGCGCTTGAAGTAGTCGATGTCGAGGAAGATGAGCGCGAGCGGCGAGCTGTGGCGCGCGGCGTACGCGAACTCTTTCTCGAGGTAGTCGGTGAAGTACTTCTTGTTGAAGACCTTCGTGAGCCCGTCGCGCAGCGCCGATTCGTACATCTGGCGCTGAAAGACCTCGTCGAGATAGTCGTGGTACGTGAACTTCAAGATCGTGGTCGAGCCGACCATGATCTTGTCGCCGTCGGCGAGCTCGCGTCGGTCGACGCGGATACCATTGCAAAATGTCCCGTTCGTCGACCCGAGGTCCTCGAGGACGATCTTGTCGATCGGGACGACGTCCCCACCCGACTTCTCTTTCGGGGGCTTGTCTCCGCCCGGCGGCCCATCCTCGCGCACGAGCTGGCAGTGCTCGCGCGAGACGCCTTCGTCGTTCAAGCGGACGGTGCAGTTGGGACCGCGACCGATGACGGTGCGATCGACCTGCAGCTTGAACATCTCGCCGGCGCTCACGCCGGCCAAGACGACGAGGTAAGCGAGGTTGCGCTTCTGCTCCTTGTCGGACTCGATAGGAGCGGCCGGCTTGGTATGCGTCTGATCCTTCTTCAAGGGACCGCCGGACCCATTGTCCATCCCACGCATCTTAACCCGACCTGCCGCAGCTTGTCTGTATGACGGTCTCCGTGCGCCGCCACCTTCCACCTTCAGGCTCCCGGCCTCGGGTGAAGCGTTTACGTCTGTTCGCGATCGCCCGTGTCGGGATCGACGCGCCAGCGCAGCTCGCCGCCGGGCTTTCCGGGGCCTTCGGGTAGGCGAAGCCGCAGCGCCTCACCCTTGCGCAGGGCGGGAAATCGTCCGCGGCCCAGCAGCTCCCCGGCGAGCGACGACAGGATCGGCTCGTGCGCCACAAACGCGACGGACGGCTCGGCCGCTAGCGACGTCAGCAGCGCGACCGCCTGGGAGACGCGGGCCTCGGGCACGAGCGCCTCGCTCACGGCGACGAGCCCGCTGTAGCCAACCTCGGCGGCGATCATCTCGGCCGTCTGGAGCGCGCGCACGTAGGGGCTCGCGACGACGGCGGTGAAGTCGCCGCCGCGGCGGCGCAACGAACGCCCGACACGCGCGACGGCGGCGCGGCCCCTGAGCGTGAGCGCGCGCAGCTCGTCCCGCGGCGCGTCTTCACCGGCCTCGCCGTGGCGGATCAGCGTGACGCGCATGCGCGACCGGCCCGCCTCAGCCGTGCTCGGAGCCGGCGCTCGACGAAGCGGCCGACGAAGCGGCCGAAGCCGCGTCGTGCGCCTGGTCGTCGCCAGGGCCCGAAGGCGCCAGCTCGGACGCGGGCGACGGAACCGTCAGGGCGGGCGCGGTCGGGGCGACGGGCACGGGCGCCGGGCCCGGATCGATGCCGGCCTTCTTGAGCGCCGCGAGGTAGTGGTCGCGCTCGGCGATCGCCGCGAGCAAGCGCTGCCTCATGACATCGTTGTTCTGCTTGAGCCGGCCGATCTCGGACAGATCGCGCTGACGGGTCGAGTCGACCTTCGAGGCGCGCGCGAAGGCCTTGAGGAACTCCGCCGGCGTGAGGTCGTTGATCGCGGTCGCGCGGTACTTCCCGACCTCGGTTTTTTCGAGGTAGCCCTCGGCCGCGAGGCCAAGCAGCGCCTTGGACACCTGCGGCTCCGCGGCGCCGATCGCGAGCGCGATGTCGACGGGCGAGAACGCGTCGCCGGTGCCCCCGAGGCGCTTGAGCTCGTCGTACAGATCCTGCCGGTCGACCTTCGCGCCCGCATCCCCCGCGCCGCCGAAAGACCTGCCACCCGCATGACTCCGCTTTAGGCTCATGGGCGCCTATATACCACCAACCCCGAACCCCTGGGCAAGAGGTCGGCGGGGGACGTCGGCACCCCTGGGTCAGAAGGGTCAGAAGGCCAGCTGGGCGGCCACGCGGACGCGGTCCTCGGACGTCGCGGCGAAGGCGTCGGGGATCGCTCGGTGCGTGTAGTCGAGCTGCAGCTTCGCGTCGTGGCCGCGCGCGTAGAAGCTGACGGCGCCCGACTCCTCGGTGACGCGCGTGCCGCGCTGTAGGCGCTCGAGCGTGGCGACGCCGTAGTTGGGCTGATCGCCGCGTGAGACGCGCCCCGCGAGCTGAAGCCGACGGGCGATCACAAAATAGCTGCCCTGCGCGTACGCGCCCCAGAACGAGCGCTCCGGCAGCCCCGCGCCGGGATGCTCGCGGCGGCCGAGCCACTCGGCCTGTAGCGCGGCGCCGCGAAAGATCGCGCGAAGCTCGGCGGCGGCCTGCCAGACGCTGACGTTGTCGACGCGATAGTCGCCGTCGAGGTCGAGCGCCGCGGCGTCGTTCCCCGAGCGCGCGCGGACGTCGGTGGGGACGAGGCTGTACGCGCCCGAGACACCGAGCGAGACGAGCGGGTGCTCGTGGCGCGCGCCGTCGCCCTCGAAGAACGGCAGCGGGCCGAACGGCGCCGCGACGACGCGCGCGGCGAACGCCGGATCGATCGCGTCGCACGCCAGCGTCGCCGTGGGCTTTATCGGGCAGCCCGCGCTCTTCCCGTCGAGGATCGCGACCTGATACTGCAAGCGCCCCGCGAGCGGGCGGCCGATGACGGCGAGCCCGACGTCGCGATCGAGCGAGAACGCCGCCGTCGGCTGCGCGACGTCGACGAACTCCAAGTAGCCGTTCCACGTCGTCGCCTGCAGCCCGAACGGCACCCGCATCCGCCCCGCGCGCACGGCCATCGTCGGCAGGAAGCGCCACTGCACGAACGCGTCCTTGACGATGCCCGTGTCGGTGTCGGCGAAGTCGAGCTCGAAGCGATACTCGAGCTGCGGCGCCCCCGCGTGCCCTTCGAAGATGAGCTCGGCGTGGGCGAGGCGGAACGTCGACAGGTCGGGCGACCCTTGTCCCGGCAGCGTCCCGCGCGCGAGCACGCCTTCATAGCCGGCTTGGAGGCGCAGGCCCGGCCGCATCAAGAAGCGGTTGTCGGGCGAGCGGACGACGAAGCCGTTCTGCGAAAAGCGCAGGCCCCCGTCTCCGCTGGGCACCGAAGCCCAATCGTCGGAGCCGCCGCGGGGCCCGACGCCGCGGCGCGCGTCGAGGGTGTCCAGGCGGTGCCGGAGATCGTCGTACGCCGCGCGCTCGCGGGCGAAGGCGTCGACGTCGTGCCGCAGCTCGATGAGCTGGAGCTCGAAGTCCTGCGTCGCGCGCAGCGCTGCGGCCGCCTGGGATTCGGCGCGCGCCTCTCCTTCGGTCGCACCCGCGTCCGACGTGACGACGGGCGCGCTCGGCGCGTGGGGCGCAGCCGATTGAGCGAACGCGGCGCTGGGCACGATCGCCCACGCGAGCGCGACGCCGAAGGCCCAGCGCGAACGCCCGCCCCGCGCCTGCCCCATCAGCGCCGCTTCCGGCGCTTGCCGCCGGACTTCCCGGCGCCTCGTCCCGCGTCGTCGGCCGCGGGACCACCGGTCGTCGCGAGCTCGGGCAGCGGGAGCTCCCAGAGGCGCGCGCTCGCGGGATCGCGGCGGTGGCGGCGCACGAGCCACACGAGCAGCGCGAGGCCCGCGGCGACCGAGACCATGCCGATGAACTGCGACGTCGACAGCGGCCCGACGTTGCCGCGCTGATCGTCGTCGCGAACGATCTCGATGAGCGGGCGCATGATGCCGTAGCCGAGCACCCACGCGAGGAACACCTGCCCCGAGAACGTGCGGTGCTTGCGAATCCACATGAGCAGCACGAAGAGCCCGAGCCCGACGAGGGACTCGTAGAACTGCGTCGGGTGCACGGGGTACGACCACGTCTCCGAGGCCGGCAGGGCGAAGTCGCGCACGTGGTGCTGCCACGCCGGGCTGCCCCCCGGACCGCCCCAAAAGCTCACCCCTTGCGCGTTCGGCCCCGGGAACCGAATGGCCCACGGAACGTCCGTGCGCGCGCCGAAGTCGCAGCCGAACAGGAAGCAGCCGACGCGCGTGATGGCCGTGCCGAGCACGACGGACGGCGTGCTCGCATCGCCCCAGCGCAGGAGCTCGATGCCGCGCTTGCGGCACCCGTACCAGCACGCGAAGAAGCCACCGATCATGCCGCCGTAGGCGACGAGCCCGCCGCGGTTCACCATGATCATCTCGGTGATGCTGTCGAACTCGTTCAAGTTCGTGAGGACGTACAAGACGCGCGAGCCGATGATCGACCACACCGCGGTCCACATGTAGATCGAGCCGGCCGCCTGCTCGGGGATGCCGTCCTCCTTGCACAGGCGCATCGCGATGAACCACCCGACGACGAGCGACGTGCCGAGCATGACGCCGTACGCGTAGATCGGAACCGGCGTCCACGGATGCGCGAACCCTTCGGCGCTCGGGACCCACGAGCCGCTCTTGAGGCCGACGAGGAGCTCGGCGCCCACGAGCAAGTACAGCGACGTCGAGCCGAGCGGCGCCTTGGGATCCTGCCGCCGCTTCCACACCTCGCGCGCGAACGCCGCGGCCGCGAGGACGAGCGCGGCGAAGAACAGCAGCTTCGAGGGGATGTTGACGAGGATGGGTCGCATGGGGGGCGACCCTCTAGATATTCCGCGCGACCCCGAAGGTCAACGCTCGTCGCTCCAGGGAGGATGAAGGCAAAAATGAAACGAGCCCCGCGCGGTCCTGCCGCACGGAGCTCGTTGGGAACCGGAAACCCGTCCGATCAGGTGTTCTTCGGACCCTCGGTGTACTCGGCGTCGATGACGTCGTCCTTGGCGCCACCGGCCGCGCCCCCAGCGTCACCCTCCGGCGGCACGTCGGGACCGGCCTGCGCCGCCGACGCCGCGCTGTAGAGCGACTCCGCCATCTTGTGCGAGGCCTTCTGAAGGCGCTCGAACGAGGCCTCGAAGACCACGCCGTCCTTCGGCTCCTTGTTGTTGTCGAGCGTGTCCTTGGCGTCCTTGAGGGCCGCCTCGAGCTCGGTGCGATCGCCCTCGGCGATCTTGTCCTTGTTGTCGTCGAGGTGCTTCTGCACCTGGAAGGAGAGCGACTCGAGCTTATTCCTGGCCTCGATCGCCTCTTTCCGTTTCTTGTCTTCGGCCTCGTGCTCGGCCGCGTCCTTGACCATCTTCTGGATGTCCGCCTCGGACAGACCCGACGACGCCGTGATCGTGATGTGCTGGGCCTTGTTCGTGCCCTTGTCCTTCGCCGACACGTTGACGATGCCGTTCGCGTCGATGTCGAACGTGACCTCGATCTGCGGCACTCCACGGGGCGCGGGCGGGATGCTGTCGAGGCCGAACTTTCCGAGCATGCGGTTGTCCGACGCCATGGGGCGCTCGCCCTGATAGACCTTCACCTCGACCGAGCTCTGGTTGTCGGCGGCCGTCGAGAACGTCTCCGACTTCTTCGTCGGGATCGTCGTGTTGCGCGCGATGAGCGTCGTCATGACGCCGCCCAACGTCTCGATGCCGAGCGACAGAGGCGTGACGTCGAGGAGCAGCATGTCCTTGACGTCGCCCGACAGAACACCGGCCTGGACGGCCGCGCCCAGCGCGACGACCTCGTCCGGGTTGACGCCCTTGTGCGGCTCCCTGCCGAAGTACTCTTTGACGAGCTTCTGCACCATCGGGATGCGCGTCGATCCGCCGACGAGGACGACCTCGGCGATGTCCGACGGGTTCTTGCCGGCGTCGGCGAGCGCCTTCTTCGTGGGCTCGATCGTGCGCTGCACGAGATCGCCCATGAGCTGCTCGAGCTTAGCGCGCGAGAGCTTGACCTGCATGTGCTTCGGCCCGCTCGCGTCGGCCGTCAAGAACGGGAGGTTGATCTCCGTTTCGTTGACGGTCGAAAGCTCGATCTTGGCCTTCTCAGCCGCCTCGCGGAGACGCTGGATGACCATCTTGTCCTTCGACACGTCGAGGCCCTGGTCCTTTTTGAACTCGGCGATGAGCCAGTCCATGACCTTCTGGTCGATGTCGTCGCCGCCGAGGTGCGTGTCGCCGTTCGTCGAGATGACCTCGACGACCTTCTCGCCGACCTCGAGCACCGAGATGTCGAACGTGCCACCGCCGAAGTCGTAGACCGCGATGATGTGGTTCTTGTCCTTGTCGAGGCCGTAGGCGAGCGCGGCCGCCGTGGGCTCGTTGATGATGCGCTTGACGTCGAGGCCTGCGATCTTGCCCGCGTCCTTCGTGGCCTGGCGCTGCGCGTCGTTGAAGTATGCCGGGACCGTGATGAACGGCAGGTTGACCGCGGTCTCCTGGGTGCTCGAGAGCTCGATCTT
>JBBQJG010000093.1:0-18340 GCA_038325725.1 Polyangia bacterium | reverse complement strand
GCATGCGCCCGGTGACGTGCGGCTCGTCGGCCGATTTGCTGAAGAAGACCAGCTCCGTTTCGTCGCCATCGCCGCGCGACAACCGCAGGTGCAGGTCGCGCGTCTCGCCGGCCGTGACGACGAACGGTGAAAGGAACGTCAGGTCGCGCAGCTCGATCGGCCGCGGCGCGCCGGAGCGCGCGAACGCCTCGCGCGCGAGCTCGAGGTAGCCCGTGCCCGGAATCAGCGCCTCGCCGCCCTTGACGACGTGCTCGGACAGGACCCACTGCTTGCCCCGCGCGAAAGTTGTCGCGAAAAGTGATTCTTGCGGGTTGTCGACGACGAGCCGCTCCCACCACGGCGTGACGTGCGGCGCCACCACCGCGGGGCTCGCGAGCGCCGCGGCCATGCCGATCTCCTGCCACGCGTTCCACGCCATCGACACGGCGAGCGTCCGTCCGTCGGCGGCCTTCTGCTCGGCGAACGCGTCGAGGAAGGCGTTGGCCGCCGTGTAGTCGATCTGTCCTTCGAGCCCGAGCACCGAGCTGACCGACGAGAACACGACGAAGAAATCGAGCGGATCGCGCCCGAAGATCTCGTCGAGGAGGATCGCGCCCTTGGCTTTGACGGCGAGCACGCGCTGCGCCGCCTCGAGCGTCTTCAAGGAGATGAGGCCGTCGTCGATGAGGCCCGCGGAGTGCACGATGCCGTGCAAGCGACCGAAGCGCGCGCGCGCTTCGGTCTGCACGCGCCGCAGATCGTCTCGGTTGGTGACGTCGGCGGCGACCGCCAGCACCTCGCCGCCCGCCGCTTCGATCTGGCTGATCTTGTCGAGACGCTGACCGACGGGCCCGCCGGCGGCACGGAGGCGGGGCCACTCCGAACGCTCGGGGAGACCGGTGCGGCCCAGCAGCACGAGCTTCGCGCGCGCCGTCGTCGCGAGGTGCAGCGCGAGCTCGAGGCCGATGCCGCCGAGACCGCCGGTGATGAGGTAGACGCCGCCGCGCCGAACGGGGCTGTGCGCCGCCGGCGCCGCGCCCAACGGCACGGGCTCGAACCCCTGCGTCCAGCGCTGGAGCCCGTGCAGCGCGACGATCTCGTCTCGCGCGGGCGCGCACAGCTCCTCGGCGAGGCGGTCGATCGCGACCTGCGCGGCCGCCTGTTTGAAGGGGAGCGACAGGTCGAGGCTTCGGGTCTTCACATGCGGGAACTCGCGCGGGATCACGCGCACGGGTCCCAACAGCAGCGCCTTGCCGGGCTCCACGCGCCGCAAGGCGTTCACGCCCTGCAGGCCCGTCGAGACCACCGACAACGTCATGGGCTTCTCGAGCGGACCGACGGTCTGCGCGAGGTGGAGGAGCGCCGTGAAGCACACGGGCTCGGCCTGATCGTAGGCGAGCGCGCGGCCGAGCCCGAGCTGCGCGAGCTTGGCGAGGCCGGCCTGGGTCCAGTCCGGTTTGGGCGCGCTGACCGGCCACAGATAGACGATGTGCTCGGGCGTGCGCTCGCGCGCGACGAGATCTTGAATCAGCGCCTCGAAGTCCTCGCGGACGTCGGGACGAAGCTCGTAGCTGCCGTCGGCGCGCTCGCCGTAGGCCTCGCCCGGAAAGACGCGAATCAGATCTTTGTCAGGCAGGCGCGTCGCGAGCCCCTCCGCCACACCCGCGCCGTCGCAGAACACGAGCCACGGTCCGCCGGGGGTCGCTTCGGGCGCGGGCATCGTGCTCGGCTTCCACGTCGGCCGGTAGAACCAGCTCGCGAGGTCGGGCTTCTTCTGCAGCGCGCGCTTGGCGTCAGCCTTCGCGGCCATCGGCTGACCGGCTTCGATCCAGTAACGCTTGCGATCGAATGCGTAGGTCGGCAACGGCACGCGCCGCCGCCCCTGACCCTGCAAGCGATCGAAGTCGACCTTCGCGCCCGCCATCCAGACGCGCCCCAGCGTCTGCAGCAAGAACGAGACGTCGTGGGCCTCCTCCTGCGGGTGACGAATCGTCGGGACGGCGAGCGGCGCCGTGGGGTTGAGGCGCGCGAGGCTCGACAGCGTGCGACCGGGGCCGATCTCGACGAGCACGCGCGGGCCGCCGCTCACGAGCTCGGAGATCCCCTGCGCGAAGCGCACCGTGCTGCGCAGGTGGCTCACCCAATACGACGGCGCCGTCGCCTGCTCGGGCGTGATCCAGGTGCCCGTGACGTTCGAGACGAACGGGATCGTCGGCGCGGCGAGGCGGATCGTTTTGAAGAACGCCTCGAACTCGGCGAGGATCGGCTCGAGCATCTTCGAGTGCGCGGCCACCGAGATGTGGATGCGCGTCGTCTCGACCTCGCGCACGGCGAGCGTCTTCTCCAGACGATCGAGCGCATCGACGGGTCCCGAGGCGACGCACAGCTCGGGCGTGTTGACGGCGGCGATCGAGAGCTCCGCGCCCAACAACGGCGTGAGCTCGGCTTCGGGCAGCTGGACGCTCAGCATGCCGCCCGCGGGGAGCGTCTCGAACAGGCGGCCGCGCACGCTCACGAGCGCGACGCCGTCGCGCACCGAAAAGACGCCCGCGAGGCAGGCCGCGACGTACTCGCCCATGCTGTGGCCGATGAACGCCGTAGGCTCGACGCCCCACGAGAGCAACAGCTTCGCCATCGCGTATTCGGTCGCGAACAGCGCGGGCAGCGCGAGCGACGGGCTCGTGAGCGTCTCGCTCGCGGCCGCGCGATCCTCCTTCTTCGGGAACATCAGCGCGCGCAGCTTCGCCACGCGCGCGGGCTCGACGGCGGCGAGGCACTCGTCGACGGCCGCGCGGTACACGGGCTCGCCGTCGTACAGATCGCGCCCCATGTCGGCGTACTGCGCGCCGCCGCCCGGGAACATGAAGATCACCGACGGCGCGCTCTGGCTCTGCAGCTGCGCCGAGGACGTCTTGACGTCGGTCGCCCGCAGGCCAGCGACGGCGCTCGCGATGCCGTCGCAGCTGACGATGCGGCGGTGGTTGAAGGCCTTCCGCCCCGTCTGCAGCGTGTAGGCGACGTCGGCGAGCGCGAGGCCCACATTGGCGTCGGCCTCGAGGTAATCCGCGAGGTTCGCAACGGCGCGCTCGAGCGACGTCGCCGTCTTCGCGCTCAGCACGAGCAGCTGTTGCTTGCGCGCCGGACCCGCGGGCCTCGGCGGCGGCGCCTCTTCGAGGATCAGGTGCACGTTGGTTCCGCCCGCGCCGAGCGCCGTCAAGCCCGCGCGGCGGCGCTGGCCGGTCTTGGCGCGCCAATCCGTGAGCTTGTCGTTGACGAAGAACGGGCTGTTCGCGAAGTCGATCTGCGGATTCGGGCTCGTGTAGTTGATGCTCGGCGGCAGCTGCTTGTGCTGCAGCGACAGCATCGACTTGATGATGCCCGCCATGCCGGCGGCCTCGCCCAGGTGTCCGATGTTGCCCTTGACCGAACCGATGCCGCAGAAGCCGCGCTTGTCGGTGTGGGCGGCGTAGGCCTGCGTGAGCGCCGCCATCTCGATCGGATCGCCGACCGCCGTGCCCGTGCCGTGCGTCTCGACATACGAGATCGTCTCGGGGTCGACGCCACAGATTGTCAGCGCCTCGGCGATGGCCCGTGCCTGGCCATCGACGCTGGGCGCGAGGTACCCGACCTTCTGCGAGCCGTCGTTGTTGATCGCCGAGCCCAGGATGACGCCGATGACGTTGTCGCCGTCGGCGAGCGCGTCGGACAGGCGCTTGAGCACTACGCAGCCCGTGCCGCTGCCGAAGAGCGTGCCGCGCGAGCCCGCGTCGAACGGGCGGCAGTGGCCGTCGGGCGAGAGGATCTCGCCCTCCTTGAAGAAGTAGCCCTTGTGTTGCGGCAGCGAGAGCGTCGACGCGCCCGCGAGCGCGACGTCGCATTCGCCGTTGAGCAGGCTCTGACACGCGAGGTGCACGGCCACGAGCGACGACGAGCACGCCGTCTGGACGTTGAGGCTCGGGCCCTTCAGGTTCATCTGATAGGACACGCGCGTCGCGAGGAAGTTCATGTCGTTGCCGGTGTGGCGGACGAGCCACTCACCGACGCTGTTCATGATCTCGGGGTTCGTGACGAGGTGGTACATCATGTACGTGTTCATGCCGCAGGCGGCGAACACGCCTATTGATCGCTCTTGCGTCTCGGGCGCATAGCCCGCGTGCTCGAGGGCGCTCCACGCCGTCTCGAGGAAAAGCCGGTGCTGAGGATCCATGACCGCCGCGTCGCGCGGGCCCATGCCGAAGAACGCGGCGTCGAACTGATCGATGTCGGCGAGCACGGGCCACGCCTTGACGTACCCAGGATCGCGCAGCGCCTCGGGCGATTCACCCGCGGCGAGGAGCTCTTCGTCGGTGAAGAACTTCACCGACTCGACGCCCGCGCACAGGTTCTTCCAGTAAGCGGCGATGTCGGGCGAGCCGGGGAAGCGTCCCGCCATGCCGATGACGGCGATGCGCGAGCCTGGGTCGTCCGCCCCGTCGGCGCCGTCGGATTGGTCGCTCATCGTCACCGTTTCGGCGGCTGGCGCGCGTTGGCGAGCTGCTCTCGGCGCCGTTGCATCGCATCGCGGCGGTTCAGGCCGCGATCTTGCCCCGCGCTCGCGGCGGCGGCCGCGCCCGCTTCACCGGCGCCGAGGTGCGCGGCGAGGGACGCCACCGTCGGGTTCTGAAACATCTCGATGAGCGAGACGGGCCGACCGAGGCTCGCGCGCAGCGCGCCGTTGGCCTGCATGATGAGCAGCGAGTTCGCGCCCAGGTCGAAGAAGTTGTCGTGGATGCCGACCTGCTCGACGTGCAGGATCTGCTGCCACACGGCCGCGATCTGGCGCTCGAGATCGTTGCTCGCGGGCGAAAACGGCAGCGCGCTCGTGCTGCGCGAGACCTCGGGCGCGGGCAACGCCTTGCGATCGATCTTGCCGTTGGGCGTGAGCGGAAGCGCCGCGAGCGTCACGAAGTGGCTCGGCACCATGAAGTCAGGGAGCGTCTCGCGCAAGACGGCCCGCAGCTCGGCGATGAGCTCGGCGTCGGATCCCGGCGTCGCGGCGCGATGGACGTACGCGTCCCACGGCTGCGGCGCGCCCGCGAGCCCGACGGGCGGAACGACGCGGCCGGTGCCGCGGTCGCGGTGCACGAATAAGGCGTCGAAGCGGCGGGCGTCGTCGGACTCCGTGAGCTGAACGTCGTACGCGGCGTTCAAGGACGCGAGCGCCTCGGGCGACACGGCGTCATCGGGCGAGGCGGCGAGCGCGGCGCGCAGCTCGCCGACGGTCTTCGTCGCGTGAGCCTTCAGCAGATCGACCGCCGCGAGCTCGCGCGCGACGCGCGGGTTCGGCAGGCCTCGCACCCGCAACGCGACGGGCGCCGCGGCGAGCGCCGCGCTCAACGTCGACACGTCTTTCACGGTTCGCCCGTCCAGCTCGACGACGTCGCCGGGGCTGAGCTCCTGGGGATCGGCGGGCCCCGTGGTCGTCAGCAGGACGTCGCAGCGGAAGTTCGTCAGCTCGTTGGAGAAGCGCGCGCGCTTGAGCTCCGTGCGAACGGACCGCACCTGCTTGTTTTGGGCGGCGAACGCCTTGAAGAGGTCGGGCGCGATCACGAGCTCGCTCTCGCGCCGGAGCCGTCGCTGCACCGCCTCGGCGAGATCGTCGCAAGACGCCGCGTCGGGCGCCGCGGCGAGCTCGATCGACGTGTGGAACGCCTCGAGCCACGGGAGGCTGCGGACGTCCCCGACGAACAGCTTTCCGCCGGGCGCGAGGGCGCCAAGCGCGCGCTGCAGGACGCGCGCGAGGTAGTCGGCGCTCGGGAAATACTGCGCCACCGAGTTGATGACGACGGCGTCGTACGAGCCGGGCGCGACCTCGAAGTCGTCCGCGTTGGCGCGCATGAGATCGACAGCGGGGAGCGGATGCTTCGCCAACGTCGCGGCGATGTGGTCGAGCGCCGCCTGCGAGAAGTCGACGCCCGTGTAACGCTCGCACTCGGGCGCGACGCGAAAGAGAAGGAGCCCCGTGCCACAGCCGATCTCCAGGATGCGCCGCGCGCCCAAGGCGCGCATGTTCTGGGTCGTGCTCAGCACCCAGTCCCGCATCTCGACCTCGGGGATGGCCTCGCCCGTGTAGCTGCTGTTCCAGCCGGCGACGTTGAAGGTCGCGTCGCCGGCCGCCTTCTCCGGCAGCGGCGCGCGGTACGCCTCGTCCCAGATGTTTTGCCACGCGCTCTGCGCGCCGTCAGCGGCGCCGGTCTCGCCTCGTCCCTTCGCGACGACGTACGCGACGATGCGCTGATCGCCCGCGTTGTCTTCGCGCGCGACGACGACGGACTGGCCCACGGCCGGATGCTTGGCGAGCGCCGCTTCGATCTCCGCGAGCTCGATGCGGTAGCCGCGCACCTTGACCTGATGATCGAGGCGGCCGAGGAACTCGATGCGCCCGTCGGGCAAGAAGCGCGCGAGATCGCCCGTGCGGTAGTAGCGCGCGTCGCCGCCCACGAAAGGATCCGCGACAAAGCGCTCGCGCGTGAGATCCGGACGTTGCAAGTACCCCCGCACGACGCCGTCGCCGCCGATGCACAGCTCGCCCGCGACCCCGGGCGGCGTCGGCTGTAGCGCGCGATCGAGCACGTAGATCTGCGTGTTGGCGATGGGGCGGCCAATCGTGACGGGCACGCCGGGCTCGATCGTCTCCGTCGTCGACCAGACCGTCGTCTCCGTCGGACCGTACATGTTGAGCAACGCGCCGCCCGCGAGGCGCCGCGACAGCGGCTCGGCGAGCGCGGCCGGCAGCGCCTCGCCGCCCACCATGAGGCGGCGCAGGGAGCCGAGCGCGTCGACGGCATCAGGATCCTCGAGGAGCATGCGGGCCAGCGAGGGCGTGCACTGCAGATGTGTGACGCCGTGCCGGCGGATCTGAGCCGCGATCGAGCCGTAGTCCGTCTGCTCTTCGAGCTCCGCGCCGCCAGCGCTCAGCTCGCGCAGGCGATTCAGCGAGTCGAGGTTGGCGAGGACCGTGTCCGAGGCGACGCCGAAGTCGACGAGGCACGCGATCTCGTCGACGCCGATGTCCTTGAGCCCGTCGATCATGGCGAGGCAGCTCTCGGGCGTGCCGAAGAGGCCGTGCGTCTCGAAGTAGCGCTCGAAGGCGTGCGCCATGAGGGCGTCCTCCTCTTCGGAGGTCAGCTCGCGCTCGGCGACGGCGGGCGCGGCACTGCCGTCGTCTCGCGCCGGGCGCGCGAACGCGGGAAACTCCCAGCGCGCTTTTTTGACGAGATCCGTCGACGTCTTCAGGTACGCCGTGAACGGCTTGCGGACGAGCTCTTTGACCTGCGCGACGTCGGTGCCCACGAAGGTGTGCAGCATCAGCGTGACGTGACCTTCGCCTTCGTGCCCGTGCTCGCGGCGCGCGGCGCGGTACGCGGTGACCTTGCTCTTGAGGTCCTCTACGCTCTGGCCGAGCATGTTCGTGAGGACGTTGGCGCCGCTGGCGCCCGCGAAGCGAAACGTCTCGACGTTGCCGGCCGCCGTCACCCAGATGGGGGGATTCGCTTGAATCGGCCGCGGCAGGATCTTGACCATGATGTCGGCGCCGGTGCCGCTCTTGGCGGGGACGGCCTCGCCGCGCCACAGCTTCTTGACCGTCTCGATGCCCTGGGACGTGACGTCCTTTCGAGCGGCGTAGTTCTCCGGCATGAGCGCGAAGTCGTTCGCGTGCCAGCCCGACGCGAACGAAAGCCCGACGCGTCCGTTCGACAGGTTGTCGACGACGGACCACTCTTCGGCGACGCGAATGGGATTGTGCAGCGGCAGCACGACGCTGCCCGCGCGCAGCTGCACGCGCTCGGTGATGGTCGCCACCGCCGCGCTCGTGATCGACGGGTTCGGGTACAGCCCGCCGAACTCGTGGAAGTGGCGCTCGGGCGTCCAGATCGCGAGGAAGCCGTGCGTGTCGGCGTAGCGCGCGCCCTCGAGGAGCAGGCGATAGCGATTCTGTCCGACCTCGCCCGCGTCGGCGGCGAAGTAGAAGAGGCTGAAGTCGATGTGCTTGCCGCTGCGAACCGGCGCCGTGCGCTTCGTGAGCGAGCTCTTGTCGCCCTCTTCTTGGATGACGACGCGAAAACCGCGCGCCAGCGTCCAAAAGATCTCGAGCACCGAGATGTCGAACGAGATGCTCGTGACGGCGAGCCAGGTTCCGGCGTCGCGCCCGATGCGCTCGTCCATGCCGGCGAAGAAGTTGAGCACGTTGCGGTGCTCGACCATCACGCCCTTGGGCCGGCCCGTCGAGCCCGACGTGAAGATGACGTAGGCGAGGTTCTTCGACGTGACGGACGACGCGACGTTCGGCGTCGCGTCGGGCGCCGGCAGGTCTTTGTCGAGCACGAGCAACGTCGCCGCGTGCTTCGGCAGCGCGCCCGCGAGCCGCGACTCGGTGACGATGACGGGCGCGCGGCTGTCCTCGAGCATCATGGCGATGCGATCGGGCGGATAGTTCGGATCGAGCGGAACGTACGCGCCGCCGGCCTTGAGGATGCCGAGCAGGCCGACCACCATCTCGAGCGAGCGCTGAACGTAGATGCCCACGAGCACGTCGGGCCCGACGCCCAGGGCGCCGAGCTGCTGCGCCACCTGGTTCGCGCGGTGGTTCAAGTCGCGGTAGCTGAGCGATTGCCCGCGGAAGACGAGCGCGATCGCGTCGGGCGTACGCGCCGCCTGCTGCTCGAACAGCTGGTGCACGCACAGGCCAGCCTTCACGTCGGCGACCTCGAGCGTCGTCTGGTTCCAGACGGCGAGCGCCTGCACCTCGTGCGCGGGCACGCGGGCCAGCTCGCCGAGTCGGCGCTCGGCCTGCGCCGCGAAGCAAGCCAGCGCCGCGATCGCGCGCGCGAGCATCGAGCTGCCGATCGCGTCCGAGACGAGCGCCTTGTTGTAGCTGACCTTGAGCAAGAGCTCCGGCTCGCCGTACCCGAACAGCGTCACGGGAAAATTGGTCTGCTCGATCCAGGAGAACTCGCGACGCGCGAACGCGCCACCCTGCGCGCGCATCGTCGAATCCATGAGGGCGTCGTTGTAGACGATGATGCTGTCGAACAACGACGTGCCCTTGGGAACCTCGGAGGCGGCTTGCACCGCTTGGAGCGGCGTGTGCTCGAAGGGCCGCTGGGCGACGTAGGCCGCGCGGATGTCGCGAAGCCATTCGATGACAGGCTGCTCGGCCGCGACGCGGACGCGCAAGGGCAACGTGTTGATGAAGAGCCCCACCATTTTTTCGGCCTCGGGCAGCGCCGAACGTCGGCAAGCCCGCACGACGCCGAAGACGACGTCACGCCCGCCGCTGAAATCCGCGACGACCAAGCTCCACGCCGCTTGAACGAACGTGTTCAGCGTGAGGCCGTGCTCTCGCGCGAGGGCCCGCAGGCGCTCGGTCTCGGCGAGCGACAGGCGCTGGCCGACCTCTCCATAGAGCCGAGGAGATCGTTCGTCCCACAAGGCGGCGCTCGCGTTCGGCGCGTCGGCCACCAACACATTCTTGGCTTCGAACCCGGAGAGCCCCTCGCGGAAGAAGGTGGACGCGTCGCCCGCCGTTCGGGCGATCTCCTGCTCGAGCCAAGCGATGTGGTCGCCGTAGGGGCACGGACGACCGAGGGTCGGTGTCTCACCACGGCCGAGAGCCTCATAGGCCGCAAAGACGTCCGCCACGACGGCCGGGAACGAGCCGCCGTCGAGGAGGATGTGCGGGAAGGTCCAGACGAGGCGCGACTCTTCGGCCGCGATCTGAAAGACGTGGAGACGAAAGAGCGGCGCGTGGGCGAGATCGATCCCGCGCACGCGATCCTCGCGGAGATACTTGTCCAGGGCGCGCGTCTGCTGCTCGGTGGACAGCGCGCGCAGATCGGTCTCTACGAGCGGCAGCTCCACCTCGGCGAGGACCTCCTGAACGGGCGCCGTCAGTCCCTCCCAGCGGAAGCGCGTCCGCAGCGCGCCATGCTGAGCCACGACCGCCTGCCAGGCGCGGCGCAGGTTCGCGACGTCGAGAGGCTCGCGCAGCGTCGCCGTCATCTGCTCGATGTCCACCCCGCTCGTTTCCGCGTGGGCGCGGCTAAAGAGCATGCCGAGCTGGACTGGCGTCAATCCGTACGAGCTCTCGATGACTTCTGGCTTCATGGCACTCCCGGTGGTTCCTTCAGCTCGACCAGAAAGGCCTGCCGTCGGCGAGCACCTTTGGGGGTCGTCAGGCTAACATCGGACTTGAGGCGGGGCCAGCGACAGGTGGGCGCCGGTTGGCGCGTAAGTTGCCCTAGCTCCTCCGAAAACGCCGAATCTGACCGCCACGCCCGCGCCTGAGGCAGCCCCCACGGCCGCGAGACGTTCACGTCAGGTGTGATAGGTCTTTGGATGTGAGTCTGAGCTAGGCTCAGCGCCCATGGAACACCGATCCCTGGGCGCCACGCCCGTCAGCGTGTCGCGCGTCATTCATGGGTGCATGGGCTTCTCGGACGACGCGGCGCGGGCCACGCGCGCGATTCACGCCGCCTTCGCCGCGGGCGTCACCAGCTTCGACACGGCGCCGCTCTATGGCTTCGGTCGGTCCGAAGAGCTCCTCGGAGCGGCCCTCGCGGATCGACGCGGCCAGGTGCAGATCCTCACGAAGGTCGGCTTGCGCTGGGACGCGACGTTCGGGCGCGTGATGTTCGAGGCGACGGACGCCGGCGTTCGCCGTGTCGTCCGCAAGGATTCCCGGCCGACGTCGTTGCGAGGCGAGGTCGAGCAGAGCCTGCGGCGCCTGAAGGTCGACGCGATCGATCTGTTGCAGGTTCATCATCGCGACCTCGACACCCCCCTGCCCGAGACCATGGCGACGCTCGCGCGGCTCGTGGGAGAAGGGAAGATTCGCGCGGTCGGGATCTCCAATTTCTCGCTCGGCGACACCCAAGAGGCCGCCGCGCTCTTAGGCGCGATCCCGCTCGCCTCGACCCAGCTCGAATACAACCTCGTCGAGCGACGCATCGAGAAGGACGTGCTGCCGTGGGCCCGTTCCCACGCCGTCTCCGTGCTCGCGTATTCGCCTTTCGCGCAGGGCGTCCTCGCCGGGCGACAACGAGGCGCGGCCGCGCTGCCGTCCGATTGGCGCCGGGGCAGCGTGGCCTTCTCTCCGGAGAACCTGCGGCGCATCAATCAGGCGCTCGAGGGCAGCGCGTTGCCGATCGCCGAGGCGCGCGGCGCCTCGATCGCCGAGGTCAGCCTGGCCTGGCTGCTCGCGCAGCCGGGCCTCACGGCGGTCGTCGTCGGCGGGAGCAATGAAGAGCAAGTCACCGCCAACGCCCGCGCGTCCGGGCTGCACCTGACCGAGGACGAGCTGCGACAGCTGGCCGTCGCGTGGAACGGATGGGAGCTCGTCCGACCCCGCTCGAGCGCGACGCCCGTCGAGCGAACCGTGCGCAAGGTTCGCTCGCTCCTTTCGCGGCTCCTCAAGCCGTGAGCGGAGGCTGACCTCGCGGATGCTTACCTTGACGCGCTCGATCGGTGCCTCTATCCTCGCGCCCGTCGGTCCGCGATGAATATCCTCGGCATTTCAGCCTATTACCACGATAGCGCGGCCTGCCTCGTCGTTGATGGGGACATCGTGGCCGCGGCGCAAGAAGAGCGCTTCACGCGCAAGAAGCACGACTCCGGCTTCCCGAAGAACGCCGTCGCCTACTGCCTCAAGGAGGCCGGGATCAAGGCCTCCGACCTCGATCTCGTCGCGTTCTACGACAAGCCGCTGTTGAAGTTCGACCGGCTGCTCGAGACCTATCTGTCCTACTGCCCCGCCGGCTTCAAGATGTTCATGATGAGCCTGCCGTTGTGGCTCAAGCAGAAGCTCTACACGCCCCGGCAGCTCGACGCGGGTCTGGAAGGTGCCTACAAGGGACGCTACGTGTTCCTCGAGCATCACGAGTCGCACGCCGCGAGCGCGTTCTTCCCGTCGCCGTTCGAAGAGGCCGCGATCTTGACCCTCGACGGCGTCGGCGAGTGGACGACCGGGAGCATCGCCAAGGGCACCGGCAACAAGATCGAGATCATCCGCGAGCTGCGTTTTCCGCACTCGCTCGGGCTGCTGTACTCGGCGTTCACCTACTTCACGGGCTTCCGCGTGAACAGCGGCGAGTACAAGCTGATGGGCCTCGCGCCCTATGGCGAGCCGGTCTTCAAGGACAAGATCCTGAGCGAGCTGCTCGATCTCAAGGAAGACGGCTCGTTCCGCCTGAACATGGACTACTTCGGCTACGGCTACAAAGACGTCATGACGTCGCCGAAGATGGAACAGCTGTTCGGGGGACCGCCGCGCAAGTCGGAGACGCCGCTCACGAAGCGCGAGATGGACCTCGCGGCGTCGATCCAGGCGGTCACCGAGGAGATCGTGCTGAGGATCGGCCGGTACGCGCACGAGCTGACGGGATCTTCGAACCTGACGATGGCCGGCGGCGTGGCCCTCAACTGCGTCGCGAACGGCCGGCTGCTGCGCGAAGGGCCGTTCAAGAACGTCTGGATCCAACCGGCCGCCGGCGACGCGGGCGGCGCGCTGGGCGCCGCGATCTTCGTGTGGCACCAGCTGCTCGGGCACCCGCGCACCGTGAACAGCGCGAGCGACAGCCAGAAGGGCTCGCTGCTGGGACCCAAATACACGAACGAAGAGGTGCGCGCCATCCTCGACAAGATCGGGGCCGTCTACACCTACTACCCCGAAGAAGAGAAGCTGACCGAAAAGGTCGCGGATCTCCTCGCGACCGACAACGTCGTCGGGCACTGCGCCGGTCGGATGGAGTTTGGACCCCGCGCGCTCGGCGCGCGGTCAATCTTGGGGGACGCGCGCTCGCCGAAGATGCAGAGCGTGATGAACCTGAAGATCAAGTTCCGCGAATCGTTTCGGCCGTTCGCGCCCGCGATTTTGCGCGAGCGCGTCCACGAGTACTTCGACATGCGGCCCAACGAGGACAGCCCGTACATGTTGATGGTCGCGCCCGTCCGCGCCGACCGCCGCGTCGACCCGAAGAGCACGGTGGCGTCCGACGCCGGCAACGATCTCGACAAGGTCAACGAGGTGCGCTCGCAGGTCCCGGCCGTCACCCACGTGGACTATTCGGCGCGCGTGCAAACGGTCGACTCGGTCCGACACCCGCGCTTTTACAACATCATCAAAGCCTTCGAGAAGCGCACCGGTTGCCCGGTCGTCATCAACACGAGCTTCAACGTTCGCGGCGAGCCGATCGTCGAATCGCCCTCCGATTCGTATCGCTGCTTCATGGGGACGAACATGGACGCGCTCGTCATCGAAAACTTTCTGTTGCTGCGGACCGAACAGCCCCAGGGCGCCGCGATCGATCGCAAGGCCTACCTCGCGGCCTTCGCGCTGGACTAACCATGTCGAAGCTCGTCGACCTGAACCTGCGGCCGGACGCCAAGCAGCTCCGCCGATTCGGATACGGAGCGCTCGTGGGCTTCGGCCTGCTGGCCGTCTTGGCTTGGCGCCAGGCGGGGATGTTCGCGTCCGGGCTGGGCGAGGCGCGCTTGCCGCTCGTGGGCGTCTTCGTCGGGCTCGCGGCGATCTCGATCCTGTTCTCGTTCGTCGCGCCGCGCGCGAACCTGCCGCTGTATCTGGTGCTCACGATCGTGACGTACCCGATTGGGTTCGTCATGTCGTACGTCATTCTCGGCGTGCTGTTCTTCGGCGTGTTCGGGGGCGTCGCGCTGGCCATGCGCGTGCTCCGTCGCGATCCGTTGCAGCGAAAGTACGATCGAAATGCCAAGAGCTATTGGTCGGAGGCGCGGCGCCTTCGACCCCACGAGAGCTATTTTCGGCAATTCTGAGACGTTCTGAGACAATCCAAGCGAGGGGAGTGGGCATGCCGGGCAACGACGAGCGTGAATTTCTCGCGCAATCCACCAAGAAGCGAACCAGCTTCGTTGGGGACTTCGTGGCGTTCCTCAAGCAGAACAAGAAGTGGTGGCTCATCCCCATCTTGGTCGCCGTGTTGCTGCTGGGTGTGCTCGTGATCCTGGGCGGCACGGGCGTCGCGCCCTTCATCTACACGCTGTTCTAGGAGCCTCGTATGGCCCCCGAGCGCGGTCGCCGCGGCACGTTCGCGCTCCTGCTCCTCGTCATGATGTTCCTGCTCCTCGAGGGGATCGGGTTCGTCGCGACCAAGCTGCTGGTGCGCTCGGGCTTCATGTACGAGTCGCTGCCGACCAAGGATTACGCGGTCTATCTGGCCGAGCGTGATCCGGTGTTGGGCTGGCCCCCGCCCGGCAAGCGCGGGCAGGGAGAGGTGGACCGCAGCGGCTCACGGCTCAGTCCCGCCTTCCCCGACCCCGCGGCGAAGAGCTGCGTCGCCGTGTTCGGCGACTCGTATACGTGGGGCGACGAGGTCGGTCCCGCGGACGCCTATCCCAACGTGCTGGCCCAGGATCTCGGCTGCCGCGTGTCCAACTTCGGCGTCGGCGGCTACGGGAGCGATCAGGCGCTCTTGCGCTACGAGCAGGTGAAGCCCGACGCGCCCGTCGTCGTGCTGGGGCACTTCTCCGAGAACATCATTCGCAACGTGAACGAGGAGCGTGGCTTCCTCACCAATCAACCGTTTGGCCTCAAGCCGCGCTTCATCGTGCGGCAGGGAGCGCTCGAGCTCATCCCGCTGCCGTCGTTCACCGAAGAGCAATATGCGCGCATCGGCGAGGACGCGGCGACGTTGCTGCCGGACGACTTCTTCCGGCCGGGGGGCCCGGCTGGTTTGATCGCGCGAAGCTTCCCCTACACGGTCTCCGCCGTGCGCGCGCTCGGCCACTACCGGTTCCGGGCGGGCCTGCATGGCGAGCCTTCGTACGCGGCCTTCTACCGGCCCGACCACGCGTCTGGCGCCCTCGAGGTCACGACCGAGGTGGCGAAGAGGTTCGTCGCGACGGCGAAGAGCCGCGGACAAGCTCCTCTCGTCCTGCTCATCCCCGACGTCAAGGATCTTCAGTCGCTACGGGCGCACGGCACGTTGCCCTATCAGCCGCTCATCGACGCGCTCACGGCGGCGGACGTTCCATTCGTATCGGCCGCCGCGCCCCTCAACGCCTACCTCGGCGGCCGCGAGCCTTGCGAGATCTACCTCCGCTGCAAGAGCAGCCACTTCCGGCCGGAGGGCTACCGCGAGTTGGCCCACGTCGTCGAAGGGGCCCTCCGCGATCGCAAGCTGCTGGGCCCGGCCACGCCAGGAAAGTGAGCGTGCGCGCTCACGGCGTCTCGCCGCGCACGCGTCGGGCGATGGCTTCTTCGAGCCCCTTTTCGAACAACGCGGTGGCGTCGTCCCAGGTGTATTGAGTGGCCGTCGCATAAGCGGCGTCCGACATCTTTCGCCAATCGGCGTCAGACAAGCTCAGCACGCGATCCAGCCGATCGGCCAGCCCCGTGGAGTCTTCGAGGGGGACGACATAGCCGTTGATCCCATCTGTAATGATGTCGCTGGGACCGCCCACGGCCGTCGAGACCACGGGGCAGCGACAGGCCATCGCCTCGAGCGGCGGGAGGTGGAAGCCCTCACCCCGACTGCCGCACAGCCAGACGTCGCACTGGGCGTAGATGTCCTTGATCTGGCTCTGCTCGGGCTGGAAGTAGTGAGACGAGCCGGGTGGCAGCGCCCGATAGGAACCGACCCCCGGCTTCTTGACGACGGCGCTGAACGAGACCACGCGGCTCGGCTTGACCTTCATCTTCTCGACGGCATCGAGACAAACATCAGTGCCCTTCCAACGAACGTCCCCGTAAAGAATGCCGATCGCCGGCAGTTGGTTCTTGCCGCGCGCCGGGGCATGAAACTGGGACGTCTCGACGCTGTTGAAGACCAACGAGACCTTCGAGTCGCCGAACGTCTCGCGCGCGAGATCCACGAGCCACTTGGAGATCGTTATTTTGTGCAGCGGTAAACGCCAGACGGCGTCGACCCGATCCTTGGGCAAGTAGTCGAAGGCTTCGTAGTGCTGAATGAAGAAGGCCTTGGCGCCTTTGCTGGGCGGCAGCTTCGCGACCCACTCGGCGGTCTCCCACCACGTCGCGATGACGACGTCGGCGTCGGGAACGTCTCCCTCGACGACGGGACGATAGCTGTCGAGGCGAACGCGCGGCACGCTGGGGCTCAGGTGCGTGGCTTCCTGGCTGCGCTTCCAGCCCTTGCCGCGCAGGAGCGCCCGGACCCGATCCACCGGTCCCGGCTTGTTCCTGCCGCGCGCGACGACGAGCACCTCGTGCCCTCGCTTCATCAGCCTGTCGGCATAGATGGCGATCACACGGTCGCCACCGCTGAGCCCGTAGCCGCTGGTCACGAACGTTATTTTCATGGCGATGTATCTCTTGGTTTCAAGATGGCTCTCAGGCAAGCCCCGCTTGGGCGGCGCTCCGCATTTGGGCTCGGTGCCGTAGAAAAGCCAATGCCCACCCGAGCCCCACGACCGCCGCGATCGTGGCCGCCTCGACGAAGGCGGCCGCGCGGGAATGTCGCGCGGCGAGCGAGGCGAGCTGCGCGCGCAGCAGAGGCGCCACGGCCAAGCCCACGGCCGTCGTCACGACGACCAACGCCGTGAGCAGCAGGTCCTGACGAAACACCCGGACCCGCACGTAGGCGAGGGTCACGACGGACACGAGGTATCGAAAGGCTTCGGACGCCGCATAGCCGACGACGCCGCCGAAGAAGCCATGCAGCTTCATGCCGACGGGGATCAACACGACCATGGCGAGCAGCTTCGCAAAATTTCCCGCCGCCACGAACTTGGGGTAGCCGCGCGCCAACAAGGCCGTGCCGTTGGCGTTCTCGAGCGCGTACAGCCACATGGAAGCGGCGAGGACCTGCACGATCCACTCGGCGTCGGCGGCGCGTTGATCGTAGAAGAAACGAATCAAGGCCGGCCCGCCGGCGATCAGGGACGCGCATTGCCACCCCGCGAGGATGAGCCAGGGCCGGCGAACGTTTCGGAGGGTTCGCGTAAAGACGTTGTCGTCGCTCTTGATGCGACACAGCGCGGGAAACAAGGCCGCGTCAAACACGCGCCCGACGATCGCGAGCGGAATCGAAGCCCAGACATTGGCGATGTTGTAGACGCCGAGCTCCTTGATCGAGATCAGCTTGCCGAAGATGAGACGATCCGCCTGCATGGCGAAGAACGTCAGCAACGTGCTGAGGAAGATCCACCGGCCGAACGTGATGAGCACGGCCGCGCTCGCGCGGTCCCAGACGAAATGGTTCCTGATTCCGGGCAAAAACACGTGAGTCGCCACGAGCTTCACGATGTTGCCGGTCAACCCACCAAGGACGATGGCCCAAATGCTGTGCGTCGGGTACGCGACCGCGATCGTCACAATCAACGACACGAGCTGCGTGCCTAGATCAATGAGGGTCAAACGGCCGAGCGCGATCTTCCTCGTCGCCGTGAAGAGCTTCGTCGAATTCATCCCCGAGAACGGAATCCCGAGGGCGACGACCATGATCAACGGACCGAGCTGGGGATTGCCGTAGAAGCGGGCCAGGGGCACGGCCGCGAGCGCCGCGACCAAGAACAAGGCCACGCCGCGCACGAACTGGATCGTCCAGGCCGTATTGAGATAGGTCGGATCGTCGCCGCGCTCGTGCTGAATGATGCTGGGACCGATGCCGATGTCGGAGAACATCGCGAGCCCCTGCATCACCGCCGACACGATGGCCATGAGGCCGAACGCCTCGGGCGCCAAGAAGCGCCACAGCAGGAGGTTCGACCCGAGCCGCAAACCCTGGCTCGCCGCGTACCCCGCCAGGGCCCACGCCGACCCGCGCGCGAGGACCTTGGAGAGCGAACCCCGAGATCCGTCAGAAGATCCTTCGGGCGGCCCTTCAGACGATCCTTCAGATGAAACGGGCGACCCGGCTGGGGGTGAAGACGACATCTAAGGGAGGTCGCGAGGCTAACAGACACATCTGTCGCTTCCAAGCCGGAAGCCCTTCGGCGCGAGGCCCGCGAGCGAACCGTCGTGAGCAACTCGGACGACCGACGACGGCGCGACATGGAGTATCGTGCGGTGCGCATGCCCACCTCGCTCGGACCGCCCGAAGCCCGGATCCTCCTCGCGACGGCGTTGGTTTCTCTGGCGGCGATCTCGGCGGCCGGGTGCGCAAAGAAGGCGACGTCCGAGCTGGGGCCTCGGCCCGCGGATTCACGCTTCGCGGCGCTGCCCGCGGCCCTGCAGGTGCCGGGGTGCGAGGCGTGCGGGCAGATGGCCATCGTGCCCGCGGGCTCGTTCCAGATGGGCACGCCCCCCGAAGAGGTCGGGCGCCGCGACGTCGAAGGACCGCGGCACGAGGTCCACGTCGACTCATTCGAGATCGGCCGCACCGAG
>JBBQJG010000092.1:0-18352 GCA_038325725.1 Polyangia bacterium | reverse complement strand
CGGCCGGCTCGACGGGCGCGGCCGGCACGACGGGGACCGCGGGCGCGACGGGCGGCGACGCGGGCGCGACGGGCGGCGACGCAGGCGCCAGCGGCGCGGCCGGTGCGGACGCGAGCGCGACGGGCGGCGACAGCGGCGCGGGCACCGACGCGGGAACGGCGGGTGGCTCCGCGGGCGCCGCCGCCGCGGGCGCGACGGGGAGTGCGGGCGCGACGGGGAGCGCGGGCGCGACGGGCGCGTGTGCCCCCGTCGTCCAACAGCACACCGAAGAAGGCATGAGGGCGCACGTCGCGTGCACGCCTCCGCCCGTTTATGGCACGAACCCGCCGTCGTCGGGGAACCACTATCCGTCTTGGGCCGACTACCACACGTACGCGACGCCCGTGCCTTGGGGCCACCTCATGCACGCGCTCGAGCACGGCGCCGTCGTCCTCGTCTACAACTGCCCGAATGGTTGCGCGGCCGAGGTCGCGCGCGCGCAGGCGCTCATCGATTCGATGCCGCCCGTCGACGGGCTCGCGGCGGGCGTGGGCCCGCTCGAGCTCGGGGAAGCGGATCCGACGTGCGCGGCGCCGACGAAGCGTCGCCTCATCCTCGCGCCCGATCCGAAGCTCGACGTCCGCTGGGCGGCGACGGCGTGGACATGGACGCTCAAGTCGCCGTGCTTCGACGAGGCGGCCTTCGCGGCCTTCATCAAGGCGCACGGCGACCAGATGCCCGAGGATTTCTGCAGCGAGGTTCACCCGACGTTGTGCGCGGTGACGCCATGAGCGACGGGCTGCAGTTCGACAAGGCCGAGTTCGCGACGGCCGCGGGCAAATCGTGCGCCGTATGTCGCAAGCCGGTCGCCGACACCTACTTCGAAGCGGTCGGCAGCATCCTGTGCGCGGATTGCGCCGCGAAGTTCGCCGCCAACTCGGGCGGCTGGCCGGCGCTCTCGCGCGCGGGGCTGTGGGGCGCCGCCGCGGCGCTCGCGGGGACGATCGTCTGGTACGCGATCACGACGCTCTTGCACATCGAGCTCGCGATCATCGCCATCGGCATCGGCTACGCCGTGGGGCTCGCCGTGCGTCGCGCCGCGCGAGGCGTGGGCGGTTGGAAGTATCAAGCGCTCGCGATGTTCCTCACCTACGCGTCGATCGTGTCGAGCTACGTCCCGTCGATCATCAAGCAGCTCAGCGGCGCCGCCCTCGAGCGCGGGCCGGTGACGGTCTTTGCGTATGCGTTCCAGGCGCCATTCTACGGCGGCACGAACAACCTCATCGGCTTGGTCATCATCGCGATCGGCTTGTACGAAGCGTGGAAGCTGAACCGGCGGATTCCGATCTCGGGGCCGTTTCGCGTCGGCGCCGCGGCCGGACCCCCGCCCGTGGCCCCGCCCCCTGGGACACCGTGAGCGCGAACGCCGCGTCGCCGCCGCCTCGCTGCTCGGCGTGCGGGACCGAGCTGCCGACGGCGTTCCTCGCCTGCCCGTCGTGCGGCACGCTCGTGCACGCGGGCGCGCTGAAAGAGCTGGCGGCGGCGGCCGAGGACGCGACGCGCGCGGGGGACAAGCGCGGCGCGCTGCTCAAGTGGCGCGAGGCGCTCGCGCTGCTGCCCACGAGCACGAAGCAGCACACGCACGTGCGGGGCCTCGTCGCGGCGCTGTCCGCCGAGGTCGACGCGTTGCCGCTCGGCGGCGCGCCCGCGACGGCGACGGCGCCCGCGCAAGCGCAAAGGGTCGACGGCGCGCCGCCGCCGCGCAAGCGCGGGCCGATCTACACGGCGCTCGCCGCCGTGGGTGCGATGCTCCTCAAGTTCAAGTTCGCGATCTTCTTTGTTCTCGCGAAGGGGAAGCTGCTGCTCGCGGGGCTCTTCCAGGCCAAGACGTTCCTCTCGATGGCGATCGCCGTCGGCGCGTACACGATGCTGTTCGGGTGGAAGTTCGCCGTCGGCCTCATCGCTTCGATCTACGTGCACGAGATGGGGCACGTCGAGCGCCTGCGCCACTACGGCATCAAGGCCTCGGCGCCGATGTTCATCCCCGGGTTCGGCGCGTACGTGCGCCTGAAGCAGTACCCGGCGTCGCCGCGCGAGGACGCGCGCGTCGGGCTCGCGGGGCCGCTGTGGGGCGCGTTCGCCGCGCTCGCGTTCTTGGTGATCGGCCGCCACTTTCACTACAACCTCGCCATCGCGATCGCGCGCGTCGGCGCGTGGATCAATCTTTTCAACCTCACGCCCGTGTGGCAGCTCGACGGCGGCCGCGCCTTCAACGCGCTGGCGCGCCGTCAGCGCATGCTCGTCGCGGGGCTGCTGTGGATTCTCGCGCTCATGGGCGTGGACAGCATGCTTTTCATTCTCGCGATTGGCGCTTCATTCCGCGCCGCGAAGAAGGACGCGCCCGAGGAAGGCGACAACGGCGCGTTCCTGCAATACACGGGCATCGTGCTCGCGCTCGTCGCGATCATGATGATCGCGGGGCGATTGCCGCTCTAGGTTGGAGTCCCTTCGAGCGCGAGCGTCTGACGGCGACCCGGCTTCGCGGCGTCGGACGACGCTCAACGAAAACGGGTGCTTGGAAGAATCTGCGCCCTTGGTGAGCCTCCTTTCGCGAAACGTCCACTCAGGGACGTTGGATGCGCACCTTGATGCCCACGCAACGGCACGAGACACTGGCCCCGGGGAGGACGCCGTGAGACTCGCGCGCAAGACCGACGTTCCGTTGCGGCTCGTGCGGGGCGAAGAGCCCGACACGTCGCTCGACGGCGTCTATCGCCGTTACTGCCGCTACGTCGCGGCCGTCATCCTGCGCCTCGATGGACGGCCCGACGATCTCGAGGACCAGATTCAGGACGTCTTCGTCGAGGCGGCGCGCGGTATCGAAAGGCTGCGCGAGCCCGCGGCCATCAAGGGGTGGCTCGCGACGATCGCCGTGCGGCTCGTGAGTCGACGGCTGCGCCGCCGGCGGCTCAAGCGCTTCCTGGGGTTGGACCGGGGCGCCGACAACGCTCAGGTCGTCGACGCGGCGGCGTCGCCCGTCGACAAGCTGCTGCTCGTCGAGGTCTATCGCGTGCTCGACGGTCTGCCCGTCGACGATCGCGTTGCGTTCTCGCTGCATCACATCGAGGGCGAGACGCTCGACGCCGTTGCGCGGCTCTGCGAATGCTCTCGCGCGACGACGAAACGACGCATCGCGCGCGCGCAGGCGGCCATCGAGCTTCGGTTGGGCGATTCGCCATGACCGAGTCTTCCGAGCTCATGCGCCGGATCGCGCGCGCCGCCGCGACGCTCGATCCCGACCTCTCGGATCGAGACGTCGAGCGCGTCGTGCAGGGCGCGGCGCGCCGGCGGCGCCGGCGGACGGGGGCGCGCGCGGCCCTCGCGGCGACGGCGCTGGGCGCGGCGGTGGTCGCCGTCGTGCACTTTCTGCCTCAACCGCTGCCCACGGCGCCCAAGATCGCGAGCCCGATGGGCGCTCCGCTGCGCCTGCGCGACGGGTCGCTCGCGACGCCGCTCGCGCCAGACAGCGCCCTCGCGCTCGTCTCCGAATCACCCCAGCGCGCCGAGCTCGCGCTCGGGCGGGGGCGCGCGCGCTTCGAGGTCGTGCCGTCGCCGTCGAGGCGCGTGTTCGCCGTGCAGGCGGGCGACGTCACCGTCACCGTGCTCGGCACGATCTTTACTGTCGAGCGCGTCGCCGATCGCATCGGCGTCGACGTCGAGCGCGGCACCGTGCGCGTCGACTGGAAGATCGGCACGCGACTGCTGCACAAGGGCGAGAGTGGTTGGTTTCCGCCGCTGCTCGTCGACTCGGCGGGCCAGACGGCCGCGCCCGCGCCGCGCGTCGCCGCCGTCGCCGGCGTCGCCAAGAGAGACACGGAGACGAAGCGTCCCGCACGCGCGGAGACGCCCGAGACGGCGGAGGGCTTGCTCGCGCAGGCCGACTCCGAGCGCGTCGCCGGTCGCGCCGAGCAGGGCGCCGTGCTCTTGAGGCGGCTGCTGCGCGACCACGCCCACGACGCGCGCGCGCCGCTCGCCGCCTTCACGCTGGGGCGGTTGCTGCTCATGGAGCTCGATCGGCCGCGCGAGGCCGCCGCGGCGTTCGCGGAGGTGCGCACCCTCGCGCCCGGCGGCTCCTTCGTCGAAGACGCGCTCGCGCGCGAGGTCGAGGCCTGGCAGCGCGCGGGCGACGCCGACAAGGTTCGCCTGCGGGCGCGTGAGTACGTAAAGCTCTACCCGAGCGGTCGGCGCGTGGATACCATCAGGATTCTCGGCGAGCTCGAGTGAACCTTCGGAGAGGCCCGGGTCGCTTCGCCGTCGCGACGGGCGCCGTCTGGGCTCTGTCGGGCGCGCCGCGCGCCGCCGCGGCCGCGGATGTCGGCGAGAGAATGGCCCCTCGGCGCGTCGTGCTCGAGGTCGGCGGCTGCCCGGAGGTGTCGTCGCCCGCCCTGCGTCGGATCGTGGCCATCGAGATCGGCGATCTGCTCGTGAGCCCGAACGAAACGGTGTCGGGCGACACCGACCACGTCGCGATCGCGTGCGCGGGCGCCGTCGCGCATGTCCGCGCGGAGGGACCGGGGCGGCCGCGGCAGCTCGAGCGCGCGCTGCCGCTCGACGATTTCCCCGGTGACGCCGCGCCGCGCGCGCTCGCGCTGGCTGCGATCGAGATGCTCGCGGCGCTGAGCCCCGATGTGCGCGAGCGCATCGAGGCCCGCCAAAGGCCCCGCGCGCCCGCGCCCGCCCCCACCCCGACGACGACGACGGCGGCGCCCGCTCCGCCTCGTGGTCCGTCGTGGCTCGTGGGCGCGTCGGGCGTCCGCCGCACTTTCCTGTCCGCGCACGGCGCCACCGCGTGGGGCGCCCGGCTCGGGCTCGAGCGCGCGCTCGGCGCGCGGTGGGAGCTCGGCGCCGACGGCGAGCTCGTGAGCGGCACGACGCCATCGTCCCTCGGAAACCTCACGACGACGTTGGCTTCGGCCGGCGCGTTCGTGGGCGTTCACGGCGGCGGCCCGCGCGTCGCGGGCGGGCTCGCGCTCGGGGGCCGGGTCGGCGGCGCTTGGCTCGCCGGTCATCCGACGGACCCGGAGGCGACCACCCAAGGGCGGTCCTCGCGTCCGTGGGGAGGACCGCTCGTCGCGGCGCGCCTGCGGGGAACGCTCGGCCCCCTCTCTTTGCAACTCGGCGCCGAGCTGGGCTTCGCGCTCGGCAGCGCCCAGGGCTCCGTCGACGGCGCCACGGCCGTGACGGTCGGCGGACCTTGGCTCGCGCTCTCCGCGGGCCTCGGCGTTTGGTTTTGACGTGAGCCTGTTTTCGCTGAAGGCCCACTTGGGGGACATGAGGAAGGCGCGCGTCGTGCTCGTGGGCTGGTGGCTGTGCCTCTGCGCGGGCGCGTGCAAGACGAGCGACAACCTGCTCCACGGGCAGGACGGTGCCGCGGGCACGATCGGCGCGGCGGGCGGCGCGACGGGCGCGGCAGGCGCGGGCGCGGCCGCGGGCGCTCCCGTGGGGCCCGACGGCTCTACCGGCGCGACGACGGCGGACCAGCTCGCGACGCCGCCCGCGACGAAGCTGCCCGCGCTGCCCGCGATGACCCACGTCGTCGCCGCGCAGGGCGACGACAGCGCGTCGATCACCTTCGATCCGGTCGATGGCGCGCTCGACTACCGCGTGTACCCGCTGCCCGCCGACGGCGATCTCACGGTGGCCGCCGACAAGAGCGTCATCGTCCACAACGGCACCTACCGCTGCGCGGGCAACCGCGAGGCGCCGCCCACCTACGCCGACGCCGAGCCCATGATCGGCGGCGACGCCATCCACGCGCTCGTCGACCAGCAGAAGGTCGGCGGGTACCCGCGCACGCTCGCGGGCGCGACGCTCGGCTACGTCTTCACCGATCCAGGACCGGGCCGCGTGCCCGTCTACGCGCTCGGCGAGTCCGATCCGGTCGCCGATTCGACGTGTTACTTCGCGCGCTGGGCCGCGACGCGCGTGAAGATGTACACGACGTCCCCGACCCAGCGCGCCGACCTCCTCAAACAATATTTTCGCGACGACGGCATCGCCTTTTACGTCCCCGCGATGGCCGACGCGACGACGACCACCGTCTCGCTCGACGAGGATCGCTCGTCGCCGATGTTCTCGGCGCGCTTCTACTTCGCCGACGGACCCGAGGCGGACGCGCATCCGAAGAAGACGGCGGCCTTCGCGATCCTCAAGGCCCCGACGGCGGGCGCGCAGCCGCTCATGAGGGTGTTCTACGGCAACTCGTGCGGTTGGGCGCACGACGAGCTCGTCGTCGGCAAAGAGCGCTTCAACCGCGTCTACCATCAAGGCGACAAGCTCCCGTGGTTCTCGCTGCTGTGGACGGGCCTCACGGGGCCCACGACGCTCGTCGTCGAGGCGCTCGACGCGGGGTGCCCGTTCCAGGGCCACCTGTCGGCGCAAGCTCAGGCGGGAATCACGGTGCCCTTCGGCAACATGAACATCGTGCACCAGCCGTGGGTGACGCTCGAAGGCGTACGCGCGGCGTCGGCGACGGGCGAGGTCTTTCTCAACGGTCAGTTCGACGGCGCGAGCCTGCCGAAGGCCATCGCGCGCGCCTTCATCACAGTCAAGCCGATCGCGCACCCGAAGATGGACTTCTTCGACGCGTTCGCGCCTGGGGCCGCGGCCGAGACGTTCACGACGGTGCCGTGCGGGGTCGCGAACTGCTATGCGACGTGGCGTCAGCAGTCGGCGACCTACGATCAGATGTTCATCAACGCCGAGACCTCCGCGACGAAGGGCGAGGGGCTCTTCAGCTTCGGACCCGTTCTAGGCGAGCTGTGGGTCAGCTACGCCGACGTCGCGGCCGACACGAACGGCAAGTACCGCCTCTCGGCCAAGCAGAAGGCCACCATGAACGCGGCCAGCTTCCTCCACGTCACGATGGAGGTCGACGCTTACTCGACGGCGCGGCGCTACCCGCAGATCCTCATCAGCGACGCCGAGATCCCGGTTCAGTACGGGCTCGACAAAGCCCACACGATCGTCGTGCAGTCGCGCGCGCAGGGGAACGTCGTCTACGACTACCCGGTCAACTACGAGCTGCAGCTGTGCAACCTGCGCACGTGGGACGTCAACAACCAGTGCCCCGTCTACGATCTCGTCCACGGCCTCGACGCCGCCGGCAAGATCGTCCGCCAGTCGCCCAACGACGAAGTCGGCGAGCACGCGAGCGCGGATCACCGCGTGCTCTTCGACGTCTTCGCGTCGACGAGCCGCGCCTACCTGTTCCTCGACGGCAAGCCCTACGCCTGCGCCAACCTGCCGACGGCGGCCGTCCCCTCGGGGCCCGTGACCGTGACCTGGGGCGACGTCCTTTATCACTCGGCCGTCGACCACACGTACGCCTTTCACGCGGCGCACATGCAGGTCGAGCAGCGTCGACACTTCGACAACCTTGGCTTTTCGAGCGGAGTGCCCGCGCCGGCCTGGGACGAGACGAGGTTCCCATGCGCCGCGCCCATCACGCCCTAGGCCTCGCGGGGCTGCTCGGCGCCGCCTGCGGCCCGAGCCCCGCTCCTGTATCAACGACAGCAAGCGGCGTTCCGTTCACGGACGACGAGCGCGCAGCCCTCGCCGCGCTGTCACCGGCGCGCTTGCCGGCCCCGCCCGTCGACGTCACCAACCGCTTCGCCGACGATCCGCGCGCGGCGGCGCTCGGGCAGAAGGTGTTCTTCGACGCGCGCTTCTCGGGCGCTTTGCTCGATGGCGACAACGACGGCGGGCCGAACGCGCTCGGCGCGCGCGGCGAGACAGGCAAGGTCGCCTGCGCGGGCTGCCACGTCGCCGGCAGCGGGTTCCTCGATGACCGCACGCTGGGCAAACAGATCTCGCTCGCCGCAGGTTGGGGCCGGCGGCGCACGCCCTCCCTGCTCGACGTCGGGCAGGCCAAGCTCCTCATGTGGGACGGGCGGCACGACGCGCTGTACAACCAACCCTTCGGTCCCTTCGAATCGCCGGTCGAGATGAACAGCTCGCGGCTCTACGTCGCCGAGCAGGTCTTCGCGCTCTACCGCGGCGAGTACGAGGCGCTCTTCGGCGCGCTGCCGCCGCTCGACGACGTCGCGCGGTTCCCGCCGCTGTCGGCCGAGCGCACGGGTTGTCAGCCGGCCACCGTCGATCCGCAGCCGATCTGCAACGGCACGAAGCACGGCGTGCCCGGCGACGGCGCCGAGCTCGACGGGTTGGCGCCGTCAGACCGGGACGCCGTCACGCGCGTCGTCGTCAACATCGGAAAGGCGCTGGGCGCCTACGAACGGCTGTTGACCTGCGGACCCGGTCGCTTCGACGCCTGGATGCACGGGCAAGCGAACGCGCTGTCCGAGTCCGAGCAACGCGGCGCAAAGCTGTTCGTAGGACGCGCGCGGTGCGTGTCATGTCACGCGGGACCGTTCCTGTCCGATCAGAAATTTCACAACGTCGGCCTCACGCCCGCGCCCGTCGGCGTCGTCTTCATCGATCAGGACGATCCGGGCGCGCAGGCGGGGCTCGCGGCCGCCCTCGGCGATCCGCTCAATTCCCGCGGCGCGTTCAGCGACGGCGACGACGGGCGCTTGCCGACCGACGTCACGCCCGCGCTCGCGGGTGCCTTCCGCACGCCCGGCTTGCGCTGCTCCGCGCGTCGCCCGTCCTTCATGCACACCGGCCAGCTCGCGACGCTGGGCCAGGTCGTGGCGTTCTTCGCGCGCGGCGGCGATCCGTTCGGCTATCCCGGCGTCACCGAGCTCGCGCCGCTCGACCTCGGTGAGCAAGGAGACCAAGCCCAGCAAGACCTCGTCGCGTTCCTGGGCACGCTCGAAGGCCCGGGCCCGGCGCCCGCGCTCTTGAAAGGACCGTGAGGCGCCTGACGACGCCCGCTACGGCGTCATCGCCGTCGCCCACCGCTGGCGCAGCTCTTCCTGACCGGCGCCGTTCGGGTGAACGTCGCCGGCGGGGATCAGATCGGGCCGGTCCTTGAACGCCGCCCACAGGTCGGGCCCGCGCAGGATCTGCGGGTACTTGATGTAGAGCGCGTCGATGGCGTTGTTGATGAGCGGGCCGTCGGTCTGGATCCCCGGAGAGCTCGACCACGGCACGTGGGGGATCACGGGGATCTTTCCAGCCGCTAGCACCTTCTGTACGAGCGGCTCCATGGCGAATTCGTTCGCGTGATCGTTCGTGCCGTACGCGAGCCAGACAAAGCGACCCGGAAAGTCTTTCATGGTCTCGTCGATGACGGGCAGCGCCGTGCTCGTGTTCGTACCGCCGATCGCCGCGGAGATCACGGCGGGCCAGCGGTCGGCGCTGCGCGCGCGCACGAGGCTCGGCAGATCGCTGAAGGCGTACATCGTCGAGATGTGCGTGATGGAATCGCCCATGAGCAACCACGAATCGGAGGCGCCGTCGGGCGCGCTGTGGACGTCGAAGTCGAACGACGCGCCCGCCGGGTTGGTCGCCTTGGTCACCGTCATCCGCACCCAGTTGTCGCCCGCGAGGTCCGTGAGGTGTTGGCGCGCGCTGCGCGTGTTGCCGACCTCGTTCGCGACGTTCTTCCATCCGGCCGTGGGCGGGGGCCCGCCGCCCGGCGCGGCGTTGATGTCGAGCATGTAGTCGATGGGAGAAGCATCACCGGGATTCTTGTTGTCGAGGATGTAGCCCCCCGCGTGAGGACAGTAAAAGGCGATGAGGATCTGATGCCGTTGCGCGACGGGCACTCCTGACAGGTCGTACGCGAGCCACGCCGGAAGCTTGTCGGCGCCCCAGGTCGAGCCGGTCTGATCGTCGTTCGAGCGCGCCGGCAGCACGTTGCTGTTGGCGCTGCCCGAGGCGAAGGCGGGGACGTTGCGACTGATGAGCGGCATGGCCGACGGTCGCGACGACGGGGCTCCCGCGACGCCCGCGTCGGTCGATCCGCCCGCTCCCGATGCGGCGTCGGGCGCGCCTCCCGCGCCAGCCGCCCTCCCGCCGGCCGCGCCCCCCGCGACGCCGGCTTCGCCCTGCGCCCCCGCAGCGCCGTCGTTCTTGGCGGACGGCGCGCCCCCGCAGGCCGTCGCGAGCGCCGCGGCGGCCCCGAGCGTGACCAGCGCGAAGCTCGTTCTGCCGACGGCGGTGTGGACCATGTGCCCTCAGTGGTCATCCTGCAAAAAGGGGCTCACGACGTGAGCCTCTTTTCGGATCGTGGTCACTGAGGGGGGAATGACGAAGACCCGTCTCGTGACCGTGGGCCTGTTGGCCTCTTTGTGGGGCTGCGGCGGAGGGACCTCGAAAAGTCCTGGGCAGAGCGACGGTGCCGACGCGCCGACGGTCGTCGACGCGGGCGGCGGCGCCGAGGCGTCCGCCTCCCCGTCGGACGCGCGCGACGCGGCCGCCGCGTCGTCGGACGCGCCGGACGTGGCCGCCTCATCGTCGGACGGGCGCGACGTTGCCGCCTCCCCATCGGACGCGAGCCCGCGCGACGGCGGGGGCACCGCCCCCGATCAGGCGGTCCCGCCCGTCATCGTGGGCGCGTGCGACTCGCTCGCGCCCGTGGGCACCTGGCAGGAGATCACGCCGCCCGCCGTCACGCTCGGGCTCGCGAACAAGATGCCGAGCGACGGCTCGGGCACGTTCGCCTTCGCGGTCGATCCTGTGAATTCGGGAACGCTCTACGTCGGCACCGTCTACCAGAAGATGTGGAAGAGCACCGACTGCGGCGCGACCTGGGCCCCGCTCGGCACGGGCCGCCATGCGAGCTCGTGGGACCACGCGATGAACTGGACGTTCGCGGTCGATCCGGTCGAGGCGAACGTGGTTTACACGAACTCCGGCTACGGCACGCAGGGCGCCGGCTTGCTCAAGTCGACGAACGCCGGCGTCGACTGGGACATCATCTGGCCGCCCGCGCAGCAGCCGGATCTCGCGGCGCACTTTCAATACAACTTCGCCAACGTTCTCACGATCGATCCCTTGGACCACCACCACATCGTGCTGACGTTCCACGAGGCGTGTATCGGTGTCCCCGGCGTCGCCACCTGCATCGCCGAGTCATCCGACGCGGGCGCGACCTGGAAGCTCCTGCCAGGCGATCCGGTGTGGGTCGGCAACGAGGGCCAGCTCTTCTACTTCCTCGAGAGCTCGCACACCTGGATCTGGGCTTCACAGAGCAACGGCTTTTATCGGTCCGAAGATTCCGGCGCCAGCTGGTCGGTGCTGCTGACCGACAAGGGCAAGCCCTTCTTCCCGTCGCACCTCCAGGGCGCGGGCCTGTACCGCGCAAAGAACGGAGTCTTCTATGTGGCCGCCGGCGACGGGATCCTACGCAGCACCGACGGCAAGACCTGGACGGTCACCGCCAACACCGGTCCCATCGGCGGCGGCCTCGCGAGCGACGGCACGACGATCTTCGCGAGCCGCTGCTTCTTCGAAAGCTTCTGCGCCCCGGGCTCGAAGGTCTTCCTCAGCTCGCCCGAGACGGACGGCGTGAGCTGGACGTTGCTGCCGAACGGACCGCCTCTCGCCATGGGCGGCGAGATGCACTACGACTCGGGCCACCACCTCTTGTTTGCCTCCACCTTCAAGAAGGGCTTCTGGCGGGTCGTAACGAAGTAGCCCCGCTTTTGTCCACAGCGCCTAAGGAGAATTCATGATCATGCGTTGCGGTTCCCTCTGGCTCTCCGCCTTGTCTGCGACCTTGTTTGCCTCCTGGGCGCTTTCGGGATGCGCCAAGGACACCGCGGGCGGGCAGGGCGCGACCGCCGGTGGTTCGGGAGGGGGCGCGACCGCTGGCGGTTCGGGAGGGGTCGCGACCGCTGGTGGCAGTGGCACGGCAGGCGCGCCGCACATCGTTGGGGCGTGTGATGCGCTCGGGCCTGCCGGCAAATGGGAAGAGATCACGCCGTCGGCGGTCAGCCTCGATCCCAACTTCCAGACGCCTGCCGGTACGAACTTCGGCGACCACTCCGTCGTCATCGACCCGCAGAACCGCGCGCACGTCTACCTTGGAACCAGCGCCCAAGGCATCTACGAGTCGAAGGACTGCGGCGCGACCTGGAAAAAGATCAACACGGGACGGAACGCCGACATGATTGATGGCGGGAGGCAGTGGACCTTCGTCATCGACCCCGTCGATCCGCGGATCCTCTACGTGAATAGCGGCTACGGACACGACAACGCCTGGAAGAGCACCAACGGCGGCGTCGATTGGGATCTCTTCATCGACCCCGCCTACGCCAAGGCGCTCCAGTTTGGAGGCTTCGTGCATCAGATCTCGATGGATCCGACGGATCCCCGGCACCTGATCGTCACGCCGCACTTCGAGTGCGAACCCGGCCAGGGACCTGGAGGGCTGCCCCACACCAAAGCCTGCCTGCTCGAGACGACCGACGCGGGCGCGACCTGGAAGATCCGGGAGGGCACGCCCGGGTCTGGCGAGGGCGCGGGCCAGTGGATGATCGATTCGAAGGTCTGGTATTGGGCGGAGGGATTCCCAGGGCTCTGGCGCACGGAGAACGGCGGCGAGTCGTGGCAGCACGTGTACACCGGCGGCTACGCGACCTCTTCAGGCTTTCACCTCCCGAACGGGCCCTACTACACCGGCGGGGTCTTCGGCGTGCTTGCGAGCGACGACGGCAAATCGTGGAGCACGCTGAAAGACGCCCCCGGCGTCGATTTCCTCGTCGGCGATGCGACGAACCTATACGGCGCCCGCGGCGCCGGCTACTGGTCCACCTCCGCGACGAACCCGACAACCTGGACTCGCCTTCCGAGCCCTCCGTTCGCCGACCCGAACACGGTGCGAGGCTGGGGAATCAGGTACGACCCGGATCATCGATTGCTGTATTCCCTCAACAGCACGGGAGGGTTCTGGCGGATGGTGTTGCCGTAACGCGCCCGAGTGACTCACCCGTTGTTAGTTGCGCGTCGAGGCGACCGTCAACCTTTTGGGAGGGGCAGGCTGCCGGCAGCCGTGGCTTCGGCGCTCAGGGGGCGCTCAGGGGCCCTTGACGGCGTATTGCGCGACCAGCGCCCGGCCGACCTCGTCCTTGACCGTCGAAATCACAAACGGCGATCTCTCGAAGACGAAGATGCTGATGAGCGCCGTCGCGCTGACGCGTTCACCGAAGAGCCGAAAAGTTATCGCGGCGCAGTTCTCGACGTGGACCCAGTTCGAGCCGCGGTTCGTGGGCGGAGTGGGATGACCTTCGACATACGCCTGCGTCGACTCGACGTAAGCCCGCACGCTGAGCCCGTCGTCGCGCCCGCTGGCCGCGACGTGCGAGAGCGCGATCGTTCCCTGAACCGCGACCCCCGGCGAAAACTGTACCGTGAAGGTCGTGTCGTCCGGCCCCTCCGCTTCGAGGGAGAGGCTGTGGTTGCTGACGCTGCTGAGCATGGGTGGGTCCGACCTTTCTCGACGTTGTGGTCAGCGAGGAGAACGACGCGCTCGAGCGATTCTTCCCGCGTTGTGGCCGAGTCGGCGATGCTCGTCTAGCAAGCGTTGACCGCGCGCGAAGAGCTAGCCAAGCAGGCGGCGAGTGGCGCGTAGAAACGGAGCTCAGCCGCCGAGCAGGCGTTCGATGAAGGCGTGGAGCTCGGGGGGGCGGGCCTCGAGGAAGGCGCGGCCGATCTGCGCGGCGAGGCGTGCCAGGGGCGGGCCTGACTCGGCTGCGCGTTGGAGCGCGGCGCGGGCGGTGGCGCGCTCGTCGCCGCTGGACGCGCTCTCGCCGGCGACGGGCTTCGCGGGCTTCGCGGACTCTTGCGCGACGAGCACGAGCGCCTCGAGCGCGACGAAGCGCCGCGTGCTGTCGGCCTCTGATTCGACGAGCGCGGCGCCGAGCTCGGCGGCGCGTTGCCGACGCGACCACGCGAGCGCGAGGCCTGGGATGGCGGCGTTGCGCACGTCGTACGCCGGGTCGCGCACGGCGCGCGCCAGGTAGGACTCGGCCTCGGCGGGCTCGCGCTCGGCGAGCCGACCGAGCGCGCGCGCCGCCGCCGTGCGCAGCGCCTCGCTGTGCTGGCCGAGCGCCTCGCCGAGCAGCCGCGCGCCCGGCTCGCCCGCGCCCTGCAGCTCGCCCACGCCGATGACGGCCGCCTCGCGCGCGCCCGCGCCCGACACGGCGGCGAGGATGCGCGTCGCCTCGGCGCGCACGGTGTTCGAGCGGTCATCGACAGCGCCCCGCGCGACGTCGAGCGCGGTGCTCCCCAGGCCGCCCGCGGCGCGCACCGCCTCGAGCCGCACGCTCTCGTCGCCGTCGGCGGCCGCCTGGCGCAGCACACCGACGAGCCCTGCTTTCGCGGCCGCGCCCACGACGATGCGCCGCTCGGGCGCGTCGCCCTGCGTGAGCGCGGCGTCGAGCGCGTGCTCGGCGTCGGCGGCGTGCTTGACGTCGAAGCCGACGCCGCCGTCGCCGCGCACCGCGACGGCGCCCAGCGAGCGCTCGGCCGCGACGCGCACGGCGCGCTCCGGATCGCCCACGAGCTTGAGCAGCGGCGGCAGCGCGAGGTCGCGCGCCTTGACGCCCAGCTTGCCCAGCGCCTCGGCGGCGGCGACGCGGACGTTCACCTCGGCGGCGTCGCCCAGCTCGGCCGCCATGCGCGCCGCGCCCTTGGGGTCGGCCTCCGCGAGATCGCCCAGGCACGCGGCCGCGGCCGTGCGGACCTCTTCCTTGTCGTCGCGCGCGGCGATGCGCAGGTACGGCGACGCGGCCGCGGCGTTCTTCTCGGCCATGGCGCAAAACGCGTTCGCGGCCGCGGCGCGCGTGCCGACGTCGGTGTCCTTGAGCGCGCGCGCGAGCGGCGGCATCGCCGCGGCCGGCTTCGTCGCGCCGAGCCGCGCGAGCGCGTCGATGACGTTGTGGCGCACCGACACACGCACGTACTTCATCGCCTTGCCCAGCATCTCGGCGACCTGGTACGGGTTCACGGGCGCGAGCGCGAGCGCCGACTCGATCGCCGCCTTCTGAATCTCGACGTTGCCGTCCTTGAGCGCTTTGTCACAAAGGTCGATGCCATCGCGCTTGAGGTACGCGAACGAGCGCGTCGCCTCGAGGCGCGTCTCCGTCGCCGGGTCGTAGAGCAACGCGTGCAGCGGCTTCGTCGCGAGATCGGGCCGGGTCATGGCGACCGTGCCCCACACGGCGGCGCCCGCCGCGCGCGCCATGGGCGAGCCCTTCATCTCGGTGCGCGCGATCTCCTCGGCCTGCTCGGGCGTCACGAGCCGCGCATACAGCGGCAGCGCGGCCGCGCGCAGGCGCGGCGACGTCTCGGGCCGCACGGCCTTTTCCAGCAGCGGCCGCAGCTCGGCCGACGGCGTGCCCGCGCGGCGCAGGATCAACAGCGCCGCGACGCGCGCCTCTTCGGGCGCCTGCTCGTTGGCGACGACGCGCTGGAGCGCCGCCGCGCACGACGCCGGATCATGAGCCGCGATCCGCTCGAACAGCGCCAGCCCCGCGCGGCGCACGCCGCCGTCGGGGCTCTGCAGCACCTGCTCGAGCGCGCCCGCGGCCGCGCCCGGCGCGCGCTCGGCGAGCGCGTCCGTCGCTTCTTCGGCGGCTTTGCGGAAGGCCGGATCGGGATCGCGCAGCGCGACGGCCAGGATGGCCGCGGCCTCTTTCGTCGGCAGCGTCACCGTCTCGCGCAGCACGGCGCCACGCACGTCGAGCGACTTGTCGGCGAGCGCGCTGCGCAGCGTGCCGCCGTGGGCGCCGTTGCCTTGTCGTCGATCGATCGACGCGGCGACCTCGACGCCACGGCGCCGGATCTCGGGCGCGCTGTCGGTGAGCGCCGCCGCGAGGATCTCGTCCTCGCCCGCGCCGCCGCGGCCGATGACGGCGAGCGCCTCGAGCGTCTCGCGCCGCGCGAGCGGGTCGCTGAACGCTTGCTTGAGCGACGTGACGCCGTCGGGCTCGCCCATGAGCGCCTTCGCGACGCCGCGCGGGACGGGCCGCAGGCCGCCCAGCACTTCGCGCAACCAACCGGGCACGCGGGCGGCGTCGCCTTTTGCGTCGAGGTTGCCCGTCGCCTTGCCCGCGCCGATGCGCGCCGCAGTGTCGGCGCCGAGCCCCGCCGCCGAGAAGCCCGTATCGGCGAGGATGGCGCCGAAGCTCGGCGAGCCCGGTTTGTTGGGGAGGAAGTTGAAGAAAGATCCCTCGCGTCCGAGGCGGACGACGACGCGCGCGGCGCCGCCCGCGTCGCGCGGCTCGAAGCCGAGCGTGTACGACCGGCGCATGTTCGCGTAGAGCGCGACGACGAGCGCGAGCGCGAGCGCGGTGCCGCCGCCGATCTGCACGGCGTTGCGGCGCACCGAGCGCATGAACGTCACCTGTTCGTCGGCGGCCAGCGCGCCCGCGAGGTGCCGGTGCACGGCCCACAGCTCGGGCAGGCGCAGGCGCTCGCCCGCCGTGAGCCGCCGGCGCAGCGCGCGGCGCGCGGCCGCGGCGCGCGCGCGATCCTCGATGCCGAACGATTCGACGCTGCCGCGCAGGCCCGGGTGCGCGAGCGCGTACGCCTCGCGCCGCCCGCGCGTGCGGCCGCGCAGCACGCCGCGACCTTTGAGGGCAGCCAACGCGTCGGCCGCGGCCTCGCGCGCCTTGGGCGAGCCGGCCTCGAGCTCGTCGGCCGTCACCTCGCCCCGCTCGGCCACGGCGAGCAGCGCGTGTCGCGCGACGCGCCCGCCCGCTTCCCCGCACATGCGCTCGAGGAACAGCGCCGGCAACACCGCCGCGCCGCCGCTGCGCTGGTACTTGCGCACCGACGTGAGGCGCAGGTCGACGATCGCGCGCGCGACGAGCTGCAGATCCAACGGCCGGCAGCGCCCCGTGCGGCACAGGTCGGCGGCGACGGCCGTCGCCAGGCCATTTTCGAAGAACGTCCCCGATTGAATCGCCGTGCGCTCGAGGATCTCGGCGACCTGCGCCTGCGCGAGGCCCGAGATCGTCATCCAGGTGCTGGTCGCGAGGGCGGCGTTCGCGCCCGCGTCGCGCAGCTGATCGAGCCGCGCGAAGGCGGTGTCGTCGACGGACAGCACGAGCCGCAGCCGCGTGCCGGCCTGTTCGACGACGCGTCCGAGCAGCGCGCCCAAATCGGCCGCGCGCCCGACCTCGTCCGACAGCGCCTCTTCGAGGTGATCGAACACGAGCACGAGGCCGTGCGGCGAATCGCGGGCGATGCGCGCGAGGTAGTCGGCCGAGCTCTGGTTGGGGATCGGCGGCGTCACGCCGAGGCGGCTCGCGGCGCGCACGACCTCGCCGTCGAGATCGTCGTACGCGCCCACGGTGACGACCTGGACGCCCAGGCGCGCGAGCGCGGGCGACAGGCCGGCGCGCAGCAACGACGTCTTCCCGATGCCGCTCGGCCCCGACAGCACGATCGTGCGAGCGTCGCCGCCCAGCAGGCGCACGAGGCGCGCCGTCTCGTCGGCGCGCCCGAGGAACGCCTCGCCGGCCCCTTCGTCGAACGGCGTGAATCCTCTGAAGGCTGACATTTACGCGGGGACCTTGGCAGGGTCCCCGTACCCCCCTGCGGTGGGCTGCGCGGAGCAAAGCTCCGCTACGCCCACGGTTGGCTTCACGCCAAGACTCTCATGCTTGCCTGATGTCGGACTCGAGCATCTCGGGCTCTTCGTCGTAATCCGAGATGATGATCTCGCGATTGTGGGCGTCCGTCGAGGAAGGCGTGAAGAAGCCCTCGACGAGATCGGCCACCTCTTCGTGCGACGTGCCGCGCTTGACGGTCGACAGGGCGTACACGACGTGCCCGTCGTCGACCACGGACAGGAACCCGATGCGCCGCCCGTCTTCGACCGACCACAGGTCCCACGCCTCGCCGGCCTGCGTGCGCGTCACGCGCGTCGCGTAGAAGGTGCGCGGCTCGTGCCGCGTGATGGGGGTGATTTTCGCGTCGCGTGCCAAGTGCGTGTGTCTCCTGGGGAAGGGGATCACAATAGCGGCCCTTTGGGCCCGCCGTCCAGAATCGAGGCCCACGCGTGGGGCCTGCGATGGGGATTCGTTGCCCCCTGGATGCGCACACCGCGCGCGCGTCGTCGTGTTATGAGGCGGCCATGAGCATGCGGAGCGGTCTCGTTGGGTGTCTGTTGGTGGCGGTCCTTGCGGGCTGCTCGTCGTCGGAGCCAACCCGAGGCGGCGCGGCGGGCATGATGGGCGCCGCGGGAACGACGGGCGCAGCAGGCACGACGGGCGTGGCAGGGTCGACGGGTGATGCCGGCACGACGGGAGCTGCGGGGACGACGGGCGCAGCGGGAACGACGGGCGCCGCGGGAACGACGGGAGCTGCGGGAACGACGGGCGCCGCGGGAACGACGGGCGCTGCGGGAACGATGGGCGCTGCGGGAACGACGGGCGCCGCGGGAACGACGGGC
>JBBQJG010000091.1:0-18397 GCA_038325725.1 Polyangia bacterium | reverse complement strand
GAGGCGGGCCATCTCGGCCAGGCCGCGCGTCATGAGCGCGGCGCGCGCGTTGAGCCCGAAGCCGAAGCCGTCCGAGCAGCCGACGGCGATGGCGATGACGTTCTTGAGCGCGCCGCCGATCGCGACGCCCGTGACGTCGTCGGACGTGTAGAGGCGGAGGCGCTCGCCGCCCAGGGCGCCCACGACGACGTCGTTGGCGCCCGGGTCGCTCGACGCCGAGACGAGGGCCGCGGGGAGCCCCGCCGCGATCTCCTGAGCAAACGACGGCCCCGACAGCAGCGCGACGCGCGCCGTGGGCGCGACCTCGGCGATGACGGCCGCCATCGTGAGGCGCGTCTCGGGCTCGAGCCCCTTCGACGCGCAGACGACGACCGTACCCGGCTCCATCACGGGGGCCGCCCCCACGACGGTCGCGCGCACCGTCTCGGAGGGGACGACGACGACGACGAGCGCGCGCCCGCGAACGGCGTCGGGGAGGTCGTTCGTGACGGCGATCGAGGACGGCAGCGCGAAGCCCGGGACGGACCGCGCGCTCGTCCGCGTGCGCTCCAAGCGCTCGGCGTCGCCGGCGTCGAACTCCCAGAGGGCGACGTCATGACCACGCGCCGCCGCCACGGACGCGAGGACGGTGCCCCACGCGCCGCCGCCGAGGACGCCGACTCTCACTGCCCCGCGATGCGGACGGTGTTGCGGCCGCCGCTCTTCGCGGCGAACAGGGCACGATCGGCGGCGGCGAGCACGAGGGCCGGCTCGGAGCCGTCGTCGGGAAAGGAAGCGACGCCCAGCGAGATCGTGAGCTTGCCGAGCGGCTGCGTGCCGCCGAACTCGAACGGGAACTCGGCGACCTGGGCGCATATCCGCTCGCCCACCTCGCGCGCCGCAGATTTGCCGACGTCGAGCAGGACGATCGCGAACTCCTCGCCGCCGTAACGCGCAACGACGTCGTTGGCGCGGCGCCCGTGCTGCAGGATCTTCGAGACGCCGCGGAGCGCGTTGTCGCCCGCCATGTGGCCGTGACGGTCGTTGTAAATCTTGAAGTGGTCGACGTCGATCATGAGCACGGAGAGCGGCAGGCCCGTGCGGTTGCTGCGCTCCATCTCGAGCGAGAGTCGCTCGCGGAAGTGCCGGTGGTTGTGCAGCCCCGTGAGGCCGTCCGTGATGGCGAGCTCGGACAGGCGCGCGTTGAGCGTCTCGAGCTCGTGCGTACGCGCGGCGACCTTCTCCTCAAGCGAGGAGTTCAAGTTGGCGAGCTCCGCGTTCTTCGTCTTGAGCTCCAAGAGGAGCTCGGCGCGCTCGCGCTCGAGCCGGAAGCGCGACAGGAAGTTCTGGATCGTGAGGCGCAGGTCGGGCTCGTCCCACGGCTTGGGGATGTACTGGTCGAGCGCCGCCTTGTTGATGGCGTAGACGACGGCGTCGAGGCCCGCCTGTCCCGTGAGGAGGATCTTGACCGTCCTCGGGCTGCGGCGGTGGACCTCCTCGAGGAGCTCGACGCCCTTCATGCCCGGCATGATCTGGTCGGCGATGACGACCGCCAGTTGCTCGCCGTCGTGCTGGAGATCGTCGATGAGCTCGAGCGCCTCGCGCGCGTTCTTCGCGACGGCGATGTCGCACTCGCCGCCGAAGCGCGCCGAGAGCTGCTGGCGCAGCGCCGCGAGGATGCCCTCTTCGTCGTCGACGCACAGGATGTGTTCGCGCACCGCCGTCACGACGTGGGCTCTTCGCGTGCAATCGACGTGCTGGTTGGCAGGGTCACGGCGCCAGAGGCGGGTTGACCGAAGGCGTTCCGAAGGACGGGACCAGACGCGGCGGCGGCGTCAGCTGACGTCACGGGCGCGGGGCCCTCGACGGGCAGGCGCACCGTGAACCGCGTGCGGCCCGGCGCGCTCTCGACCCGAATCTTGCCGCCGTGGTTCTCGATGATGCGTGCAGAGATGCTCAACCCCAACCCCGTCCCCTCTCCCTTTGGCTTGGTCGTGAAGAAGGGTTCGAAGATGCGAGAGACGACGTCAGCTGGGATTCCGGGCCCATTGTCCTCGATCGCAACCTCTACATACCCTTCGTCTACGTCTGCCTTCGTCTCGATCAATAGCTCCCCGCTATCTCCCATCGCCTGAGCCGCGTTGTGGATCAGATTCGTCCACACCTGATTCAGCTCACCTACATGTGCCGTAATTGGAGGTAACTTTCCGTAAGACCGCTTCACATTAATGCCTATCTCTCTGTACTTCAACTGATGCGACAGGATGACGAGCGTGTCGTCGATGCCTGCATGTAGGTCGACGCGCTCGAGCGGCGCTTCGTCCAGACGTGAGTAGCGTTTGAGGGCGCCGACGATGCGGCGAATCGATCCGATCGCCGTGCGAATCGTCCCCGAGGCGCGCGCGAGGAAGGCGATCTCGCGTAGATAGCCGGCGAGCGGCGCCAAGCTCTGGCCGCCGCCGATCGCGGGCAGCTCTTGCGCGACGCGCTCGCCCAGCTCGCCGAGCTCGGCGAGCATCGCGGCGGCGACGTCGGCGTCGGGGTTGCCGGCGAGGAACACCTTGAGGCGCTTCTGTCGCTGGCGCGACTCGAGCGTCGACGACAACGCCGCCGTCGTCATCTCGGGCAGCAGGCCGTCGACGACCTCGAAGTAACGACGCAGCGACGCGGGCGGCAGCCCCGCGACGAACAGATCGGACGCGCAATGTCCGAGCCGCTTGACCGTGTCCTGAAGCGCGTCGACGAGGCCCTGTACGGCGGCCGCGGGCGAGTTCACCTCGTGCGCGATGCCCGCGACGAGCATGCCGAGGTTGGCCATCTTCTCGGCGTTGATGAGCTGTCCTTGCGCCGTGCCGAGCTCGCGCAGCGCGCGCTCGAGCTCCGCGTTCGCGCGCTCGAGCTGGGCCGTCCGTTCGCGCACGCGCTGCTCGAGCACCTCGGAGAACGCGCGCACCTCGGTGTAAAGGCGTGCGTTCTCTATGGCCGTCGCCGTCTGATCGGCGAAGGTCACGAGCAGGCGCAGATCGGCCTCGGCGAATGGCGCCTCGCCGAGACGTCCGATGACGATGACGCCCACCATGCGATCCTTGAGAGTGAGGGGCGCCGCGATGACGGGCCCCGTGAGGCCCGCCGCCTTCGCGGCGTCGAGGAGCTGCGGATCGGCTTCGACGGCCGGCGTGCGGCGCGCCCGCCCGAGCGCGGCGACGGCAGCCGCGAGCCCCGCGAGGCGATCGCCGACGGCGTCGCCCGCGTAGGCGCGCACGACGAACGGATGGTCGCGATCCTCGACGGCGAGCGCGATGGCCGCCGTCTTCCCGCCGAGCACGGTGACGGCCTCGTGGACGACAGACCGCATCACCTCGTCGAGGTCGACGACCGAGCTCACGGCGCGGCCGACCTGGTGCACGGTGACGAGCTCGCGCACGCGCGCCGCGAGGCCCTCCTGGTTCTCTTTGAGGCTGCGGGTCATGACCCGGAAGGCCTCGGCGACGTCGGCGATCTCGTCGTTCGTCTCGATGACGATGCGCGTGTCGAGATCGCCGCGCGCGACGGAGAGCGCGCCCGCGTGGAGCGTCTGCAGCGGCTTCGTCATGCGGCGCGCGAGCAGGCCCGCGAGGCCGATCGCGAGCAGCAGCGCCGCGAGGACGCCGGCCGCGAGCGTCGTGTTGGCGCCGCGGCGGGCGGCGGCCAGCGGCTCGCGGTCGACGGCGATGCCGAGGACGCCCACGACCTGTCCGTTGACGTCCTGGAGCGCGCCGAACGCGATCGAGTACGGATGCCCCGAAACGATGACGGGCGCGACGCGCGCCACGCCGTTGCCGAGCCCCCCCGCCGCGACGGCGGCCGGGAGCGGGGGCCCGACGAGGCGCGCGCCCGTCGCGCCCAGGAACGTCGACGCCGTCGGTTGGTTGCCATGATAGACGACGACCTCGCGGCCGGCGCCGAGCGCGGCGCGCAGGCGGTCGACGACGGCGCCGTCGACCGGCACGGTGACGGCGAGCGTGCCGAGGAGGCGCAGCGCCGGATCGACGAGCGGAAGGCCAGCCCTCACGACGAGATCGCGCCCCGCGCCTTCGATGCTGACCGTGCGTTCGTAGTCGAGCGCGCGGCGCACGACCGGGGAGCGTTCGGCCGGCTCCAGGCCCCCGCGGCCCGGGCCCGCGAGCAGCTCGTTGCACGCGCCTTGCGCGCACCACGCGACGACGTGCCCCGTCTCGTCGGTCACCTCGAGCAGCGCCGTCGGCTGCGCATAGGACAGCTCGCCGAGGCGTTGCCGGACGGCGCCGGGCTTCGTGGCGAGCGCACGCAAGAGCGCGGGGTCCTCGCTCACGCTGGCGGCGCGCGAGGCGATCCCCTGCACCTGTTGCAGGAACAGGCCGCGGGCGACCTGCAGGCCACGCTGGGCCTCGAACTCGATGCCCTGCTCGACGCTCGAGAAGATGAGCGCGAGCGCGACGGCCGAGACGGCGATGACGGGCGCGAGCGCGGCGACGAGCAGCGTGATCGTCACGCGCCGCCGCAGCCCGCGTCGGCGCAGCGGCGCGGCCATCGACAGCGAAGACGTCCCCGGCGCCGAGCGGCGTTTGCGATCGAAGAGCCCGGAGACGCGGAACAGGCTCGACAGGCGCACGTCGCCGCTCGAGTGCAGCCTCTGCGGGCTGAGCGTCTTGATCTCGCCCGAGACGTGGCTCGGCGTCTCGCCTGGCTTGGGCGTGTCGCTCATGGCGTGTGCTCCACGGCGCGATACAGGCCCATGGCCGAAGGCTGCACGACGAGCCCCTTGATGTTGGCGCGCGTCGCGAAGACGACGTTCGAGTGCGCGAGCGGCACCCACGGCACGTCGGTCGCGAGGATCGCCTGCGCTTGCGAGTAGAGGCGCTCGCGCTCCGTGCGATCGGTCGTGCGCTGCGCGACGCCGATGACGTCGTGGAACCACCCGTTGCTGTAAAACGCGATGTTCGAAGGCCGGCTGCCCGTCGTGTTGTCCGAGTCGAGCAGCGTGTAGAGGAAGTTGTCGGGATCGCCGTTGTCGTTGAACCAGCCGTGCAGCGCGAGATCGTGCTCGCCCGCCCACAGGGCCCGCTGGTGCTCGGCGGGGTCGTTCAGGACGATCTCGACGGGGATGCCGACCTCGGCGAGGCAGATCTTGATCGCGGCGGCGACGCGCTCGGGCGCGGGCATGTACGGGGTCGGCGCCGAAGGCGCGTAGAGCTTGAGGGGCGCGGCGCGCTCGGGGTTCCACCCCGCCTCGGCGAGCATCTTGCGCGCGCGCCCCGGGTCGTAGCGGTAGGTGACGACGTCGGAGCGCGCGCCCCAAACGTTGGGCGGCAGCGGCCCGATCGCCGGGATCCCCACGCCTTGATAGATGAGCTTGACGAGCGCGTCGCGCGGGATCGCCGTCGCGATCGCCCGGCGAATGCGCGGATCGTTGAGCGGGCGCCTCTGCGTGTTCATCGCGAGGTACGAGACGAGCGCGGCCGGCGCCATCGCGAGCCGCAGATCGGGGTGCAGACGCACGAGCGGCAGGTCGTCCGGCGCGACCTGTTCGATGATGTCGGCCGAGCCCGACTCGAGCGCCTGCAGCCGCTGCCGCGACTCCGGCATGACGACGAACACGAGGTAGCGCGTGCGCGCGCCGCGGTCCCAGTAGTCGGGGTTGCGCTCGAGCGTGACGCGATCGCCGGGGATCCACTCGACGAAGCGGTACGGCCCCGCGCCCACGGGGTGGCGCGCGAAGCGCCCGCCGAGCTTGCGCACCGCCGTGGGCGAGACGATCGCCGACGGGCCCATGGCGAGGTTCGCGAGGAACGGCGCGTAGGGGCGATCGATGTCGAACTGGACCCGCAGCGGCGTCACGGCGCGCACGCGGCGGATGTTGTGGAAGGCGCGCGTCCAGGCGAAGTCGGCCTCGTGAAACGGGTGCTCGGGGAGGATCTGCCGTTCGAAGGAGAACACGACGGCGTCGGCGTCGACGGGCGTGCCGTCGTGGAAGCGCACGCCAGGGCGCAGCTCGAACGTCCACACGGTGCCGTCGTCGCTCACGGACCAGCTCGTCGCCAGATCCGGCTCGGGCTCGAGGCGGCCCGGCGCGAAGCGCACGAGGCGGTCGTACACCTGCTCGGCGATCTCGAGGGATTCGATGTCGCCCGCGCGTGCGGGGTCGAGGCTCAACGGATCCGCCGAGCGCGCGACGACGATGCGATCCGAGGCGCCCGTGCTCGCGGCCTTGGAGGTGCACCCCGTCAACGAGGCGCCCACCAAGACGAGCGCGAGGCGTCTCTTCACGGCGCGCCTCGCGGCCCGCGCAGGCGGATTCGGATCGCCTGTTGCTCGAGGCCGTCGACGCGGCGGAGATCGGCGGCCACTCCCGCGTAGTCGCGCGGCGCGATCCGCTGCAGCGGCATCGCCGAGTCGCGCGTCAACACGAGGACCTCGGGCGAGCCGGCCCGCAGCCGCCGCTCCTCGACGAAGTGATAGCCGCCGGCGCGCTCGACGCGGTCGACGCCGCCGCCGGGGACGCCCGGCGTCGCCTCGACGAGATCGGCGGCGCGCGGCAACTCGACGGTGGCGCGCAGATGGACGGGGACGTCGAAGCCCAGCATGAGCGTCGTCTCGCGGCGCGCCTCCGTCGCGAAGCGCCGTCCGGGCTGCGAGCGGAAGAACGTCGGCAGGAGCGTCATCTCGTGATCGCCGCGCACGGCCAGTTGGGGGCTCACGAAGGAGTAACGCACGCGCACGGGCGAGGTTCCCGGCGCACCCTTGGGAACGTCGACGTCGAGGTCGTTGAGGCGCGCCCCGGGGAACTGCACCCCGAGCCACCGCTGCTCGAAGTCCTGGCGCAGACGGCTGCGGTCGGCGCCCAGGCGATCGACGAGCTCCGCCCATTCGAGCGCGGGCCACCCCGTGAGCTCCTCGGTCGCGGTCGCGACGCCCCCGCCCTGCTCGTCCAGGCGAATCGAGACGTCGACCGAGCGGTGATCGACCGCGCCCGTGCCGCGCGCGACGCCGAAGACGCCGTCAGGCAGCGACAGCGTGCGCGCGCCGTCGAGGCTGGGCGGCAGGTAGCCGAAGGGCGCGTGCTTGAGGCGCAGATCGACGTCGACGGACTTCGGGACGGCTTTCGCGCCCGTCTCCGTGCCCACGTCGAGCTCGATTACGGACTCGCTGAAGTCGTCGAGCTCCTCGACGGGCGTCGCCGCGCCCGCGTCGGCGATGAGGCGAGAGCGCGCGAGCACCTGGCGCGCCGGCACGCCGAGCGCGCGGGCGAGCGCGAGCGCGAGCGCGGGGCGGTTGCCGCGGCCGCGGGCGAGCGTGAGCGTCGCGGGATCGCGCAGATCCTCGCCGTCCTCGATGTTGTCGGTGACCCAGCGGACGAGCGCCGCCGCGCGGGCGCCGCGCGGGGTCGCCGCCCCACCCGCGTCGGCGAGGATCTTGGCGGCGGTCTCGGCGACGGCGGCCGACGTGCGCGCCGTGCCGTGCAACTGCTCGGCGACGTAGCGGGCCCAGCGCGCGAAGGTGACGCCGCACGCGACGCGCACCGAGGGCACGTACTCGACGGGCGGCACGGAGGCGCGCTCGGCGAAAAGCTGTCCCGCGCGCGCCGCGGCGAAGGTCGTGACGCGCGCGCCGTCGGCTGCCTCCGTGACGGCGGGCGTGGGCGCGCCGGCGCGGCGGTCGAATGAGAGCGCCATCGCGCGCGGCGTGACGAGCACGTACTCGCTGCGATCGAGCGGCGCCTCGAACGATTGAAAGTAGAAGCGCTCACCGAGGAAGCCGGGGCGGAAGGCCGCCGACGAGCCGCGCGTCTCGAGCGTCTCCCACTCGATGAAGTCACCGATCGCCACGTTCGCCGCCGAGACCGTCTCCTTGCCTGCGATGTCCTCGGGCTCGCGCGTCGTGCCGTCGGGCTTGTGCGTCCGCAGCGTCAGCACCTCGGCGCCCGGCGGGACCTGCACCTCGGCCCAGCGATCGATGGCGTCCTTGCTCTGCACGCGGACGATCTGATGCGTGAGGATCATCTGCGCGCCGTCGGGGAAGACCCGCCCCACGGTGCGATCGAGGACGACGACGGCGGGCGCCTCGTAGACGCGCCCGCTCGCGGTGAACGTGCGGATGACGTCGCGGCCGTCGAGGCGATACCCATCGAGCGGCAGCGGCACGGCCATGGCACGCGCCGCGCGGCGCACGTCGGGCGATTCGGGGCGCAGCGCGAGGGCCTGCCGGATCGTCTCGCGCGCGGCCGTGCGCTGGCCGGCGGCCGCCTGGAGGTCGGCGAGCCTCGTGCGTAAAAAAGGATCGCGGGGGTCGGCGGCAACGCGGCCGGCAATTTCAGCGAGCGCCTCGGCCGGCCTGCCGCGCGCGACGAGCGCATGCGCGAGCTCGCTCGCGAGATCGTCGCGCTCGGGCGCGAGCCGCAACAGAGTCCGCAGCGCCTCGACGACCGCGCCCCGCTCGTCGCGCGCCCTCAAGCGGTCGAGCCGGACCTCCGACATGGCGTCGGACGCGGCGACCGCCGCTTCGAGACGCGCCTCGGAGACACCGTCGCGCCGCTCTTCGGCCCGACGCAGGAGCGTCTCGAGGAGCAGCGACGGCCCGGCGGCCTCGCCGCCGCCTTTGACGATCGCGCGATCGAGCGCGCGGTCGGCGTCCCAATCGAGCCCGCGCCCGCGCAGCGCATGCGACAGGACGAGCTCGGGGACCCACCACGCGGGCGCCTGACGCGCGGCCTCTCGCGCGTCGTCGACCGCCTCGCGCTGACGCTCGTCCTCGAGATCGATGCCCGACAGCGACTGCAGCGCGCGCGCGTCGGCCGCGTCGGCGGCGACGGCGAGTCGCAGCCGCGCGCGGGCCGCGTCACGCGTGAAGGCCGCCGGCCGCGTCGGATCGTCGCGGGCAATGTCGGCGGCGAGCGCGAGGCCGGCCGCGAACGTCGTGCGCGCCGCCAGCCGATCGCCGAGGCGCGACGCCTCGTCCGAAGCGCTGTTGCGATCGGCGATGAACGCCGCCGCGTACGCGTGCACGAGATCGACGGCGTCGTCCCCGCCCGCCGCGGCCGCGAGCGTTCCTCGGTCAGTTACGGCGCCCGAGCGCGGGTCCACGAAGCGAGTCATGACGGAGCGCGCGCCGCGGGCGGCACGCGGCAGCAGCAGGAGCCCGAGCTCGGCGCGGCCGCCGAGCGTCGCGATGCGGAGCTCGAGCTCGTGGCGTCCCGCGGGCAGATGCGCCGCGAACGCGCTCACGCGCGGCCCCCACGTCTCGGCCGAGCCGTGGGCCAGCGGCGCGGCGCCGTCGAGCGCGACGCGGGCCTCCCCGTCATAGTCGAGGACGACCTCGTAGTCACCGGCCGGAACGTCGACGGCGGCGCGCAGCACCTCGGCGCTCGCCTGACCGTCCCGCGCGCGGACGGAGACGCGGCAGCCCGCGGTCAGCACGGGCCTCCATTCGGACGCGGGTGGCGCGACGAACGGCGCCTCGAGATCTCCGTACGGCAACCCGCCCGCGGAGCCGACGTCGAGGATGGAGCGCGCGCAGCCTCGGTCGCGTGCCGTCCGCTCGAGCGCCGCGACGTCGCCGCGACGGCGGGCCGCGCGCGCGCCGAGGCGCGCCAGGTCGAGCCGCGCGGCCCAGGGAAGCCGTCCGTCCGAAGGCAGCGCGAGCAGCGCCGCTTGGGCCTGCTCGGCGCGGGGCCGCGTGACCTCGTCGAGCAAGCTGAGCGCGCGCGCCACGGCGACGGGCGACAGGCGCGCCGCCCACGTCGCTGCCTCACCCGCGGGCACGCCGGCCGCCGCCGTCGCCGCGATGTTCACGTAGTCGTCGAGCGCGACGTCGACCTGCCCGTGCTCGTACGCGAGCGTCGCGCGCCCGAAGCGGGCCAGGAGATCGTCGGGCGCCGTCGCGAGCCGCGCGGCGAACGCGCGCGCGGCGGCGTCCTCGTCGCCGTCGACGAGCGAGCGCCACCCGGCGTCTCGCGGCTCCGACAGCTCGGCCAGGTTCGGCGCGCCTCCGCGCGGCGTCGTCGCGCAGCTCCCGAGGAGCGCCGCGACCACGAGCGCGCGAGAAGGCCGCTTCACTTCGTCGCCTCCGGCGCGACGACGACGCGACCCGCGAAGACGGAGTCGATGTCTCCGAGGAACGTACGAAAGGCCGGATAGTCCGCGGCCGAAACCCGCGCGCGCGTGACGTCGAGCCGCGACCGCACGTGGACGACGCCCGCCCCTTCGCGCGTCACCGTGATGGCGAGGCGGCCGAACGGCCCCGAGACCTCGCGCGGCGCCGGCCCGTCGCGCAGCGACCAGCCCGGCGGCAAGTGGTACGTGATGTCCTCCTCGTGCTGCCAGGGGTAGTCGATCACGAGATCTTCCCGCCGCGTCGACAGGCGCGCGTACGTGCGCGCGAAGTCGCCCTCGCGCACGGCGAGCGGCAGCGTGAGGCTCCCGCCATTGCCCGCGACGCCGAGGCGCGGCACCTCGGCGACGGCGCGCACGGTGACGGGCGCGTCGCGGTTTTCGATCTGCGGCATGTCGACCGAGACGAGCCGCGCGCCGGGTGACCGCGCCGTCCACACGTGCCCGTAACGCTCGGCGCGCTCGCCCGGCGTCTGGTAGTGCGCGCGCCAGTCGGGGGCCGCCGCGCCATCGATGCGCAACGTCTCGTCGACGTGGGCGTCGCCGTGCGCGTCGACCGCGACCTGCCACTTGCGCTCGACGCGGTTCGTGGCCGGGGGCAACACGGGCGTCTGGACGAGCTTGGCGCCGCGCGGCCCCACGCGCAGCACCATGACACCCTGGTCCTGCGTCGGCAGCTCGCTCGTGCCCGAGAACTCCGCCGTGCCGTCGAGGTACAGGTCGAGCTTCGGCACATAGACGATGGCGTGATCGAAGACCGCGAGCGAGGCGGGCGCCGACGCGACGAGCCCTCCCCTGCGCGTCCGCACGAGGACGAGCTCCGACTCGACGCCGACCTCGCGCAACAGCGCGTACAGCAGCGACGCCTTGTCCTTGCAGTCGCCGAAACGCCGCGCGAGCACCTGCGTGACCTTGTAGGGCTTAAAGCCGTGGATGCCGAACTCGAGCCCCACGTAACGCGTCCCCTTGACGACGAGATCGTGGATCGCGCGCGTCTTCTCCAGGTCCGTCGCCGCGGTGCCCACCGCGCCGCGCGCGGCCTTTCGGAGATCGTCGTCGGGCGCGAGCTGCTCTTCTACCAGGCGCCAGTACCACTTGCCGACGTCGTCCCAGCTCGCGTACGTGCTCACGTGCAGGTACGGCGCGATCTCGGCCAGCCCCGGCATGGCCGGCTCGGGCTCGATCGCGGCGACGTCGCGTACGGCGTACGTGTAAACGCGCTCCCCGTCGCCGTCTGTCGTCTGATGATGCTCGAGGCGCGGGACCTTCGGCGTGTTGCCGTAGATCGGACGGCTCGCCGGCGCGAGCAGCGTGTACTCCCAGCGGCGCTTGGGGATCGACTCGGCGATCGTCTGAAAGTCCCCGAAATAATCGGCGAGCTGGTTCTGCGCCGAGACGTCGTCGACGACGTACTGCACCTCGAGGACGTCGCCGGCGCGAAGTCCCTCGAACCGCACGACCTCGGCGCGGTTGTCATAGTACAACCCATACCAGGGCTCGGAGAGATCCTGATCGTCGCGCTCGGCCGCCTCGAGGATCTCGAGGGCGCCCTTGGGGCCGCGGCGGTAGACGCGCGCCTGGCGGATCTCGACCTCTTGCTCGCCCGGCGTGTAACGGACGTAGAACGACTTGTTGTCCTCGGCGCCGTGCTGCGTGCGAATGGCGACGAGCCGCTGGGAGAAGGTCTGGGAGAGCCCGTTGACGTGGACGCGCACGACGCGCCGGTCGAGCAGCACGGCGGCGTCGGCGTCGCGCTCGCCCGGCGCCGGCGGATCCGCGGAGGCCCCCAACAGCGCCCGCGCGTCGGCCGCGAAGCGCCGCGCCAGATCCTCGGCGGACTTGGCCTCGGCCCCACCCTCGCCGGCGTCTCTCCCGTCCTTGTCGTCTGGGGCGCCCTGCGCGAAGGTCTCGACGTAGCGGCGCAGCTCCGGATCCTGCGGCCGCAGGGTCGTCGCCGTCGAGAGCCGCGCGAGCGCCTCGGCGCGCCGTCCGCTCCGGCGGAGGAGCTTGCCGAGGTTCGTCTGCACGCCGGCGTCTTCGGGCAGCCGCGCGGCGACGTTCGACAGGCGGGCGAGCGCGGCGGGTCGATCGCCCGCGCCCTCGACGGCGCGCGCGAGCTCGAGCTCGAGTGACGACAGATCGGGCCGCAGGTCGGCGGCGTCGCGCAACCGCGCGAGCGCCTCGACGCCGTCGCCGCGCGTGCGGGCCCGCTGCGACAGCAGGTGCAGCAAATCGACGTCGCGACGGCGCTCGGTCAGGAGTGTCGCCAAGAGCGCGTCGGCGTCGCGCGTGCGACCGGCGCCGTCCAGCAGGTGCGCGAGCGCGCGGCGCACGCGCGGCACGGCGCGCGCCGACGCGGGCAGCGCCTCGACGCGCGCGACGGCGATCAAGGGCAAGCCAGCCGCCGCCTCTTCGTCGGCCAGCGCGAGCGTCGCCGTCCAGCACCCCGGATCCGTCTCGAGCGCCTCTCGCCAGCGCGCGAGGGCGACGGCGTCGCGGCGCTGCGCGCGCGCCGTCTCACCGAGCCGCGCGAGGAGGATCGCGCGCGTCGCGCGCCGAGCGGCCGCGTCGTCGTCGGGCTTCTCGGTCAGCGCGAGCGCCGATTCAAACGCGCGTCGCCGCTCGTCGTCATCGCGCGCGACCGCGGACAGCAGACGGTACGCCGCGATCGACGGCTGGCGGGCGATCGCCGTCTCGACCGCCGTCGCGGCCTCGCGCGCGTCGCGATCGCCCGAGCCGTTCCACGCGAGCGTGCGCCCGAGATCGAGCCAGGCCTCGGCCCCGCCTGCCCCCGCGGGCGCGGCCTCGGCGTGCCGGCGCAGATCGCCTTCGAGAGTTTCGACGCCGCCGGCGCTCCTGCCCTTGCCCTGGCTCTTGGGGGCGACGAGGACGGCGCCGTCGGGCAGCGCCCCGTCGCCGAGGTCGAGCGCGTGCCCCGCAGCGTCGGTGACGCGCAGGTGCAGCCACCACGCGCCCTCGGTGATGACCGTCTTGACGAGGATGCGGTTCCAGCCTTTGCGCAAGCGCGCCGCCGCCGCATCCTGGTCGAACGCCGGCGCGCGCACGACGTCGCGCGCGTACACCAGCGCCCCGCCCACCCAGACCTTCGTCGGGCCCGGCGAGCCGAGGCGTACGGCGACGACCTGCTCGCGCGGGCTGTTCACGAACGCCGCGACGTAAGCCGTCGTCTGGGAGTCCGGCCGTACGAGCGCGTCGACGAGCAGCGCGCCTTCGCGAACGGCGCCCTCGGCCGCCCGCCACGAGACAATGCCGAGCTTGCCCTTGTAAGAGTGCGCGCGCGACGGCCGCTCCTGATCGGTCTCGGGCGGGAACTCCTGGGAGAACCCGCCGCGCCCTTCGCCGAACGGTCCGACGACCCAGAGCTTCGTGAGCGCGTGCAGCGGCGCGCGCAGCGCGTGCGCGCCCGCGTCGTCGCCCCGCTCCTCCAACTGATGCGCGAGCAACATCGTCGCCTGCGCCGCGACGAGTGGGTGGTTGCCGGGACCGGCCGCGCGCCGCATCGCCGCCTCGGTGGCACCCGCGGGCACGCTCTCGTCGAGCCAGGCGAGCTTCGCGAGGGGCGCGACGGCCTCAGGCTTTCCGCGGCGCTCGTCGAGCGACGCGATGGCCGTCCCGAGCTCGCGCGCGAACGAGTCGACCGGCGGACCCTCGGCGCCCCGCGCCCCTCCCCCCGTACCTCCGCCAACGACGAGCAGGAGGGAAACAACGGCGAGGGCGCTCGCGCCGGTTCTCCTCGCCCACGCCATGACGGCGGCTCCGACGCTCATGGGGATCGCAATTATAGGCCCTACGCCGCGTTGAAGTAGTCGCCGATGGCGTCGCGCAGGGCGATGCGCGCCCGGTGAAGGCGCGTCTTCACCGTCGGCACGGAAATCCCGAGCGCCTCGGCCGTCTCTTCCGTCGACAGACCCTCGACGTCGCGAATGACGAACACGGTCCGGTAGATGTCGGGCAGCCCGTCGACGGCCTTCTGGATGTGAGCGCGCAGCTCGGACGATTGCAGCTCGTCGTCGGGGCGCAGCGACCAGTTTTCACGCTGGGGCGGCACCTGGCCGTAGTTGTCGAGGTAGCCGATCGGCAGCTCCTCCGTCGAGACCTCGGGGTGGCGGCGCTGCGAGCGCAGGCGCATCAGCGCCGCGTTGGTCGCGATGCGATACACCCAGCTGCCGAACTGCGAGTCGCCCTTGAAGGTGTCGAGCTTTCGCCAGATCGAGACGAAGGTCTCCTGGAGGATCTCCTTGGCGTCGGTCTCGTTGCGGACGATGCGCTGGGCGAGGCGGAAGACCTTGTCCTCGTAACGGGAGAGCAGCTCTTCGAAGGCCGCGAAATCCTTGTTCCGCGCGCGTGCAACCAGCTCGTCGTCCGTGGCCGACACGTCGTCGGGTGGCGCCTCGGCCTCCGACGGCTCAGGCGTGTTGGCGCCCGTGTTGGGGGGTGTGTTGGGACTGGTCATCCGTCGACGTTCGCATCATATCCCAGATAGGTCCGCCGACTGGACCCACGACAGATCTAGAGTCACAAAATCATCGTCGTGACGGGGTCCCCTCTGAGGGCTCCGGGCGCGGCCGCGCGGGAACGCGCGTGGTACAAGAACCGCATGCTCGCTCACTTCGCGAAGCTCGCGGCGCCAGGGGCGCTCGCGACCCTGACCCTCCTGTTTTCTCCTGGATCTGGACCCGCCGCGACGGCGGAGCCACAGGTCGCCGCGCCGAGCGCGGCGCAGACCGCGGCGGACCTGCCCAAGCTGCCCTTCGACAAGTACGTCCTGCCGAACGGCCTCGAGGTGATCCTGCACGAGGACCACCGCATCCCCGAGGTCGCCGTCGATGTCTGGTACAAGGTCGGCTCGAAGGACGAGGTCGACAAGCGCACATGCTTCGCGCACCTGTTCGAGCACGTCATGTTCCAGGGCTCGAAGCACGTGCCCGAGGACAAGCACTTCGAGTATCTGCAGAAGGCCGGCGTCTCGGCGGCCAACGGCTCGACGAGCTCGGACCGCACGAACTACTTCGAGGTCCTGCCCGCGAACCAGCTCGAGCTCGCGCTGTGGCTCGAGAGCGACCGCATGGGCTTCCTCCTCGAGCGCGCGGGCTTCGCGCAGACGGTCGACATCCAGCGCGACGTCGTCAAGAACGAGCGCCGCCAGAACTACGAGAACCGGCCCATGGGGCTGCTCGGCCGCGTGCAGGCCGAGGCGCTGTATCCGCCGGGGCATCCCTACTTCCACGAGACGATCGGGTCGATGGAGGATCTGTCGGCGGCGTCCGTCGACGACGTTAAGGCGTTCTTCCGGACGTACTACGTCCCCAACAACGCGACGCTCGTCATCGCGGGCGACTTCGCGCCGACGAAGGTCCGGGAGCTCGTCGAGAAGTACTTCGGGCCGATCCCTCGCGCGGCCGCCATCGTGCGCCGCGCGGTGAAGGACGCGCCGCTCGCGACGTCGAAGCGCATCGCCATGGAGGCCAAGGTGCAGCGGCCGCAGCTGTCGATCTCGTTCCCCTCGCCCGCGAACTACGCGCCCGGTGATCGCGACCTCGACGTGCTCGCGAACGTCCTCGGCCACGGCCGGTCGTCGCGTCTGTACAAGCGCCTCGTCTACGATCTCAAGATCGCCCAGAGCGTGTCGGCGGCGCAGGACAGCCGCATGCTCGCGAGCGAGTTCGAGATCACGGCGTCTCCGATGCCTGGCCACTCCGTCGACGAGCTGCTCGACGTCATCAGCGAGGAGATCGTCCGCCTGCAGACGACGCCCGTCGACGCCCCGGAGCTCGAGCGCGCCAAGAACCAGATCGAGGCCGACAACGTCCGCGGCCTCGAGTCGCTCATCACGCGGGCCGAGCGCCTGCAGCACTACAACTACCTCGCAGGCGATCCCGGGTACCTGGCCGAGGACGTCGCGAAGTACCGCGCCGTCGACGCGGCCGCGGTTCAGCGCGCCGCCAAGGAGTCCCTGCGCCCCGGCGCCCGCGTCATCGTGACGGTGCAGCCCAACCCCGACGCGCCCATCATGGGCCGGGTGGTGAAGAAGTGACGTTTCAGAAGGCGTTCGCGCGGAAGGCGTTCGCGCGCAAGGCGCTCGTCGCTGGACTTGGCGTCGGCCTCCTCGGTTGTGCGGCCGCGCCGCCCCCGGCTCCCGCCGCGGCCTCGGTCGCGTTCGTCGCGCCGCCGCCCGTCTCGCTCGCCCCGGCGGAGCCGGCGCCCCCGGTTCGCGAGACGCCCGACGCGCCTTTCCGCCAGAGGCAGCCGCCGCCGGGCCCCGAGCCGATCTTCGCCGTGCCGGCGTTCAAGCGCTTCAAGCTCAAGAACGGGCTCGAGGTTCTTCTCGCGGAGTTTCACGAGCTTCCCCTCGTAGAGCTCAACCTCGTCGTGAAGGCGGGCGGCGCCACGAACGGCGCTGATCTGTCGGGCCTCGCCGAGATGACCAGGCGCATGCTCGACGAGGGCACGAAGACGCGCACGCCACTCGAGATCGCCGACCAGTTGGCCTCGCTCGGCGCCGCGATGGGTGGCGGCAGCGGTTGGGACTCGTCGAGCGCGACGCTGTCCGTGCTCGGCAAGAACCTCGCGCCGGCGCTCGCCGTCTTCGCGGACGTCGTCGTCGCCCCGGCCTTCGCCGAGGCCGAGTTCGCGCGCGTTCGCGACAACAGCCTCACGGCCATCACGCGTCGCAAGGACAGCCCGCCCACGATCGCGACGCTGACGTTCGCGCGGCTGCTCTACGGTGCCAAGCACCCGTACGGCTGGCCGCAGACCGGCGTCGAGGCGTCGCTCAAGAAGATGACGCCCGCCACCCTGCGCGCGACCTACGGCAAGTACTGGCACCCCGACAACGCCGTCCTCATCGCCGCGGGCGACACCACCGAGGCCGCGCTGCGCCCCCTGCTCGAGGACGCTTTCAAAGGGTGGAAGCCGCGCAAGGTGCCGCTGCCCAAGCTGCCGGTGCCCGGACCCGTGGCCAACAAGACGCGCATCTTCCTCGTCGACAAGGCGGGCGCGCCGCAGTCGTCGATTCGCGTGGGCGGCTTCGGCATCGCTCGCACGAGCCCGGACTACTTCGCCGTGACGGTCATGAACATGATTCTGGGCGGCGGCTTCTATCGCCTGGACCTCAACCTGCGCGAGGGCAAGGCGTGGACCTATGGCGCGCGCTCGAGCTTCGAGTCGCGCAAGACGCCGGGCCCGTTCTCGGCCGGCGGCGAGTTCGTGGCGGCCCACACGGCCGAGTCCGTTCAGGAGATCATCAAAGAGATAAACGGCATGCGCGACGCCGACGTCACCGACGCCGAGCTCGCTCGCGCGAAGGATCAGCTCATCAAGTCGTTCCCGGCGCGCTTCGCGACGCGCGCCGCGATCGCGAACCAGCTCGCCGAGATCGCCGTCTACGGCCTGCCGGCGACGTACCTCGCCGACTACACGAAGAAGGTCGCCGCCGTGACGAAGGACGACGTCCGGCGCGTCGCGCGCAGGTACCTGCTGCCCGACAAGCTGACCATCGTCGTGGTGGGCGACGCGACGTCGCTGCGCGACAAGCTCGAGAAGATCGCCCCCGTCGAGCTGCGCGATGTCGAGGGCAACCCCCTGCGCTCCGCCGAAGCTCCGAAGGCCGCCCCGCCCCCCGGCGGCGGCGACTAATGAAGGGAGAACGACGTCGCTGACTCGCTCGGCCGTAGCGACTCGAGCAGCGCGAGGTTGTGGCGGGCGTCGGCGTGCGCGGGGTCGAGTCGAAGCGTTTCGGCGAAGGCGGCTGCGGCGTCGGTGAGCCGCCCCATGCGCAGCGCGACGACGCCGCCGAGAAACCGGACCTCGGCGTCGGCCGGCGCGGCCAACACGGCGGCCTCCGCCTCTTTTCGCGCGTCGTCGAAGTGCTGGGCGGCCAGCAGCGCGAGCCCGTAATTGTAGCGGACGCCCGCCTTGCCCGGGCGCCGCTGCGCGGCCCGCGAGAGGAACCAGAGCGCCTCTTTGAGGTTGCCGCGCCGAAAGGCGATGGCGCCGAGGTTCGAGTACGCGTCGCCGAGCATGCCCGGGAAGCGCGCGCCCTCGGTGAACATACGCTCGGCGGCGTCGAGCCGACCGGCCTCGTAGTAGGACGTGCCCAGCAAGAAAAGCGGCCGCGGATCCTCGGGCGACATGCGGCGCAGCCGCTCGTAGTAAGCGGCAGCCTTCGCCGGGTCGCCCTTCGTTCGGTACAGATCGGCCGCGGCTTTGAGCGCGACGGGGCTCTTGGGGCGGCGGCGCAGGACCTCTTCGTAGGCCTCGAGAGAGGGGCCTAC
>JBBQJG010000090.1:0-18451 GCA_038325725.1 Polyangia bacterium | reverse complement strand
GAGCTCCACGAGGAGCTCGCGGGCGAGGACGAGGAAAACCAGCGTGGCGCCCGCGTGCGCCAGATCGGCGCGCGCGACCGCCGCCGACAGCGCGGGCTCGGCGAACGACGCGAGCAGCAAGCCGAACGCGACACGCGCCGGAGCCGGGAAGTGCGCCCCACCGAGCGGGCTCACGAGCCACGTCACGGGCACCGTGCGCGCCGCCCCGAGGCCTACGGCGACGAGCGCGCGGGGAACTCCGTCGGCGAGCACGATCCTTCGGCGTCCTCAGCGCACGAGCGGGATCGCCAACAACATCGAATCGGTGAAGCGCGCGAGCTGCGCCCCCAAGAGCGGTCCCATCGCGGCGAGCACGACGAGCACGACGACGAGCTTGGGAACGAAGGCGAGCGTCTGGTCCTGGATCTGCGTCGCCGCCTGCACGACGCCGACGACGAAGCCGACGGCCATGCTCGCGAGCAGCGGCGGCGCCGACAGCAGCAGCACGAGCAAGAGCGCCTCGCGTGCCGCGTGCAGCACGAGCGACAGACCCGTCCCGCTCACAGGTAGCTCTCCATGAGGCCGCGCACGACGAGCTGCCAGCCATCGGCGACGACGAACAGCATGAGCTTGAACGGCAGCGAAACGGTGGTCGGCGACAGCATCTGCATGCCGAGGGCGAGGAGCAGGTTCGCGACGACCATGTCGATCACGAGGAACGGTAGAAAGAGTAGGAACCCGATCTCGAAGGCCCGCCGCAGCTCGGACGTCACGAAGGCGGGTACGATGACGGCGAGGTCGCGCTCGGCGATCGCGGCGCGCTCCTCGGGCGGGCGCATCTTGCGCGCGAGGGCCAGGAAGGTCGCGCGATCGCGCGGGCCCGTATGCTTGACGAGGAAGTCGCGCAGCGGCTCCTTGGCGCGCTCCGCGGCTTTGCCGAGCGCGGCGATCGTCTGACCGTTCGAGAGATCGGCGTCGGCGACGCCGCCGGGGACGCCGCCGAGCACGGGCGCGACGGCCGCGAACATCTTTTCGCCCGTGGGCGCCATGACGGCGAGCGTGATGATGAGCGACAGGCCGGTGAGCACCTGCGTGGGCGGCAGCTGGGGCGCGCCGATCGCGCTGCGTAGAATCGACAGCACGACGGAGACGCGCACGAAGCACGTCACCATGAGGAGCGCGAACGGCAACATCGACAGCGCCGCCATCGCGAGCACGAGCGGCACGGGCCCGAGGCCCCCGATGCCCCCCCTGTTTCCCCCGGCGGCGTGCGCGACGGACGGCAACGCCGCCGCGCCCGCGAGCGCGAGCCCGCCGAGCGCGACCTTCGCGGCGCGGCTCTTCACGGCGCCGCGACCTTCGGTCCGGCATCGCGGGGCGCGGGACGCTTGAGGACACGCGCGAGCACCTCGGAGAACCGCGGCGTCGCCGACGGCACGTCCTTCGGCAGCGCGGCCTTGTCGAGCTCGGCGAGGACGGCCATCGGCCCGTCCCCCACGCCCACGAGAAAGCACCGCCCCGCGGCCTCGATGACGTAGACCGACCGGCGCGGCTCGAGCGGGCACCGGGCCACGACGCGAATCGCTCCGCCCGCGCGCCCGATCCCCTTCCCCGCGAGCAGCTTCAGCGCGAAGTACGCCACGAGGCACACGACGCCCAGGGACGCGAACGACAGCGCGAACGACTCCCAACCAATGCCCGGCACCTGTCCCGCCTCGCCCATCCTGCGCGCGTCATACGCCACGCAGCGGCGAAAGGTCAACAGGGCACGTCAAACCCCTCTCCCCGCAACGCGGGGCGAGGGGTAAAGGAGCGGCGGGACGAGCGTCGCGAACGCGCCGAAGTCCCCTACCCGCGGATCATTCGTCGTCGTAGTAGAGGGAGTCGCGGGTCGAGAGGAACTTGGTGATGGCGGTGGTCGCCTCGGGCGAGAGGTTGATGAACCGCACGCCCATACCCGTCGCGCCATCGGCGCGCGTGAGGGCCGAGTTCTCGCGGATCCACCGCACCTCGGTCTCGACCTTGACGGTGCCCTCGGTGCCCGGGATGTTGAAGTTCAGCGTGATGCGATCGCCGATGCGCCGCAGCTGGTGCGTGGCGATGAACAACCCGCCCGCGCTGATGTTCTGCGTGAGGCCGGTGTAGAAGTTGTGGTCGCTCTCGAGGTCGACCTTCACTTCGAGGTCGTACCGCTCCGCGGCTCGCACGTTCTGCTGGTTCTCTGCCACTTTGGCCCCCGGTCCAGTGTTCATGAAAAGAGCTCCTTGGGTGGCACGAGGAGGCGGTCCTCGCCCGCAAGGAACATTCGACAGGACAGCTGGGGAACTGTAGCAGCGGACGCGGGTCGATCCCAGGCTCAAAACCCCATACACGCTGCGCCTGACGGTCGCACCAAACGATCGCGCCGCCGACGGAGTCTCCCTACGTCGACGTTACGTTTCGACCCCCAAAAGAAAACGGCGCCTGGACTCTTTCGAGGTCCGGCGCCGTTTCGGATCTCCCGCGAGGGAGTCCTCTCATTCTACGAGTCGACGAGTCGACGACTCGACTACTCTTCCTTCTTGGCCTTGGCCTTGGCCTTGGCCTTGGTCTTCTTCTCGCCAGCTTCGGCGGCCTTCTTGCCGGCCGGGGCCTTGGCGGCCTTCTCTGTCGAGGCCGCGGCCTTCACGCCCTTGGCCTTCGCCTCGGGAGCGTCCGTGGACTTGACGGCCGGAGCGTTCTCGTCCGGCATGAGCTCGAGGAGCGACATCGGCGCGGCGTCGCCCGGACGCTGGCCGAGCTTCATGATGCGCGTGTAGCCCCCGCGACGCGACGCGAAGCGCGGCGCGAGCTCATCGAAGAGCTTCATGACGGCGCCGCGGTCGCGAACCACCCGCTTCGCCATGCGCACGGCATGGACGACGCGCGCTGACTCCTCGGAGCTGCGGCGCTCGGGCTTCTTCGTGAGGATGTCTCCCACGCGACGGGCCCAGGTAATCGTCCTCTCGGCGAGGCGACGCGTCTCCTTCGCCTTCGCATCCGTCGTGCGGATGCGCTCGTTGGTGAGCAGGGCTGCCACGAGGTTAGAGAACAACGCCTGGCGATGCGCCGACGTCCGCGAAAGAGTGAGTCCAGCTACACGATGCCGCATGGTCCTTTTTTCCTATCTTCTACTTCTCTTCGATTCGAAGTCGAAACTGTCAGCGTGCCGCGAGGCGGCCCTTTAGGCGGCCTTCTTGGGGGGGCCGTCGCCCGGCCAGCCCTCGAGCTTCATGCCGAGCGAGAGGCCCATCTCGGCGAGGATCTCTTTGATCTCCTTCAGCGACTTGCGGCCGAAGTTCTTCGTCTTGAGCATCTCGGACTCCGTGCGCTGCACGAGCTCGCCGATGTAGCGGATGTTCGCGTTCTGGAGGCAGTTCGCCGAACGGACCGACAGCTCGAGCTCGTCGACCGACTTCCAGAGGTTCTCGTTGAGCTTGGCCTGCTCCTCGGAGACGACCGTCTCGTGAGCGGGCTCGGCGCCCTCCTCGAAGTTGATGAAGATCGAGAGCTGGTCCTTGAGGATCTTCGCGGCGAAAGCCACGGCGTCCTCGGGCTTCACGGCGCCGTTCGTCCAGACCTCGATCGCGAGACGATCGTAGTCCGTCTGCTGACCGACGCGCGCGTTGGTCACCTGGAAGTTGACCTTGCGGATGGGGGAGAAGAGCGAGTCGATCGCGATGACGCCGACCGACATCTGCGGCGTCTTGTTGCGCTCGGCCGGGACGTAGCCGCGGCCCGTGCCCACCTGGAGCTCGATGCGCAGCTTCGCGCCCTTGGCGCACGTCAGGACGTGGTGGTCGGGGTTGAGCACCTCGACGCCGTCCGTGAGAAGAATGTCACCCGCCGAGATCTTGCCCTCGCCGTCCTTCTCGATGCGCAGCACGCGCGGCTTCGAGTCGACGCACTTGAGCAGAACCTCTTTGAGGTTGAGCACGATGTCCGTCACGTCCTCGACGACGTCGGGGATCGTCGTGAACTCGTGGAGCGCGCCCTCGATCTTGATCGCCGTGATGGCCGATCCCTGGAGCGACGACAGGAGGATGCGACGGAGGCTGTTGCCGAGCGTCGTCCCGAAGCCACGCTCGAGCGGCTCGCACGTGAACTTGCCGTACGTCGGCGTGAGGCTCTCGGCGTCGACCTCGAGCTTGCGCGGACGGATGAGGTCGCGCCAGTTGCGCGCGATGAACGTGTTCGTCTGCGTGGATTGCGTGCCAGCCATGCGATCTCCTGTGTGCTCCGAGAAAGGTACGACGAAAAGAAAAAGGTCCGCCTCGCCCTTGGGCGAGGCGTGAAGCTCAACTCGCGCTAGCGAGAATAAAGTTCCAACTCGCGTTAGCGAGAATACAACTCAACGATCAGCTGCTCGCGAATCGGCATCGTGAGGTCTTCACGCGCGGGGAGCGAGGTTAGCTTGCCCGTGAAGGCGTCCTTGTCGAGCTCGAGCCACTTCGGCACGCCCCTGCGGTCGACGGCGCCCAAGCTCTCGAGAACGCGCGTCACCTTGCGCGACTTCTCGCGGACCTCGATGGCGTCGTTGGCGCGGCAGAGGAACGAAGGAACGTTCACTTTGTGGCCGTTGACCTTGAAGTGACCGTGGCGCACGAGCTGGCGCGCCTCGGCGTGGTCGGACGCGAACCCGAGCCGATAGACAACGTTGTCGAGACGGCGCTCGAGGAGCTGCAGCAGGTTTTCACCCGAGACGCCCTTCATGCGGATCGCCTTGTGGTAGTAGCCGCGGAACTGCTTCTCCGCGATGCCGTACATGCGCTTGACCTTCTGCTTCTCGCGCAGCTGCGAACCGTAGTTCGAGATCTTGCGACGGCGCGCCTGGCCGTGCTGACCGGGAGCGTAGGCGCGGCGCTCGTAGCCGCACTTGTCCGTGTAGCAGCGGTCCCCTTTGAGGAACAGCTTCATGTCTTCGCGCCGGCAAAGGCGGCAAACGGGTCCGGAGTAATTCGCCATCTGAGTGGGAGTTCCTTAAAAAAAAGCCAACAAACAGATCAAACGCGACGGCGCTTGGGAGGACGGCAGCCGTTGTGCGGCACCGGCGTGAGGTCGCGGATGAGCGTGATCTTGAAGCCCGTCGAGGCGAGCGCACGCAGCGCCGACTCACGTCCCGAGCCGGGGCCCTTCACGTACACGCTCATCGAGCGCATGCCGTGCTCCATGGCCTTGTGCGCGGCGTCTTCGGCCGCGAGCTGCGCCGCGAATGGCGTCGACTTGCGCGAGCCTTTGAAGCCCTTGACGCCCGACGACGACCACGCGACGACGTTGCCCGAAACGTCGGTGATCGTGACGATCGTGTTGTTGAACGACGCCGTGATGTGGGCGATGCCGCTCTGGATGTTCTTCTTGACCTTCTTGGCCTTGGGCTTTCCAGCCTTATTCGCCAACGCTTCAGGTGCCGTCGCCATGGATTAAGCTCCCGTCCCTTCGGTCTTCTTGCGAATCGCCTGACCCTTGCGCGGGCCTTTGCGCGTGCGCGCGTTCGTATGAGTGCGCTGACCACGAACGGGCAAGCTCTTGCGGTGGCGGAGGCCACGGAAGCAGCCGAGGTCCATGAGGCGCTTGATGTTCATCGAGACGTCTCGACGAAGATCGCCCTCGACCTTGATCTGCTTCTGCTCGATGACTTCGCGCAGACGTCGCGACTCGTTGTCGTCGAGATCGTCGGTGCGCTTCTCGAGCGGCACGTCGGCGGCCTGCAGGATCTGCTTGGCGAGCGCGCGACCGATTCCGTAGATGTATGTGAGCGCGATATCCATCCGCTTGTTACGCGGAAGATCGACGCCAGCTAGACGTGCCATTGTTTAACCCTGCCTCTGCTTGTGACGCTGGTTCTCGCAGATCACCCGCACGACGCCGCGCCGGCGGATGACCTTGCACTTCTCACACACCTTCTTGACGGATGCTCTGACCTTCATCGAGTGCTCCCGATATCACGAAACGTCTGAATCTTGGGGAAATACGCAGCCCTCTCCATGGATGTCACCGTCATTGCCGGTCACGTCCTGGAGAGCACAATCGGGCCGTCATCGGTGATGGCGACCGAATGCTCAAAATGGGCAGAGAGGCTACCATCTTTGGTTACAGCAGTCCACCCATCATCTTCGACCAGGACTTCGGCGGTCCCGGCGTTGATCATGGGCTCGATGGCGATCACCAAACCGGCCGACAGCCGGCGCCCTTTGCCCGTCTCCCCGTAGTTCGGGACGTGGGGCTCTTCGTGCATCTTGCGGCCAATCCCGTGGCCGACGAATTGCCGGACGACGGAGTAGCCCTTGGGCTCGACGTGCGACTGCACGGCCCAGCCAATGTCGCCCAGACGATTGCCGGGGACGCACTGCGCGATCGCCCGCTCGAGCGACTCGCGCGTCGCCGTCATAAGCGCCTCGGCTTTCGCCGAGACCTTGCCAATGGGGAGCGTGCGGGCGGAGTCCCCGCACCAGCCGTCTTTGTAGCAACCGAAGTCGATCGACAACAGGTCGCCCTCTTTCAAGACGACGTCCTTGCGCGGAATGCCGTGCACGACGACCTCGTTGACCGATGTGCAGAGCACGGCCGGATAGCCGTGGTAGCCCAGAAAGGCCGAGTCGGCCTTGTGGTGCTTCATCCTCTTGTCGGCGACCTCGTTGAGCTCCCAGGTCGTGAGGCCCGGCTTCGCGACGGCCTCGAGCGCGTCGAGCACGTCGGCGACGATGAGGTTCACCTCACGCAGCTTCGTGATCTCGGCGGGGCTCTTGAGTTGAATCGACATCGTCAGCTCAGGAGCACGGCCGCGTAGATGCGTCCGAAGATTTGATCGATGTTGCCGGCGGCGTCGATGAAGCGAAGCGGCCAGATTTCTTCGTGCGCGCGAAAGTAGTCGAGGACTGGCTTCGTCTTGCCGAGGTACTCGACGAGGCGCTTGCGGATGATCTCCTCAGAGTCGTCGCTGCGTTGAATGAGCGGACCGGCGCAACGGTCGCACGCGCCAGCCTGCTTCGAAGGCTTCGCGACGAGGTGATACGTCGCGCCGCAAGTTTGGCAGGTGCGGCGCTTTGCGATGCGATCGACGAGCTCTTCGACGGGCGCGTCGAGGACGAGCACGGCGCTGAGCGCCTTGCCTGCGGCGACGAGGATGCCGGCGAGAGCCTCGGCCTGAGGCACGGTGCGCGGAAAGCCGTCGAGAAGAAAGCCGCGCGCCGTGTCGGACTGCGTGAGGCGATCGGCGATGACGTCGAGAATGAGGTCGTCGGGGACGAGCTGCCCGGCGTCCATGAAGGCCTTGGCGCGGTTGCCGAGAGGCGTGAACGACTGGATCGCCGCGCGCAGCATGTCGCCCGTGCTGATGTGCGGAATGCGGAAGACCGACGACAGGCGCTGAGCCTGCGTCCCCTTACCGACTCCCGGGGGACCAAAGAAAAGAAGGTTCTCACCCAACCTGTCAATCCACCAAAGATGCCACTACGACCCGCCACTGCGACCCGCCACTACGACCCGAGCGCGCCGGCCCGGCCGCCCCCGCTGGCGCCACGGCCACGGATGCGGGGCCCGCGCGGGCCAGTGAACCCTTCGTAGTTACGCGTGATGAGGTGCGACTCAATCTGCTGAACGGTGTCGAGCGCGACGCCGACGACGATCATGAGGCCCGTGCCGCCGAAGTAGAACGGGACCTTCATCTTCTCGTGCAGGAGCGACGGCAGCACGCAAATCGTCGCAATGTAGACGGCGCCGCCGAAGGTGATCCGCGTCAGCACCTTGTCGATGTATGCGGCCGTGGCCTTGCCGGGGCGAATCCCGGGGATGAAGCCGCCGTACTTCTTCATGTTCTCGGCGACGTCGACGGGGTTGAAGCTGACGGCCGTATAGAAGTAGCAGAAGAAAACGATCAGCGAGATGTAGAGGAAGTTGTAGCGCCAGTCGCCGGGGTGAAGCGCCTCGGAGATCCGCTGCATCCAGGGCGTCTGGACGAACGACGCAATCTGCTGCGGGAACATGAGAATCGACGACGCGAAAATCGGCGGGATGACGCCGGCCGTGTTGACCTTGAGCGGAAGGTGCGTCGACTGGCCGCCGAACATCTTTCGGCCCACGACGCGCTTGGCGTATTGGACCGGAATTCGTCTTTGCCCGCGTTCGAAGAAGATGATGACGCCCACCACCAGAACAATCAGCACGCCAATGATGGCGAGGTCGAAGGCCGTGATGTCGCCCGTCTTCGCCTTCTGAAACATGCGGACGGCCGCGTCGGGCATGTCGGTGACGATGCCCGCAAAGATGATCAGCGAGATGCCGTTCCCGATGCCGCGCTCGGTGATTTGCTCACCAAGCCACATGATGAAGGCCGTGCCCGTCGTGAGCGAGACCATCGTCAACATGCGGAAGCCCCAGCCGGGATTGATGACGACCTGGCCGAACTGGGCATACGCGCGATTGTTCGATTCGAGCCAACGCGCGATGAAGAACGCCTGGATGAGCGACAGGATCACGCAGCCGTAGCGCGTGTACTGGTTGAGCCGCCGCCGGCCCATCTCGCCTTCCTTCTGAATCTGCTCGAGCTTCGGGACGACGACGGTGAGCAGCTGCAAAATGATCGACGCGCTGATGTACGGCATGATGCCGAGCGCGAAGATCGACATCTGCTCGAGCGCGCCGCCCGAAAACATATTGAAGAGGCCCAGGAACGTGCCCGAGGCCTGGTTGACGATCTTCGCCATGATGGCGCGGTTCACCCCCGGCGTCGTCACGAAGGCGCCGATGCGGTAAACCGCGAGCAGCGACAGCGTGTAGAAGATCCTTCGCCGCAGCTCGGGAATCTTGCCGATGTTCTGAAAGCCGGAGGCCATGATCGTCCCCTGTTATAACGGTGCCGACAGTGCTCGCTAGATCGCTTGGAAGTCGGAGGCCGCTAGGCTGACACGACTTCAGCCGTGCCGCCCGCCTTCTCGATTTTTTCTTTGGCCGCGGCCGAGAAGGCCCCCGCCTTGAAGCTGAGCTTCTTCGTGAGGTTGCCCTCGCCGAGAATCTTCACCGTCTTGAGGCTGCGGGGGACCATGCCGGCGCCCTGGAGCGCCGCGAGGTCGACCGTGCCGCTCTCGAACCGCTTGTCGATCGCGCCGAGGTTCACGGCGAAGATCTCCGCGCGGAAAGGATTCTTGAAGCCCTTCTTTGGGAAGCTGCGCTGCATCGGCATCTGGCCGCCCTCGAAGCCGAGGCGCGCGCCGTGGTGACCGGTGCGGGCCTTCTGACCCTTGACGCCCTTGCCGGACTGCTCGCCCGTTCCCGAGCCCGGGCCGCGGCCGATGCGCTTGCGGTTGCGCGTCGCGCCCTTCGGCCCCTTCAACGTATGCAGAGTCGTTCCCATGATTGTTCCTAGTCAGCCTTTTCGACGGTCACGAGATGAGAGACGGCGCGAATCATGCCGCGAACGGAGACGTTGTCCGGCAACACTTTGCTCATACCCATCCTCGTGAGTCCGAGGTGGCGAATCGTCAGCTTGTGCTGCGCGGGGCGGTTGATGCCGCTCCGAACGAGGGTCACGCGAAGTTGCTTGGCCATGACTGTTACTCCCGAACTTCGGCGAGGGTCTTGCCACGGAGCGCCGCCGCCGCTTCGCCGCTGCGGAGCTGCATGAGAGCGTCAATCGTGGCGTGAATGACGTTGTGCGGGTTCGACGTGCCGATGCACTTCGTGAGGATGTCCTGCACTCCTGCGACCTCGAGGACGGGGCGGACGGCGCCGCCCGCGATGACGCCCGTACCGGCGCTCGCCGGGCGGAGGATCACCGAGCCCGCGCCAAAGTGCCCCTGCACCTCGTGGGGAATCGTGCCGCCCTGAAGCGGGATGCGGAACAGGTTCTTCTTGGCTTGTTCAGTGCCCTTGCGGATCGCCTCGGGAACCTCGTTCGCCTTGCCGAGGCCGGCGCCGACGTAGCCGCGCTGATCGCCCACGACGACGAGCGCCGAGAACGAGAAGCGACGGCCGCCCTTGACGACCTTGGCGACGCGGTTGATGAACACAACATTGTCGACGAGCTCGCCGACGTCTTCGTAGTTGATGGCCATGTGGTTCCTTTAGAAACTCAGTCCAGCTTCGCGCGCGCCGTCGGCGAGAGCCGAGACACGACCGTGGTACTTGTAGCCCGCGCGGTCGAAGACGACCTTGTCGATGCCCTTCTCTTTGCAGAGCTTGGCGATCTCGTTGCCAACCTTCTTCGCGAGGCCCTTCTTGGCGTCCTCGCCCTTGGCGAGCTTGACGTCGGACGTCGAGACGAGCGTCATCTTCTGCTCGTCGTTGATGACCTGCGCATAGATGTGCTTGGCGCTGCGGAAGATGGCGAGGCGCGGACGCTCCGCCGTGCCCGACAGCTTCTTGCGCGACGAGTTGTGGCGCTTTTCGCGGGCTTCTTTTTTGTACTTGATGTTCGTCAGCATGATGTCGTCCTTGAGTCGCTTGCCGCTTACTTCGCGCCGCTGCCGGTCGCGCCGGCCTTACCGACCTTCTTCTTGATCGTCTCTTCGACGTACTTGACGCCCTTGCCCTTGTACGGCTCGGGGGGACGCAGCTCGCGAACCTTCGCGGCCGTCTGACCGAGCACGTCGCGGTCGGCGCCCGTGAGGGCGATGCGGTTCTTCTCGACCTTGCCGGTCACGCCCTTGGGGAGCTTGAACACGACGGGGTGCGAGTAACCGAGCGCCATCGTGAGCGTGTCGCCCGTGACCTCGGCGCGATAACCAACGCCGTTGATCTCGAGCTCGCGCGTCCATCCGTCGGTGACGCCCTTGACCATGTTGGCCAAGTGCGCGCGGACGAGGCCGTGCTTCGCGCGGTTCTGACGCTCGTCGTTGGCGCGCGAGACGAGGAGCACGCCGCCCTCGATCTTGATCGTGATGCCCTCGGGCAACGCCTTCGTGAGCTCACCCTTCGGACCTTTGACGCTCATCATGCCCGCCTTCTGGACGAGCGTGACGCCCTTGGGCATGGGGAGCGGTTTTCTACCAATTCGAGACATGGGAGGCGCTCCTTACCAAACTTCGCAGAGAAGCTCGCCGCCGAGGCCCGCTTTACGAGCGGCCCGGTCGGTCATGAGGCCCTTCGACGTCGACAAAATCGCGATGCCGAGGCCCGAGCGGATCTTGGGAATGTTGCCGTGGCGGACGTACATGCGCTGACCGGGACGCGAACGGCGGCGAAGGCCCGTGATGGCGTTCGTGCGCGGGTCGGCCCAGCGAAGGCGCACGACGATCTCTTCGTGACCGTCGGTCTCGCGCACGTCGTGGCCGGCGATGTAGCCCTCGAGCTCGAGGACCTCGCAGAGCTTCGACTTGAGCTTCGACGACGGGGCGACGACCTCGGCGTGGCGCGCCATGATGCCGTTGCGGATGCGCGAAAGGAAATCGGCGATTGGGTCAGTCATTGACATTGAAGCACCACCTACCAGCTCGACTTGATGACGCCGGGGATATCTCCACGCAGCGACAGGTTGCGGAAACAAATGCGGCAGAGCTCGAACTGCCGAAGGAACGCGCGCGCGCGACCGCACGCCTTGCACCGGTTGCGGTGCCGCACGCGCCACTTCGGCGCAGCCTTGTTGCCGGGCATGTCGACGGTTTTTGCCATTTTCTAATTCCTGAAGGGCATGCCGAAGTGACGGAGGAGCGCGCGGCTCTGATCGTCGTTCGCGGCGGTGGTGTTGAAGGTGATGTTCATCCCCTTGGCCTTGTCGAGACGCTCGAAGTTGATCTCGGGGAAGATGATCTCTTCGCGGACACCGAGCGTGTAGTTACCGCGCCCGTCGAACGACTTCGGCGACACACCCTTGAAGTCGCGCACCCGGGGGAGCGCGAAGTTCACGAGACGGTCGAGGAACTCGTACATGTGATTCTTACGCAGCGTCACCATGCAGCCGATCTTCTGGCCGGCGCGTAGTTTAAAAACGGCGATCGACTTCTTCGCCTTGGTGACGACCGGACGCTGGCCCGTGATGGCGCCGAGCTCTTCGACGGCACTGTCGAGCAGCTTCGGATTCGTCACGGCCTCGCCGATGCCCATGTTGATGGTGATCTTCGTGAGCTTGGGAACCTCCATGGGGTTCGCGAGGCCCAGCTCCTTTTGGAGCTTCTGCTTGATCTCGGTGTCGTAGAGCGTTCGCAGGCGCGGCGCCTTGTCGCGCTTGACGCGCTCCGCGGCGACCTCGACGGCGGCGCCGCCTTTGCCCTTGGCGCCCTTGACGCCTTTGGCCTTCGCCTCGGCGCGTGCCGCCTTCTTGGCGGCCGCCTCGGCCTCTTGCTCCGGCGTCAGGCTGGGCTTGGCGCCCTTGCCCGCTTTGCTGTCTTTTTCGTCGGCCATAACGCTTGGTCCTTGTTGCTACTACGTCGTCTCGAAAACGGTCGCGCACTTCGCGCAGATGCGCTTCTTGTTCTTGCCCTCGGCCGTCAGGTCGACGCGCGCGCGACGGGGAGCCGCGCACTTGCCGCACCAAAGCGCGACGTTCGAAGCCTCGACCGAGCCCTCTTTCTCGATGATGCCGCCACGGGGCTGGCGCTGCGTCGGCTTCGTGTGCTTCTTCACCATGGCGACGCGCTCGATGACGATGCGCCCCTTGGCGGTCAGGAGACGAAGCACGCGCCCTCGTTTGCCCTTCTCCTTGCCCGCGATGACGACGACCTGATCACCCTTGCGAACGTGCATGACTACAGAACCTCCGGAGCGAGCGAGATGATCTTCATGAAGCGCTTCGCGCGAAGCTCGCGCGCGACGGGCCCGAAGATGCGCGTGCCGACAGGCTCGTTGTCCTTGTCGACGAGCACGGCCGAGTTCGTGTCGAAACGGATGTACGACCCGTCCTGACGCGAAACCTCTTTCTTCACGCGGACGATGACCGCCTTCGCGACGTCGCCCTTCTTGACCTTCGAGTTCGGAATCGCCTCTTTGATCGACACGACGATCACGTCTCCAAGAGACGCGTACTTGCGCCGCGTGCCGCCGAGCACCCGGATGCACATGACCTTCTTGGCGCCCGAGTTGTCGGCGATGTCGAGCGTACTGGTGGTTTGAACCATGACTTTTAGTCGCCCTTCCTAGGCTTCTTGCGGCCGGTCGATGAGGCGTTCGACGCGCCAGCGCTTCTCGCGCGAGAGCGGACGGCTTTCCACGATGAGGACGCGATCGCCGGTCTTATATTCGTTCTTCTCGTCGTGCGCCTTGTACTTCGTGCGGCTCGACATGAACTTGCCGTACTTCTTGTGCGAGAGGCGGCGCTCGACGACGACGACGCGCGTCTTCGTCATCTTGTCGCTCGTGACGACGCCGATGAGCTCGCGACGGTGAATCTTGTCGCGACCGCTGTCGTCGCCAGACTGGCTGCCTGTCCCTTTGTGCGTTTCGCTGCTCACTTCGCCTTCTCCTTGGTCGTCGCGCCGGACACCTTGGCGAGCTTGCCGACGTTGGCGTCGGCGCGCATACGCTCCGTCAAAACGGTGTTCACGCGGGCGATGTCTCTCCGCGCCTTGCGGATCAGCATCGTGTTCTCCAGCTGATTGGTGTTCTTCTTGAGGCGGTTCTTGAACAGATCCTCCTCGAGCTTGCGTCGCGTGCTGACCAACTCGGCGGGATCGTTCCCGCGGAGGTCCTTCGCCGCAAGGCCCTTCACAGGATCTGCTCCCGCGCGACGAACCGGGTCTGGACCGAGAGCTTGTGCTCGGCGAGGTGGAACGCCTCCCGCGCGAGCTTCTCCTGGACGCCTTCGAGCTCGTACATGACGCGCCCGGGGCGAACCACGGCCACCCACTCCTCGGGATTGCCTTTGCCCTTACCCATTCGGGTCTCGGCCGGCTTCTTCGAGATGGGCTTGTCCGGGAAGATACGGATGTAGAGCTTGCCGCCGCGCTTGACGTGGCGGGAGATCGCGATGCGCGCCGCCTCGATCTGGCGCGACGTCACGAAGCCCGGCGACAGCGCCTGCAGGCCGTACTCGCCGAACGTCACCGTCGTGGCGCCCTTCGAGATACCGCGGCGTTTGCCCTTCTGCTGTTTGCGCCACTTGACTTTTTTAGGAGCGAGCATTGGAAATCCTCTTCGTTACTTGCTGAAGAATGCTGGTCGAAACGCTTAGGAGAGGCGCGAGTTGCGCTGGGGGAGAACCTCACCCTTGAAGATCCAGCACTTGACGCCGATGGCGCCGTAGGTCGTGTGGGCCTCCGTCGTGCCGTACTCGATGTCGGCGCGCAGCGTGTGCAGCGGCACGCGACCCTCGTGGTACCACTCGTAGCGCGACATCTCGGCGCCACCGAGGCGACCCGAGCACGCGAGGCGGATGCCCTTGGCTCCGAACTTCATGGCCGTCTGAACGGCCTTCTTCATGGCGCGGCGAAAGGCGACGCGACGCTCGAGCTGGGTCGCGACGTTCTCGGCGACGAGCTGCGCGTTCGTCTCGGCCTTGCGGACCTCCTGGATGTTCAGGAAAACCTCGTTCGACGTGAGGGCCTGGACCTCTTTCTTGAGGGTCTCGACGCCCGCGCCGCGCTTGCCGATGACGATGCCAGGGCGCGCCGTGAAGATGTTGATCTTCACCTTGTTGGCGGCGCGCTCGACCTCGACGGCTGAGACACCAGCGTGGTTGAGCTTCTGTTTGACGAACTTCTTGAGGCGCAGATCCTCATGCAACCACTTCGTGAAGTCCTTCTCCGCGAACCACTTGGAGCTCCAACCGCGAATGACGCCGAGGCGGAAGCCTACGGGATGTGTCTTCTGTCCCATTCTTTAATCCTTATTCCGGAATGTCGACGACGACCGTGACGTGCGACGTGCGGCTGTTGATGCGGTTGGCGCGACCCATCGAGCGCGGCATGAACTTGCGCGAGGTGGGACCGCCGTCGATGTAGACCTGCGTGACGACGAGCTTGTCGGAGTCGGCCTTCTCGTTCTCCGTCGCGTTCGCGATGGCCGAGCCGAGGACCTTCGACAACATCGCCGCCGCCTTGCGCTGCTGGAGCCGGAGGATCGACATCGCGTCGTCCACCGAGCGACCGCGAATCATGTCCGCGACCATGCGCACCTTGCGGGGCGACTCGCGGAACTTTCTCAAAACTGCGCGTGCCATTCTGTTTCTCCTGGTCGAGCGTCGGTTGCCGGATTACTTCGCGGCCGGCGAGGCGCCAGCGGCACCTTTGCGATCGCCCGAGTGGCCGTGGAACGTGCGCGTCGGCGCGAACTCGCCGAGCTTGTGACCGACCATGTTCTCCGTCGCGAAGACGGGAACGAACTTGCGGCCGTTGTGCACGGCGAACGTCACGCCGAGCATGTCGGGGATGATCGTCGAGCGTCGCGACCAGGTCTTGATGACCTTCTTCGACTTCGTCCGCTGAGCCTCGACCACCTTCTTCATGAGGTGAGCGTCGATGAAGGGACCCTTCTTGATTGACCGTGCCATGCGTTCTCCTTAAGTCCCTTACCTAGTTCTTCTTGCCGCGGCGCTTGATGATCATGCCGTCGGTGCGCTTGTTCTCGCGGGTCTTGAGACCCTTCGAGAGCTGGCCCCACGGCGAACAGGGATGACGACCGCCTGACGAACGGCCTTCGCCGCCGCCCATGGGGTGATCGACCGGGTTCATCGTGACGCCACGGTTGTGGGGACGACGGCCCTTCCAGCGCGTGCGGCCGGCCTTGCCGACGTGCACGCTGCCGTGCTCGCCGTTGCCGACCTGACCGATCGTCGCGCGGCAGTCGAGGTGGACCTTGCGCGTCTCGCCCGAAGGCAGACGAACCTGACCCCACTCGCCTTCCTTCGCCATGACCTGGGCGCCGACGCCCGCGGAGCGGCACATCTGCGCGCCGCCCGAGATCTTGAGCTCGATGTTGTGCACCGTCGTGCCGAGCGGGATGAACCGCAGCGGCAGGTTGTTGCCCGGCTTGATGTCGGCGTTGCGCGACGACACCACGGTGTCACCGACCTTGAGGCCGTCGGGGCAAAGGATGTAACGCTTTTCGCCGTCGAGGTAATGCAGGAGCGCGATGCGCGCCGTGCGGTTCGGATCGTACTCGACGGTCGCGACCTTGGCGGGCACGCCCACCTTGTTGCGACGGAAGTCGATGATGCGGTAGCGGCGCTTGTGGCCACCACCGCGAAAGCGGCTCGTGATGCGCCCGTAGTGGTTACGACCACCCGTGCGAGACATCTCCTCCGTGAGCGACTTCTCGGGCTTGTTGCCCTGCGAGAGCTCGGAGAAATCGGGACCGACGCGGTGGCGGCTGCCCGGCGTCGTGGCTTTGTGATGACGAAGACCCATGGCTTCTTACACTCCCTCGAAGAACTCGATGTTCTGACCGGCCGCGATCGTCACGACGGCCTTCTTCCAGTTCGAACGCTTGCCGACGTAGCGGCCCATGCGCTTCTCTTTGCCGCGCACGATGGCCGTGCGGACCGACAGGACGTCGACGTTCCACAGCTTCTCGACGGCCTGGCGAATCTCTACTTTATTGGCGTCCTTCGCCACCTCGAAGAGGAGCTGCGACTTCGCCGTCTCGGCGTCGGCGTTCGGATTGCCGCCGGTCTCCTTGAGGAGGGTGCCCTTCTCGGTGAGGAGGGGGCGCTTGATGATCATCTCGGGTGAACGCATGACAGCTCCTACGCGGCCGCCGGGGCGGCCGGCAAAACGCGCTTCTCGACGTTCTTGAGGGCGCCGGCAACGATCACGAGATCGCTGTGGTTGAGGATGTCGAAGACGTTGAGGCCTTCGGGGGCGATGACCTTCGCCTTGGCGAGGTTGCGCACCGACTTGAAGAGGTTCGTGTTGGCCTTCTCGTCGACGACGAGCGCCTTGCCCAGGCCGAGCGTCTTGAGGATGGCGGCCATCGTCTTCGTCTTGGGGGCGTCGAAGTCGATCTTGTCGACGAGGAACACCTTCTTCTCCTTGGCGCGGAGCGAGAGCGCCGAGGCGAGCGCGGCGCGCTTGACCTTCTTCGGCACGGTGTACTCGTACGAGCGCGGGTGCGGTCCGAAGACCTTGCCGCCGCCCACGTGATTCGGGGCGCGCGAGGAGCCCTGGCGAGCGCCGCCGGTGCCCTTCTGCTTGTACGGCTTCTTGCCGCCGCCGCGCACGTTGGCGCGCGTCTTCGTCGAGTGCGTGCCGGCGCGCTTGGCCGCCTGCTGCGCCTTGACGAGCTCCCAAAGGAGGTATTCCTTCACCTCGGCGCCAAAGACGGCGTCGGCGAGATCGGCCGAGCCGACCTTCTTGCCCTGGATGTTGACGATGTCGATCTGCATGGTGATTCCCTATTCGCCTAGGTCTTGATCTCGACGTCGACGCCAGCCGAAAGGTCCAGCTTCATGAGGGCGTCGAGGGTCTGCTGCGTCGGCTCGAGGATGTCGAGGAGCCGCTTGTGCGTGCGAATCTCGAACTGCTCGCGCGACTTCTTGTCGACGTGCGGCGACCGCAGCACGGTGAACTTGTTGATCTTCGTCGGCAGCGGCACGGGGCCCGCGACGCTGGCGCCCGTGCGCTTCGCGGTGTCGACGATTTCGCCCGCCGACTGATCGAGCAGTCGGTGGTCATAGGCCTTGAGGCGGATGCGAATCTTGGCAGTCATTTCAGATTGAACCTTTTTCGGCGGGATTCTGGCTGAAGTCTTATCGTTTTGCAGGTGCGGGTGCGCGGGCGCGTGCTTACTTCTTCGCGTCCTTGGGATCGTCGGGGTGGATCTTGCTGACGACGCCAGCGCCGACGGTCTTGCCGCCCTCGCGGATCGCGAAGCGCAACCCTTCCTCGCATGCAATCGGGTTGATGAGCGCGACGCTCAGGCTCACGTTGTCGCCCGGCATCACCATCTCAGCGCCCTCGGGCAGCGTCACGAGTCCCGTGACGTCCGTCGTTCGGAAGTAGAACTGCGGGCGGTATCCCTTGAAGAACGGCGTGTGACGGCCGCCCTCCTCTTTCTTCAGGATGTACACCTCGCCCTGGAAGTTCTTGTGCGGCGTGATGCTGCCCGGCTTCGACAAAACTTGGCCGCGCTCGATGTCCTCGCGCTTCGTGCCACGAAGCAGCGCGCCGATGTTGTCGCCCGCGCGACCCTCGTCCAGCAGCTTGCGGAACATCTCGACGCCCGTCACGACCGTCTTGACCGTGTCCTTCAGCCCGACGATCTCGATTTCCTCGCCGACCTTGACGATGCCGCGCTCCACGCGCCCCGTGACCACCGTGCCGCGCCCCGAGATCGTGAACACGTCCTCGACAGGCATCAGGAACGGCTTGTCGATCTCGCGCTTCGGCTCCTTGATGAACGAGTCGCACGCCTCGAGCAGCTTCAGCACCGACGGCTCCCCGATCTCCGACGGATCGCCCTCGAGCGCCTTGAGCGCGCTGCCACGAACGATCGGCGTGTCGTCGCCCGGGTACTGGTACTTCGACAGAAGCTCGCGCAGCTCCATCTCGACCAGGTCGAGCAGCTCCGCGTCTTCCTTCGCAATCATGTC
>JBBQJG010000089.1:0-18536 GCA_038325725.1 Polyangia bacterium | reverse complement strand
GCCGGCGGCGCGCCGCGGCCCGCGGGGGAGCCCGATGATCGGCGCGGCCACGGTCGCGACCGCCGCGCTCGACGCCGCGGATCGCACCCGCGCCGCGCTGTTGCGCGCGCTCTGCGCCGTCCGCCCGCTGCGCGCGCTCGTCGTCGAGCCACGCCGCCGGCTCGTCGCCATGCAGGTCGGCGTCGTGTTGTGCGCGGCCGGGCTCGCGCTGCGGTTCCCGCTCATCTCGCTGTGGCTCGGCGCCGCGCTGTTCGGCGTGCCGCACGTCCTCGCGGGGCTCCGCGCGGTGACGCTTCGTCGTCGGGCGACCCGCGTGACCCTCTCGTGCGCCGTCCTCGGCGGGCTCGTCGGTGTCTCGCAGCTCTTGGGCACGGGCGACGGCGCGATCCGAGCGTTCGTCGCCCTGTTCGCCGTGTCGCTCGCGGCGGAGATCCCTCGCCGCGCGGCGGGCCCTCGCGCTCACGACGGGCCTCCTGGCGGCGCTGCTGCTCGCGGCCGGCGCGGCGTGGACGACCCCCGGCGTCGCCGTCGTACTGCTCGCGCACCTGCACACCCTCGGCGCGCTCGGCTTCTTTGCCGTCGAAGCGAGGCGGCGCCACATGCCCGTGTGGCCGCTCGTGGCCGGCGCGGCGGTGTTCATGGTGGCGGCGGCGACGGGCGTCCTCGACGGCGCGATGACGACGACATGGCTCGCCCCGCGGAGCGCCGGACCTTCGATCGTCGCCGAGGCGCTCGGCGCGGGAACCTCGCCGCGCGTCTTCGCCGCGTCCTCGGCCTTCTTCCACCGCGCGCTCTTCCTCTATGCGTTCGGTCAGTCGCTGCACTTCGCCGTGTGGTTGCGACTCATGCCAGAGCTAGACCGGCGCGCGCCCGTGGCCAAGCCTCTGCGGCGCTCGCTCGCTGAGCTACGCGCCGACTTCGGCCGGCTGACGACGCCGCTGCTGTGGCTCACGGCGGCGGCGGTCGTGCTGATCTTCTTCGGCGGCGGCGTGGCGCGCGACGCCTATTTCGCGCTCACGTACTTTCACGTCGGGCTCGAGGCGGCGGCGCTCGCGCGCGCGGGGCTCACGCGCCAAGACCAACCGCTCGGCGTGCGCGCGGCGCACGAAGAACGTCCGCGACTCACGGCGGCCCCCGTCCAGGTGGCGGCGTGATCGCCACCGGCCTCTTGTCGGCGGCGCTCGCGGCCCTCGTCGCGCAGACCGCGCCGCCCATGGCGACGCAGACGGCGACTCAGATCGCGCCCCCGCAATCGATCCAGATGGCGCCCGCGCCGCCGCCGCTCGGCGAAAGCGGGCTCTTCGAGCACGGCATCAACCTCGATCTGCTCGAGGTCGGCGCTCTGCAGGCCTTCGGGCCCGGAGGCACCGCCGGAGGCATCGTGCTCGCCCTGGGACCGGAGCTCGATCTCGGACCGCACGTCGCGCTCCGCGTTCCCCTGCGCCTCGGCGTCGCGGGCAGCTCCGCGGGCAGCTCGACCTCGACCTCGTTCGCCGAGCTCGTCATCGCGCCCGGCATCGTCTACCGCTTTCGCAACGACCGCGACCAGCGCTGGGTGCCCTTCGCCGGCGGCGCGCTCGATTTGGGCGCCTTCGAGTTCGGCCGGCAACTGCTCGGCCTCGCGCCTTCGCCGTCGGGCGTCTCGCAGTCGTTCGTGAAGATCGGGATCGCGCCCGAGGCGCTCGGCGGCGTCCTTTATTGTCCCGCGCACTTCTTCGCCGTGCGCTTCGCCGCCAGCTACACGTACATGCTGGTCGCCCACACGAGCGCCCACGCCCTGTCGGAGACCGTCGACGTGAGGGTCATGTTCTGACCACCGCCTCGCCGCAGGCGCGCGCCGCGGACAACCATCCGCAGGCGCCGTGGGTCACAATGCCTGCATGCCGATGTTCGCGTGCGGTCTCGCGCTCGCCGTCACGCTCGCGGTCGATGCGGGCGCGCCGCCCCGCCCCGTGTCGCCCGCCTTGCTGCGCGCGCCGAACACGCTATCGCCAGAGGGCCCGCCGGCGCCGCGCGACGAAGACTACGAGCTGCGCCCCGCGAAGGACGGAACGGGTGATGTCGTTTACGAAGGGACGACCTTCACGGCCCGCGTCGCGCCCGACGGCGTGGCGCGCTTCGTCGACCGCAAAGGGTTGCAGCTCAATCGCGGGTTGTCGCTCATCCCGTTCATTCCGCTGCCCATGCCAAACGGCACGCCCTCGCTCCAGGGCGTCGTGGTCGACCTGCTCGCAAAACGCCAGGGGGCGCCTCGGCCCGCGCCGCGCGACGAGCCGCGCGATCCGCCGCTGCCCGTGCCGAACGTGTCGCGGTACCGCCCGGACCCGCGCGAAGCTTGTCGGCGCGGCACCCCGTGCGCGTTCGAGGGAGATCCCCTGCCCTTGTCCGTCACGGGCCGCTTCGATCTGACGGACGAGCTGCTGCGCATCAACGGGGAGGATCCCTACCGGTACCAGAAGGCCCGCTTCCTCGCGGCGACCCGCGAGCGCCGCGCCCACATGGCGGCGCGCGCCCTGGCCGCGAACGTGAGCCGCGCGGCGGCGGCGCTCACGGCGACCCTGGGCGCGATCACGTGCGACGGTCGGCGCTCCATCCCCGAGCGGCGCGCGATCATCCAGGCGCTGCGTGCCGAGCTCGACGGCGGGACGTCGGCCGGGCACGACGCACGCGCCACGCTGGACGGCTTCGTCGCGAGCCACTTCGGGGTCGATGCGGGCGCCGACGCGGGCGTCCGCTGCGACGCGCGGTGAGCGCGCCTTCGCTTCGCCTGCGGTTCGGCAATGGTCTTTTTGGTTCATTTTCTGACGAACGGCGCGTCGCTATAGTGCCAACGTGGCCGACGACGCTGGTCCTTCCGAGCTCGACGCCTCGGCGTTCAACGAGCGCCTCTTCTTCCCTCGAAGGGACGCGACGAAGACGCCCGCGGGCGCGCTCGATCTCGACGTTCCGGTTCCGGGTGCGCGGCTGCACCTGCGCTGGCACCGGGCGGAGGCCGCACGCGCGACGGTGCTGCTGTTCCACGGCAACAGCGAGGTGGTCTCCGACTACGACGACGCGGCCGTCTCTTTCGCTCGCGTGGGATGCGCGCTCGCGGTCGTCGACTATCGCGGGTACGGCCGAAGCTCCGGGACCCCGTCCCTGCGAGGCATCATCGAAGACGCGCCCTTGGTGCTGGACCGTCTCAGAGACCACCAGCCAGGCGCCGTGATCGTCATGGGGCGCTCGCTCGGCTCGGCCTGCGCCGCGGAGCTCTACGGACGGAGCCCGGCGTCCGTCGAGGGGTTCATCCTCGAGAGTGGTTTCGTCGACCTGGACGCTCTCGTCGCGCGCCGCGGGAGGCCACCGGTGAAGCTCTCCGCACGTGAGCTGAGCGTCTTCGATCCGCTGCCGAAGCTCGCGCGAGGGGGAAAGCCCCTGTTGGTACTGCATGGCGCGCTCGACGACTTGATCGCGCCGGCGGAGGCCGACATCGCCTTCGCGAACGCTGGGGCGAAGGAAAAGTCGTTGGTCTTCGTCGAGGGACGCGGACACAACGACCTGTCCGAGTCTCCCCGGTATTGGGAGGCCATCGAACGCTTCGCCACGACGCTCGCGAAGCTCGCGCTCAAGGTGTAGCTGACGCGCGACGCGCTTTGATCGCTCCGACCATGCGCGCCGCGTCCCTGCCGACGCCGTGGATCATCGCCGACGACATGGCGTGCTGGAAGTGTTGACCGACGAAGTAGAGGCCCGGCTCGCTCTGCACGAGGCCGCTTGCGTGGCGGGGCTCGCCGTCGGCGTCGAAGATCGGCAGATCGATCCACGACAGGCCCAGCGCGTAGCCCGTGCACCAAATGACGTTGCGGACGTCGAGCGTGCGGCCGTCGACCAAGCGCGGCAGGCCGTCCTTCACGCCGTCGACGCGCGGGACGAACGAGACGCCGGCGCCGAGCAGATCGGCTTTTCGTTGCCGAATGCGCAACGACCCCATCCGGAGAATCTTCGGGCGCACCTTGCGCCCCACCGGCGTGTTCACCGTGAAGATGCGGTGAAACAGCACGCGAAACAGCAGCCGCACGACGATGAGCTGGACCCACCATTTCGTGACCCGGAAGGGAAACTCGCCCGGGTCGCGGCCCGCGATCACAGTTGGGTGCGCGCCCACCGTCTCCATCGCGATCTCGGCGCCCGAGTTGCCGGCGCCGACGACCAGCACGCCGCCCGGTCGCAACTGGGACAGGCGCTTGTACTCGCTGCCGTGGAGCTGGACGATCTCGGGCGACAGGTCGTTGGCGAAGGCGGGAACCTTGCGGCCTTGATAGCTCCCCATCGCGACGACGACGTGGTCCGCCTCGAGCCGGAGCGCGCCGGCTTCGACGACGTAACGCTCGCCCTGTCGCGAGAGCCGTTCGACGCGCACGCCACCCATGACAGGTAGCTGAAAATGTGCAGCGTACGCCTCGATGTAGTCCGCCATCTCATCCTTCGTCGGGAACGCGCCCGGTGGGCCCGGGAACGGCAAGCCGTCGAGGCCGTTGTAGCGCCCGGGAGAAAACAGGCGCAGCGAATCCCAGCGCGTCCGCCAGGCGTCGCCGAGGCGCGCGCTCGCGTCGAGGATCACGAACGTCAGGCCGAGCTTCTTCAGGTGATAGCCGACCGACAGGCCGGCCTGTCCCCCGCCGACGACGATCACGTCGAAGCGCTTCCGCGGCTGCGACGCGCCGAGGGTCCTCCACGCTTCGCCCTCTTCGATCAAACCCGCGGTGAAAGGCTTCATTTGTAACGTTCCTCTTCTGCGCGACGTCGTCGTCGGCGAAAGGAACGTTACGAAAAACCGATCCGCCCGGCTTCGGGGGGACCACCCAATTTCAACGCAAATAGGCGTGGGTGATTCTACCCACCGACGACGAGGCCGTGGCGGAACGCCCACGCCGTCGCCGCCGCCCGCGAGGGCACGTCCAGCTTGACGAAGATGTTGCTCACGTGGCGATCGACGGTCTTCTCGCTCACGAAGAGCTCGGCGCCGATGATCTTGTTCGTCTTGCCCGCGGCGACGAGCAAGAGGACCTCGAGCTCTCGCGCGCTGAGGCCGTGCGCGCTTGCCTTGCCGCGCGCGGGCGCGGCGACGACGTCGAGCGCCGCCAGGTCGGGGGCCGCGCCCAGGGCCGCGAACACCTTCTTCGCCGCGCCCCGCTCGAGCGCCGCGCCATCTTCGTCGCCGAGCGCCGCGAACGCGCGCGCGACGAGGACGCGGATGCGCGCGCTCGGGTACGGCGCGCCCGCGCGCTGCCACGCCTCCTGCGCGCGCCGCAGCGGACCGATGGCGTCGCGCGCCCCGCCCTCGGCCAACAGGACGGCGCCTATCGCATGGTCGGCCAGCGCGTGCAGCAGCTCCATGCCGAAGCCATTGGCCAGCGCCGCCAGCTCGTCGGCCGCGCGCCGCGCCTCGCCGACATCGGACGCCGCCAACATGATCTCGACGTGCGCCGGCAGGAAGCGCGTGCGCTGCAGCGGATCGCTCGTCGCGGCGAGCACGCGCCGCGTGGACGCCGCCGCGACGTCGACGCGTCCCTGCGCGAGGCGCAGCAGCGACAGGCCCGGCTGCGGCTCGCGGCCGCGCTCGCTCGCCAACGCGTAGGCCTTTTCGGCGGCGTCCGGCTCGCCGCGGAGCCGATGCAGCTCGCCCTCTTGGTAGAACGCGTTGCCCGCTTCGAAGTCCTTCGTCGCCGCGAGGCGCGTCGAGGCGCGGCGCGCTTCGACCGTGGCCTCGGACCACGCGCCACCGAGCTGCAGGATCTCGGAGCGGTGGATGAGGCACGCGCCCGCGAACGCCACGAGCTGCGGCTGCGCGTCGCACCACGCGCCGAGCGCCGCCGTCCATTCGCGCGCGCGATCGAGCGCGTAGCTCTGCTGACAAGCCGCGATGACGCCGCAATAGATGAGCCCCGCGACGATGGGCGACAGCTCGCTGCTCGTCACGGCGACCATCGCCTCGTCGAGGATCGGCAACCCTTCAGCGAGCCGACCGTGCCGAACCAAGGCGCGTCCCTCGAACATCCGCGCGAGCGCCGAGAGATCGCGATCGCCGTAGCGCACGCCGATCTCGCCCGCCGCGACGGCCGTGGCGCGCGCCGCGCCGTAGTCACCGGCGGCCGTGTGGCGAAATACGTGCGGCAAAAGCAGATACCCCCGCTCGACGCAGTCGTGCCCCGCGGCATCGACCAGACGCTGCGCGCGCGCGAGCCAACCGCTCGCCCGCGCCGGCTCGCCGAGGGCGAACATCCGCATGGCCGCCCAGTGCGCGGCCCGCGCGGCGGGCAGGGGTTCCCCGGCGTCGAGCCTGAGCTGGTACAGGCGCGCGAACCCCTCGACATTCGCTTCGTCGCGCCCCGACAGGCCCGCCGCGATGGCGAAGCGCTCGACGTCTTCGGCGGGCAGCTCACTCAGGCCGGCCTCCGCGAACGCCTCGTACGCGTCGCCCCACGCCCGCCGCGCAAAGGCGGCCCGCCCCTTCTCCTTGGCGCCCTTCACGCCCGGGACTCTACTCACTTTCGGTCACATTCTTTCGTCACATTCCTTCGGCGCGTTCCGTCAGGGAGAATGAGGCGGCGCCCGCCGCGAAGCTGACCAACGACAACCCCCGGAGGGAAACCCCATGAAGATCAAACTGACGAGCGTGTACGTGGACGATCAGGAAAAGGCGCTGCGCTTCTACACGGAGGTGCTGGGCTTCACGAAGAAGGCCGATTTCAGCCAGGGGGCATTTCGCTGGCTCACCGTGGCCTCGGCCGACGAGCCAAACGGCACCGAGCTGCAGCTGGCGCTCAACGACGACCCGGCCGCCAAGGCCTATCAGCAGGCGCGGTTCGGAAAGAGCCAGCCCGCGGTCATGTTCCAGACCGACGACGTCAAAGCGGACCACGAGCGCATCAAGGCGCGCGGCGGCGTGTTCACGATGCCGCCCACCGACGTGACGGGCTCGACGATCGCCATGGTGAACGACACCTGCGGCAACCTCGTTCAGCTCGTTCAGCTGGGACGTTGGTAGTCACTCGAGCGGCGCGACGTCGAGCGCGTCGAGCATCGCGCGATCCGAGATGATCTCGGCGCGCGCGATGCGACCGCCCTCGAACGTGAAGCGAAGCACGCGGAGCAGCCGGCCCTTGGGCGCCATGACGAGCCCGACGGCGCCGTCGATCAACGCGGCGGACATGTGCTCGGCGAGCTGCGCGAACGCGACGGCGCCCGAGGCCCACGTACGGGCGCCGCGGACCTCGCGGACGTTGCCCTTGTCGTCGACGGCGCGGCCGACGACCTCGGGATCGAGGACGGCGACCATGCCCTCGACGTCGCCGCGCCGGAGCGCTGCGATGAACGTCTCGACGACGTGACGCTGGCTCGCGAGATCGGCGTCGGGCGGCCGGCTGCCCTGGACGCGCCGGCGCGCGCGGCTCGCGAGCTGGCGCGCGGCGTCGGGTGAGCGCTGGACGACAGTCGCGATCTCCTCGAACGGCAGACCGAACAGGTCATGAAGCACGAACGCGAGCCGCTCGGCGGGCTCGAGCTTGTCGAGTATGATGAGCAACGCCAGGCCCACGGAGTCGGCGAGCATGAGCTCCTGGGAAGCGTCGGTTGTCGTCGAACGCTCGGCGCGCGGATCCAAAGCTTCCTCGCGACGTGACGTGCGCGTGCGCAGCATGTCCAGGCAGATGCGCGCGACGACGGTGGTGAGCCAGCCGCGCGGGTTCTCGACGTCGCTCGGCTCCGCGCGGCTGAGGCGCAGCCACGCCTCTTGAACGGCGTCGTCGGCCTCGGCGAGCGAGCCGAGCATGCGATACGCGACGCCGCGCAGGTGGCCGCGGTGCTGTTCGAAGTCGATCACCACGCGAGCCTACAATTTTCGGGACGCATTCGCTGATGACGAAACGGACCGGGCCGATGTGACGACCCGAGTGATCTTTCTTTGGCCAGCCGTGCGCTTCGGGCGCGCGGTGCTACGGTTTCGCGCATGCGCTACAAGGTCCTCGGAAAGACTGGCCTCTATGTGTCTGAGCTCTGCCTCGGGACGATGACGTTCGGCGGTGGTAGCGGCATCTGGCAAGCCATCGGGAAGCTCGGGCAGAAGGAGTCGCAGGAGCTGGTCGCCGCGGCGCTCGACGGCGGCGTCAACTTCATCGACACGGCGGACACCTACTCCGAGGGTGACAGCGAGCGGCTCTTGGGCCAGGCGCTCAAGGCGCTGAACCGGCCGCGCGAGCACCTCGTCATCGCGACGAAGGTGCGCGGCCGAACGGGGCCCGGCATCAATCAAGTCGGCCTCTCGCGCGCGCACATCATGGCGAGCATCGACGGCAGCCTGCAGCGGCTCGGCCTCGACCACGTCGACCTGTACCAAATTCACGGCTTCGATCCGGTGACGCCCATCGAAGAGACGCTCGACGCGCTCGACGACGTCGTCCGCGCGGGCAAGGCCCGTACCCTCGGCTTTAGCAACCTGCCGGCGCACGTCGCGGCGAAGGCCATCACGTTCGCCGAACAGAACGGCCTCGCGCGCTTCCAGAGCGCGCAGGTCTACTACTCGATCGCCGGGCGCGACATCGAGCGCGAGATCGCGCCGCTCTGCCAGGCCGAGGGCCTCGCGATCTTGCCGTGGAGCCCGCTCGCGGGCGGCCTGCTGTCGGGCAAGTTCGATCCCGAAAAGAAGGGACCCAGCGACGCGCGCCGCGCCACCTTCGATTTCCCGCCCGTGAACATGGAGCGACTGCCGCGCGTGCTCGGCGCCTTGCGGGCCGTGGCCGCCGAGACCAACGCGTCGGTCGCGCGCGTCGCGCTCGCGTGGCAGCTGACGAAGCCGTTCGTCACGAGCATCATCATCGGCGCCAAGCGGCTCGATCAGCTGGCCGACAACCTCCAGGCCGCCGAGCTCGCGCTGTCGCCCGAGCACGTGCGTGCGCTCGACGACGCGAGCGCCCTGCCCCCCGAGTACCCGGGCTGGATGGTCGGGTTCCAGAACCAGCGCGACGTCCGCGGCGCCTTCGCGCCCCCGACCGACGAACAGATCCGCGCGGCGGCCGAGCGCCTCAAGCGCAGCTAGCTCGACGGGCTCTCCAACGGGAGCGCCCGAAGCCATAGCCATTCCCGGCAGCCTTTCTTAGGATGCGCGCCCATGCGCATCCTTCGAAACCACCTCTTCGTCCTCGCCCTGACCGCCCTGGGCCTCGGCGCCTGCACGGGCAAATACATCCGGGCGACGAACCTCGAGAAGGTCGACTCGACGCCCGAACGCCTCGCGCGCGGTTCGTACCTCGTGAACCAGAGCGCGTCGTGCGGCGCCTGCCACTCGACCCGCGTCGACGGCTCGATCTTCGGCGGCGAGCGCACCGACATGTTCCTCGCGGGCGGCACCGTCATTCACGAGGCCGAGCTGGGCGCGACGCTCGCCGTCCCGAACCTCACGCCCGATGTCGAGACGGGCCTTGGCGCTTGGAGCGACGACGAGATCCTGCGCGCGATGCGCGACGGCATCGCGCGCGACGGTCACCTCTTGATCCCGATGATGCCGTTCACGTCGTACCAATACATGTCCGACGAAGACGCGCGCTCCGTCATCGCGTACCTGCGCAGCGTCCCGCCCGTGAAGAACCCCGTCGATCGCACCAAGAACGATCTCCCGTTCTTCGCGGGCTTCATGCTCAACCGCGGCGTCGCGCACCACCCGCCCGCGAAGGACGTCGCACCGGTGGCGTCGCCTTCGAAGGGCGGCGACACGCTCAAGTGGGGCGAGTACGTGGCGCGTCTCGGCCACTGCTGGGAGTGCCACTCGGACAAGAGCGGCCACGGCCCCGACCCCGACTGGATGTTCGGCGGCGGCAACCCCATCAACGCCAACGGCACGGGCCGCGTCTTCCCGCGCAACCTCACGCCCGACGCCGAGACGGGCATCGGCCGTTACACGGACGCGCAGCTCAAGACGGCGCTCCGCGACGGCAAGCGCCTCGACGGCAAGATCATGGCGCCGCCGATGTCGCTGTTCATCCCGCACATCTCGGGCCTGACCGACGAGGACCTGGACGCGCTCATCGCCTATTTGCGCGCGCAGAAGCCCATCAAGAACAAGGTCCCGGAGCGCGAGCTGACGCCCGCCGCGAAGAAAGCGCTGGGCGTCGACTCGTAGTCGATTCGCCTCACGGCTCGACGTAGCGCCAAAGGCCCGTCGCCCACATCGACCCGACGAAGATGCTGTGCACGCCGTCCGACGTGACGGCGACGCTGTTCGGCCCCCACGTCAGCGCATCGGGCACCAGGGGCTTCGTCCACGCGTCGCCCGGCTGCGCGGCGACCTGCAGCTGCGGGCCGCCGTTGCAGCCGGCGCACGCCCATCCCCACATCGCGTAGACGTTCTTCGATGACCCGAAGGCGATCGCGCCGCTGCCCTGCGCGACGCGCGTCCACGTCTTGCCGAGATCGGTGCTGCGGTAGACGCCGTCGCCTTGCGGGCCTTGCAAGCCTGCAATGAACAGCGTGTTGCCCCCGGTCTGGAAAAGCTGTGAGCAGCCATGCGGGTGGTTCAGGCCCGCAAGGCCGGTGGGCTGCCTCCACGTCGCGCCGCCGTCGGTCGTCATGACGGCCGAGCCGCCGTTCTGCGCGATGGCGAGCCACGTCTTGCGCGTCGTCCCCGCCGCGCCCGTGTCGACGAAGAACACGAACCACGAGATGCCGCCCGGCGGCCACCCCGCGCCCGTGAAGACCTTCCACGTCTCGCCGCCGTCGGTCGACTCGGCGAGCTTGTCGGCCTCGTGGAAGCCCGAGAGCAAATGCGTCGAGTCGTTCGGGTCGACGACGATCGAGTACAGGCTCACATCGACCTTCTCGGACAGCGTGCCCGTGAGCGTGAAAGTCAGGCCGCCGTCCGTCGACTTGAAGACCTTCTTGTCGCCGTTGACGTTCGCCATCCACAGCGTCGCGGGCGTCGTCCCCGCCACGGCGAGCACGTGACCGAGCGCGAGCGACGGCGGGTTCGGCTGGCTGTCGAGCCGCGCCCACGTCTTGCCGTAGTCGGTCGACTTCCAGATCGACCCGTAGCCGCCGACGTACAGGTCGCTGGGCCGCGCCGGGTCCGTCCTGATGTTGCCGACGCCGAAGCCGTTCGTGAACAGGTCGGCCGGCATCTCGGCCGACGTCACGTTCTCCCAGACGCCCGGCGTTCCCGTCGCGGGCGGCAGATTGGCGTTGGGATTCGCGTCGGGCTTGTTTCCCGTCGCGCCCGCGCCGCCATCTGTCGACGCGCTCTGGGACTTGGAGCCGCAGGCCCCCAGCGTGAACGCGATCAGGAGCGTCAGGAGGGCTTTCACGCGTCGATTGTCGCGCAGTCGCGAAACTTCCGCGAGCGCGGCCCGCGACCGAGGTGATACTTTCGCCAAGCTCGAGACCGCATGACCCACAACGACGTGCTCCGCAGCGTTCGCTACTTGTTGAACGTCAGCGACGGGAAGCTGGGCGACCTCGTTCGCCTCGGCGGCGGCGACGTCAGCGAGACCGACCTCGTCGCCTTCTTGAAGAAGGACGACGAGCCGGGCACCCGCGAGTGCAGCCATCAGGTGATGGCGTGCTTCCTGAACGGGCTCGTGATCTACAAGCGCGGCCCCGACGAAAGCCGCGGCCCTCAGCCCCTCGAGCTCCCGGTCACCAACAACACCGTCCTCAAGAAGCTCCGGGTCGCCTTCGAGTTGCGCGACGTCGACCTCATCGCGTTCGTCGAGGCGTCGGGGCTGCGCATGACCAAGGGCGAGCTCGGTTCCTTCTTCCGCCGCCCCGACCACCGGAACTACCGTGAGTGTGGCGACCAGTTTCTCAGAAACATCCTCAAAGGCCTGAGCACAACCAAGGAGACACGATGAGCAAGAGCCAAGACGCGAAGAAGAACGTCAAGAAGGCGCCGGCCATGACCCCCAAGGAAAAGAAGGAAGCCAAGCGGATCAAGAAGGCCAGCAAGTAGGCCTGATCGCAACGCCGCACGGATTCGTTCTCAACAGAATCCGTGCGGTTTTCGGTCCACCGCCAGGTGCTCGACTCGATCGACGACCTCCCGGGCACGGTCCGCTCCCACACGGCGACCCGCTTCTCATTTCGCGTCCGAGGCGCGAGACTCGGGCTGTGTCGCCCGACCTCGCCAGCGTGAAATGACGGCGATGCACATCCGCCCGGGCGCGCGGTTCACGTGCCACGCCGACGGACTCTGCTGCAGCGACATCCACGTCCTCGGTCCCGTCGAAGAGGCGGAGCTCGTGCCGTTGCGGGCGCTCGGCAATCGCGGCCATCGAATTGTCGGCCGCGACGCCAGCGTCAAGGGCTGGGCCTTTCGCGTCGCCGACACCGGCGCATGTCCCTTCCTCGGCGGCGACAATCTGTGCCGCGTGCACGCGACCTTGGGGCCGCAGCTCAAGCCGGCGACGTGCCGGCTCTTTCCTTTCTACCTGGTGGGCACGCCCGCGGGCGTGCGCGTGTCGACCTCGCACCGCTGCACATGCCGAAGCATCGGCCAGCGCGAGCCGCTCGATGCCGACCGCGTGCGCGTGGAGATTGCCGTCGCCGACGCGGACCTGCCCTTGGCCTGGTCCGCGCCCGCGCGCATCGCGATCGACGCCGAGCGCGACGTCTCGTTCGCCGAGTGGACCGCGCGCGAGGCCCGGTTGATTGAGAAGCTGAACGCGGGCGTCGGCCTGCCGGCGCTCGTCGGGGGGCCCGCGTTCCCGGCGCTGCGAAATGACGGTTGGGAAAAAGTCGCCGCGCGGTTTTGCCAGCCCGCGGACGCCACGGGGTTCGAACAGGCGAAGGCGTGGATCGGCGAGGCCATCGCGGCGCGCGTGAATCAGACCGCGATCGCGGAACGCCCGCGGCCGTGGGCGCGTTTCCTTCCGCGGGTCACGGCGCGCAGCACGCCGGCCGACACGCGCGAGGCGATGCTGTCCGACTGGTTGGCCGACGAGCTGTGGGGGCTCGGGTGGACACGCTGGGGCAGCTTCGAGCAAGCGCGCATGGATTTCTCGACGCGCGCGAACCTCATCGCGACGCTGGAGACCGCGTTCGCACGCCTGGGAACCTCACCGCCGATCGCGATGGCCGAAGCGATTCTCGTCGTCGACGCCGTCACGCACTCGCCGCACTGGGATGCGGTCGCGCGCGCGCTGCCGCGACGAGCCCCCGTCACCCTTCCGGTCAACCTTCAACGATGAGCGGATCGTTCTGCTCGGACATTCGCGCGTTCGCGGGCAAGTCCATGAGGTGTCCCGAACGCGCCACCTTGGTCTCGAGGTAAAAGCGATCGTATTCGTTCGGCGGGATGACGTGCGGCAGACGCCCCGCGACCTTCACGCCGAGCTGTTCGAGCTGGCGAATCTTGTCGGGGTTGTTGGTCATGAGACGGATCGAGCCGACCTTGAGGCTCGCCAGCATGTGCGCCGCGACGGCGTAGTCGCGCTCGTCATCGCGGAAGCCGAGGGCGCGGTTGGCCTCGACAGTGTCAAGGCCGCGCTCTTGCAGCGCGTAGGCGCGGATCTTGTTGATGAGACCGATGCCGCGGCCCTCCTGCCGCAGATAGAGGAGCAGCCCGCGCTCCGTCGCGGCGAGCTTGCGCAGCGCGGTCTCGAGCTGATCGCGGCAATCACAGCGCAGCGAGCCCATGACGTCGCCGGTGCAGCACTCGGAGTGCATCCGCGTCGGCAGGTCGGTGGCACCAATCACGTCGCCGTGCACGAGCGCGATGTGCTCCTTGCCGTCGCGGTTGTTCCAGAACGCCACGACGCGGAACTTCCCGAAGCGCGTCGGCAGCTCGGCGACCGCCTCGACGCGCACGCAGATGCCGTGAACGCCGAAGCCGGGGCAATCGTGGCTCCGATCGTGCTCGACGAGATCATCGAGCGTGAGGGCGGGGCCCGGTGACGCGGTCTCGTTCATCCGGGATGTATATCAGCCGAATCGCCCTCCGGACGATCATTGCCGTTCGGCGATCGATCGGGATTCCGAGGGGAACGGGTGGCTTTACCTTCATTGCGCGGCCCGGAGATCGTACCCACGTTGTGGGGGCCGCCCAACTCTTTGGGCGTTCGACAGGAGCCCCATGTCCCCTATCCTCCCCTTGCTTCAGCGACACGCCCCCGGACTGAGCCGTCTCACCCTCGCCCTCTTGATCGCAGGTTGTGGCTCGGTGAAGCCGGTCGTCGGAACCACCCACGACGGGGGACCAAAAGATGGTGCCGCTGGCGCGGGTGACGTCGCGACGGGCGGCGCGGGCGCGGGCGGCGGTGGGGGAAGCGCGGGCGCGCTCGGCGGCGCCGGAGGTGCGAGCGGCGGCGGCGCAGGCTCGTCCGGCGGCATGGGAGGAGGCGTGATCGGCGGGGACGCAGGGGTGCTCGCCGGCGCCGACGGAGGCGCCCACGACGCGATCGACCCCGCGGGACGCGGTCCCGCCGTCGTCACCCTCGGCGGGACGAACAACCTCGCGACGGCCGGCAGCTACGTCATCCTCGCCAAGACTGGAATCACCAACGCCACGGGCTCGATCATCACGGGAGGCGCCCTCGGCGTCAGCCCGGAGAAGTCGACCTCCATCACGGGCTTCGCGTTGATCGAAGATTCCACGACGGTGTTCGCGACGTCAGTCTCCGTCGCTCCGCCGGGCAAGATCTACGCGAGCAACTACGCCATCCCGACGCCCACGAACCTGACGACGGCGATCTTGAGCATGCAGGCGGCCTACACCGACGCCGCCGGCAGAGCGAACCCCGACTTCCTCGATCTCGCGAGCGGCAACCTCGGAGGGCGAACGCTCGTCCCCGGGCTGTACAAATGGAATGGCAACGTCACCGTCCCGAACGACGTCACGATCGCGGGCGGCGCCAAGGACGTCTGGATCTTCCAGGTGTCGGGCGACGTCGACGTCAGCGCCTCCAAGAAGGTCATCCTCAGCGGCGGCGCGCTCGCGAAGAACATCTTTTGGCAGGTGGCCGGCCAGGCGACGATTCACGCCAACGCGCACTTCGAGGGAATCATCTTGTCGAAGACGGGCATCACCCTTCAGACGACCGCATCAATGAACGGACGCTTGCTCGCGCAATCCCTGGTCGCGATCGACAACAACGCCATCACGGCGCCCTGAAATGAAGCCCAACAAGCTGAGCCACGACGAGATCACCGTCGGGCTCGGCGACCTGCCAGGCTGGATCGTGCGCGAAGGCAAGCTGCACCGCGAATACGTCTTCGGCGATTTCTCGGCGGCCTTCGGGTTCATGGCCCGCTGCGCGCTCGTCGCGCAAAAAATGAACCACCACCCCGAGTGGTTCAACGTCTACGACAAGGTCACGGTCGATCTGGCGACGCACGACGCGGGCGGCATCACGGCCCTCGACTTCGCGCTCGCCGGCGAGATGGAGAGTGCCGCGCGCGCGTCCCGCGCGACCTGAGCGCCGAACCGACGGAAGCGGGCGAGCGAAAACGCGCGGGCGCCTACGGGCGCGGCGCGGGTTGCGGGACAGGCTGCGTGGGCGCCGGGAGCGGCGCCGTGATCGCGTCGGCGCCCGCCGAGATCTTGCGGCCGTGAAATCCGCGCATGACGCCGAAGACGACGACCCCGACGACGACGAGCGCCATCACCAACCAGCCCACCCGCCTGCCCAAGCCGGTTTCGAGCGACCTGATCACGGCCCGATCGTTCGCACCACTCATACCCCCAACGTAGGCACCGCCCGAGGTCCTGCAAGGGCCCCCCGGCTCATTTCCGCAGCGACTGCATCGCCTCGGTCCAGCGCAACAGCTCGTCGAGCATCACGTTGGCCGCCTTCTCGTGGGCCTCCGTCTGCTTGAAGGCGCCTTCGACTATGAACTGCGAAAACATCGAGATCGTGACCGTCTCGAACATCGGCATCATCTTGAGGGCGGTCACGACCTGCTTCGTCATCGCCACCGAGCGCGCGCCGCCGGCGGGGCCGCCGTAGCTCACGAAGCCGACCGGCTTGTACGCCCACTCCTTGTGCAGGTAGTCGATCGCGTTCAACAGCGACGGCGGCGTCGCGTAGTTGTACTCGGGCGTCACGATGACGAACGCGTCGGCGGCCGCGACGCGCGCGCTCCACGCCTTCGTGTGGGCGTGCTCGTACTGGCCGAGGCGCGGGTGGTGGGGCTCGTCGAACATGGGGAGGTTCACGGCGGCGAGATCGACGAGATCGACCTCGAACTTCCCGTGGCGCTGCGCGTGACCGCCAAACCAAGTGCCGATCGGCAACCCGACGCGACCGGGGCGGGTACTAGCGATGACGACGTGGAGCTTGAACATCGCGAGAGTGTACGGCACGCGCTTCGCGATGCGGGGCGCATCCGTTGACGCGCGTCGGGGTTGCGCTCCTGGTCGGCGTGCTCATGATCCCTCGACGGGAAAGAGAGGACGCACATGGCCGGGATCTTCAAAGAGTGGACCGTTCTGCCACACGGGAAGCTGACGCAGGTCGGAGCGAACCTGCTGACGGTCGTCGGTGAGCTGCCCATGCCGGCGGGCGATTTTCCGCGTCGCATGACGGTCGTGCGGCTCTCGGATTCGCGGCTCGTCATCTTCAGCGCAATCGCGCTCGACGAGCCCGAGATGAAGGCGCTCGAGGCCTGGGGGACGCCGAGCTTCCTCATCGTGCCCAACGAACGCCATCGCAAGGACGCCAAGATCTGGAAGGATCGCTATCCCAAGATCTCCGTCATCGCTCCCGCGGGTGCGCGCGACAAGGCGGCGGAGGTCGTCCCCGTCGACGACGTCCGCGCGAGCTTCAATGATCCCGGAGTTCGCTTCGTGACGGTGCCGGGAACGAACGATCAAGAGGCGGCGCTCGTCGTGAGCAACGGCAGTGAGACGACGCTCATCGTGAACGAGCTGATCTGGAACGTCGCCGATCGTCCCGGCTTCGGCGGCTGGTTGTTCCGGCTCGCGGGCTTCACGGGCGACGAACCCAAGATCCCGACGCTCGTCGCGGTCAAGTCGATCAAGGACAAGCCCGCCCTTCGGCAACAACTCGAGGCGTGGGCCCGGCTGCCGGGGCTCAAGCAGATCATCGTCTCGCATGGCGACATCATCACGGAGGATCCGGCCGGCGTGCTGCGAGAGCTGGCGGCTTCGTTGCCGGACGAGGGCGGCGACGGCCCCATGATGGAAGGAGCCGTCGAGGCCCCGCCGCTCAGAAGTTGAAGCGCGCCGACGTCAGGAAGCCGCCGCCCGTCGCGCCGCCCGACCATCCTTGCACGTAGCCGAGGAGCAAGCTCCAACTCGGCAGCGGGTGCCGCGTGGGCGTGAGCGGGAACGGCGACTCGGCGAAGCGCAGCGCGCCGAAGTCGAGCTTCAGGCCCGCCTCCGCCGTCAGGAACCCGTAGGCGTGGGGACCGAGCCTCTTCATTTGGTTCGCGCGCGCGGCCGCCGGCGTCAGCAATTCGACGAGGAATGAGCTCGAGCCGCCCGCGAAGAGGCTCAGCTGTCGTCGATCGGCGGGCGGGCCCCAGCTCGCGAACGGCACCGCCAGATGCGCCGTGAGGCCCGAGCCCGTGAACGACGACGTCGCCGAGACGAGCGGTCCCTGCGATTGCACGAGGACGGTCGACACGAGGCCCACGTCCCACGCGACGGGGCCGAGGCGCGACGAGTAAAGAAACTCCGTCGAGGGCACCGTCGCGCGCAGCCCGCCACCGACGAGCGAGACGCTCCGCAGCCCGAGCGTCGTCGCGCCACGCGCGGGCGGCACCTGCCAGCGCAGCTCGCCGTGCGCGGGATCGGCCAGGTCGAGGGCGAGCTCGCCGTCGTCGACGGGGACCTTGAGCGTGACTTTGCGAGGCCTGTCGCTGCCCTCGAAGCGGTAGCCGTGGAAGATCGCCCACAGGACGCGCGTCTCGCCCGCGGGGATCGGGACGCCGGCGAGCCGCGAGCCTTCTTCGGGCAGCTCGCCTGGAAAGGGCCCCGCGCCGCCACCCCCCGTCACCAGCGAGCGCGTCTCGTCGGGATGACGGGGGTCGAGCTGCAGCCAGCACGACATCGAGCCGACCGACAGCGTGCGCTCGCGCGTGTCGTCGTTGCTCACGCGGAGCTCGACGACCAGATCGATGTCGTCGTCGAGCCCACGCTCCCGCACGTCCGCGGTGAGCCACGCGCGCGAGATCTCGGCGCGCACGTGACCCGCCGTCACCGCAAGCGGCTCACTCGGTCTGACCTCGACGTAGGACGACGCGCAGCCCAGAGCGACGAAGGCGACGAAGCCGGCTCGAACGACGCGCCCCAACATGTCGCGCTTTGGACGTCGGTCGAGCGCGCGAGGTTGTCCTACACCAACGGCGGAACGTCGAGTTTCTTTAACGAAAGCGGGCCGCGGCGGCCACTGTCTAGAGATGAGGTCTCTGCGTTGGTCTCGTGCGTCGACCGGATCGCTCGGCGGCGCGCTGGTTTTGTGCGGGGCCCTCGCGGCCTGCACGGGTGGCACGATCAATCAGGGGCCAGGCGCGAGCGCCGGCAGCACGGGCGCGGCCGGCGCGACGAGCTC
>JBBQJG010000088.1:0-18572 GCA_038325725.1 Polyangia bacterium | reverse complement strand
GGACGACGGGGGCCGCCGGCGACGGTGCGGCCGGGTCCCAGGGCCAACCCGATGCCGGCCTTGGATCCGGCGGATTCCCCGACGCCGGGACCGGCAGCGGTGGAGCGGGTGGCCACGCGGGCGTGGCCGGCGGCGCCGGAGGGAGCGCTGGCGGGAGTGGCGGCAAGGCGGGCGCGGCCGGCACGACGGGGGCCGCCGGTGCCTCCGCGGGCGCGAACGGCTCGAGCTTCCCCGCGCGCGTCACGGCGCCCTACGTCGAGACGTGGGCCAACATCTCGCTGACGAACCTCGCGACGGCGACGGGCAACAAGTTCTACACGCTGGCGTTCGTCATCAGCCGCAACGGCTGCACGGCTTCGTGGAACGGCGACACGGCGCTGTCGTCGAACCTCTACGTGACGGACCTCGCGAACCTCCGCAAGATGGGCGGCGACGTCATCATCTCGTTCGGCGGCGCCGCCGGCGTCGAGCTCGGCGACGCGTGCACGACCGTCGAAGCGCTCCAGGCGGCCTACCAGTCCGTCATCACCAAGTACGGGCTCAAGTGGATGGACCTCGACATCGAAGGCGGCGCCGAGTCGAAGACGGCGAACGTCGATCGGCGCAACAAGGCGCTCGCGAACCTCAAGGCCGCAAACCCGGGGCTGCGCGTCGCCTACACGCTCGCCGTCGATCCGAGCGGCCTGCCCGGCGCGCAGCGCAACCTGCTCGCGAACGCGAAGACGAACGGCCTCGACGTCGACGTCGTCAACGTCATGGCGATGGACTACGGCTCCTGCAACCTCGACATGGGGAAGGCCGCCACCGACGCGGCGACGGCGACGCGCGCGCAGCTCCAGAAGCTCGGCGTCGCGGCCGCCGTGGGCGTCACCCCCATGATCGGCGTCAACGACACGCAGTGCGAAAACTTCTCGACCGCGAACGCGACGACGCTCGTCGACTTCGCGAACGCGAGCGACTTCGTGGGCCTGCTCGCCTTCTGGGCCGTCGGCGCCGACGTCGGCAACCACGGCTACTTGAACATCTTCAAGACGTTCAAGTAGCGACGGCGACCGGAGGTCGCAAAGCGACGGCGACCGGAGGTCGCAAAGCGACGGCGCTCAGCTCACGCGCCAGGTCGTGCCGGCCGGCGTGTCCATCAGCTCGATGCCAGCTTCCTTGAGCGCCTTGCGAACTTCGTCGGCGCGCGCGAAGTCCTTGGCGGCGCGGGCCGCGGCGCGCGCCGCGATCTGCGCCTCGACGGCGGCGGGATCGATCTTTTTGCGCGCGCACTGCCGCTCGCGGCGCGCGAGCAGGAACTCGCTCGGCGGGCGGCGCAGGATGCCCAGCGTCTCGCCGCACGCCGCGAGATCGCGGCGCAGGCGCGCGAGCGTTCGACGGCGCACGTCCTTGGGCGCCGCCTTCGGCTCGGCGAGCAGCTTGTTCGCGAGCACGAACGAATCGTAGAGGTGGCCCACGGCGGCCGCCGTGTTGAAGTCGTCGTCCATGGCCTCGCGAAACGAAGTGAGCGTGCGATCGGCGGGCGGCACGACCTCGCCCTGCACGTCGATGTCAGCGGCGTTGGCGCCCGCGAGATCGAGACCCTCGAGCGTCCGATAGAAATAGTCGAGCCGCGTCTCGGCGTCGTCGAGATCGGGGAACGTCTGCCCGCCCGCGCCGTCGCTGCCGAGGGTGAAGCCCACGGGGCTGCGGTAGTGATTGCTCACGAATAACAGGCGCAGCGCCTCGAGATCGTGCGACGCCGCGACCTTGCGGATGTTGACGACGTTGCCGAGCGACTTCGACATCTTCTCGCCGCCGAAGGTCACCATGCCCGAATGGATCCAGTGGCGCGCGAACTTGCCGGCGCCGAACGCGCCCTCGGACTGCGCGATCTCGTTCGTGTGGTGCGGGAAGATCAGATCCGACCCGCCGCCGTGGATGTCGAACGGCTTGTCGAGGTAACGGTGGGCCATCGCCGAGCACTCGATGTGCCACCCGGGGCGGCCCGGCCCCCAGGGGCTGTCCCACTGGGGCTCGCCCGGCTTGGCGCTCTTCCACAACGTGAAGTCGAGCGGGCTGCGCTTGAGCTCGCCCACCTCGATGCGGGCCCCCGACTTGAGATCGTCGATGCTCTGGCCCGACAGCTCGCCGTAGCCGGGAAAATCGGAGACCGAGTAGTAGACGTCGCCGCCCGCCGCGTAGGCGAGGCCCTTGTCCTCGAGGCGGCGCACGATGTCGATGACCTCGGCGATGTGCTCCGTCGCCGTCGGCTCGTGGTCGGCGGGCGCGAGGCCGAGCGCGCGCATGTCCTCGTGCATGAGCTCGGTGTAGTGACGCGCGATCTCCGACGACGGCTTGCCTTCTGCAACGGCCTTGCGAATGATCTTGTCGTCGACGTCGGTGATGTTGCGAACGTACGAGACCTCGAAGCCCGACGCCCGCAGGTGTCGCGCGATGACGTCCCACGCGACGAGCATGCGCGCGTGGCCGACGTGGCACAGGTCGTAGACGGTGATGCCGCACGCGTACATGCCGACCTTGCCGGGTGAAAGCGGCTCGAAGGCGACCTTGTGGCGCACGCGCGTATCGTACAGGCGCAGGCTCATCTCGCGGGCTCCCGGCGGCGCAGCTCGCGCGCGAGCGCCGCGAGGTTGACGACGCCGAAGGTCGCGATCGCGAGCGCGAGCAACAACGTCGGCAGATGCTCGCGCGGCCGATCGGACTCGACGAGCAGGTAGGCGTCCTCGGGGACCTGGACCGTCGACAGCGTGCGCACGGCGGCCACCGAGGAGAAGGGCACGAACCGCGGCGCGCCCGCCCCGAGCTTCGCGACGAAGCCCGACTCGCTCCCGACGAGGACGCCGCCGGGGCTCGCGTGCTCGACGAACTGCAGGTCGGCGACGCGCACCTTGAGCGTCTCGCGCGCATCGCGGACCTCGACGCGGCGATCGAGATCGCCGAGCGCGTCGAGGGCGGCGTCCCGCTTCGAGGCGTCGAAGCGCGCGATGAACGTCCACCGCTCGACGACCGGGGGCGGCGTCGCGAAGGCGGCGCTCGTCGGAGCGTCCGGCGCGTCGACCTTGACGAGGCCCTTGCCGGCGACGATCGTCGCGCCGCGCCGCTCGAGCTCGGCGCGCGCCGCCGCGGCATCGACGAAGCGCGCGCGCGGCAGACCGATGCGCAGCTCGTCGGCGCGGCTCACGTCGAGCGCGAGCACGTCATCGGGCGCGAGCGTCACGGGATCGCCCGCGCGATCGCGCAGCGAGAGCGCGCCGTGGGTCCCCGTGAGCGCGCCGCGGAGATCATCGGGCGAGAAGAAGTGGCTCGCGACGACGTGCGCCGAGAAATACGCGCGCACGGCGTCCTCGAACGGCAGCTCGCGGAAGCGCACGAGCCGCCCCTCGAAGACGTCAGCCTCGGCCTGGGCGCCGGGCAGCGGGCTCTCGCGGCGGTGGATGAAAAGACGGTTGCCCGTCCCCAGCACGCGGAAGAACTGACTGAACGTCCACGAGCCCTTCGTGTCGACCTCGAGGCCGCTCTCGCGATCAGGCGTTCCGGCGACGCGCACGAGCCGGTTGTCGAGCCCCGTGACCGTCGTGCGCGGCGAGAAGGTGACGCGCGCCTCGCCGAGGTCGAGCGGGTCGCCGGTCGCGAGGGCGTAGCGCAGCTCGGCGCGGACGTGGAACACGAGATAGAACGCGAGGAGCGCGGCGGCGCCCGCGAGCACGGGGTGGCGCGCCCGCGGCGTGCGGATGTGCGCGAACTCGTCGGCGCCGGTCCCGGTCCCTGGCGCCGCCCCGCCGGCCCGCGCGCGCGCGTTGATGCTCTCCCGCTTGTCGGTCATGGCGTCGGCGAAATGGACGCGCAGCCTACCACAAGGGCGCGCCCGCCCGACGAGCGGAGAACGAGGGCGCGGACGCGGCGCCGGGCTTGCCCTCACGAGCTGTTTCCGCTATTTGCGAAGAATGCGGGGCGCAACTGTGCGTGGGGGAAGGATCGCTCTCGTCGCCGTCGTCGTGGCGGTGTTCGCGACGTCGTTCACGGCCTGCCACCGCCGCCCGAAGACGCCGGACGAGGCCTACCGAAGGTTCTCGGCGGCCGTGACCGCGCAGGATGGCGGCGCGCTGTTCGACGCCCTCGATCAACCGACGCGCTGGGCGTGGATGTCGACCCAGAAGTATCAGCGCGAGGCGTACGACATCGTGCTTTCCAACTTTCCCGACGGTGAGCGCGAACGCGAGGCCAAGCGCTTCGAAGGCGGCGCCACGGCGACGAGCGCGCGCGAGCTCTTCGTCGCGCGCGTCGCGCCCGGCGTGTTGCCCCTGTTCGTGCCGCTCGTCGCGGCCGACGCGCGCGTCGAGGAGACGCCGGGCGGCGTGGCCGCGGCGGCGGTGCTGGCCTCAGGCGCGCGCGTGCCCCTCGCGCGTGGCGACGACGGCAGCTGGGGCTTCGCCGGCCTCGCCAAGGAGGCCGAGGATCAGAAGGTGCGCGCGTATCACGACCTCGAGGTCGTGCGCGCGTCGGCGGCTGACTACGAGCGCGCCGCGACCCGAGCCGGGAAATGAGCCCGAAGGGAAAGCCCGAAGAAGCCAACCCGCAGGCGCAGCTCTCGTTCCTCGCCCCACAGGCCGCCCCCGCGCCCCGCCCCGTCATCGCGGCGACGCAGCCGGCCCCACCGCTGCCCGCCGTCGCAGCCGCGGCCTCGATCCCACCGGCGTCGGCCGTCGCAGCCGAACCGACGGCGCCCCGGATCTTTCACGTCTCGGATCTCCTGCGCGCCGCGCGCCAGACGCTCGAGAGCCGCTTCACCGACGTGCGCGTCGAGGGCGAGATCTCGGGGTTCAAGCGCTCGACCGGGGGCCATCTCTATTTCTGCCTCAAGGACCAGACGGCGCAGCTCGACTGCGTCGTCTACGCGCGCGAGGCCGCACGCCTCAAATTCCGCGTCGACGAGGGCATGGCCGTGCGCTGCCGCGGACGCCTCACGATCTACGAAGCGCGCGGCCGCTTCCAGATGACCGTCGCCGAGATCGAACCCGTGGGCGCGGGCGCGCTCGCGCTCGCCTTCGAGCAGCTCAAGCAGAAGCTCGCCGCCGAGGGCCTCTTCGAACAAACGCGCAAGCGAGCGCTGCCGTTCCTGCCGCGCCGCCTCGGCGTCGTGACGTCGCCGACGGGGGCCGTCATCCGCGACATCGTCCGCGTCGCGCACCGACGCTTCCCGGTCCCCATCCTCCTGGCACCCACGCCCGTGCAAGGAGACGGCGCCGCGGCCTCGATCGCGGCCGCGCTCCGGCGCCTCGAGGCGGTCGCCGACGTCGACGTCATCATCGTCGCCCGGGGCGGCGGCTCGCTCGAGGATCTGTGGGCATTCAATGACGAGATCGTCGCGCGCGCGATCTTCGCCTGCCGCGTCCCCGTGATCTCCGCGGTCGGACACGAGACGGACTTCACGATCGCCGACTTCGTCGCCGACGTGCGCGCGCCGACGCCGTCGGCGGCCGCCGAGCGCGCCGTGCCCGTGCTCGCCGATTTGAGAGGGGAGCTCGCCGTCCTGGGACGCCGCGTGGGACGCGCGACCCTCGAGCACCTGCGCGCGACCCGGCACACGCTCGAACGCGCGCGCAACCGCCTGGGCGATCCGCGGCGCCTGCTCGATCAGCGGCGCCAGACCCTCGACGAGCAGTCCGAGCGCGCCCGTCGCGCCCTCGCGCGGCGGCTCGCGACGGAGCACGCGAGCCTGCGCGCGCTCGAAAAGCGTCTCCTGCGCGCGCACCCGCAGCGTCGCGTGCAAGAGCAACGGCACGCGCTCACGGCGCTCCGCCACCGCCTCGAGACGCTCGCGCGCGGCGAGCTCGCGCGGCGGCGCCACGTCGTCGAATCGACGCGCGCCAAGCTCGGCGCGCTCTCGCCGCTCAACGTCCTCGAGCGCGGCTTCTCGCTCGCGCAGCTCGCCGACGGACGGCTGCTCACGCAGGCGAGCGACGCCCACGCCGGCGACGCGCTCCGCGTGCGCCTGCGCCGCGGCGAAGTCCACGCCACCGTCGTCGACGCGCCGCCGCCCCCAGTTTCCGCGAAAGCGCGCACGTGATTCGCGCCGCCGCCCGCGAAGGCGCGCAGGTGATTCGCGCCGCGGTCCTCGGCGCCGACGTGAGCCGCAGCCGCTCGCCCGCGATCCACCGCGCCGCCTTCCGCGCGCTCGGCGTGCGCGGCACCTACGAAGCCTTCAGCGTCGACGCCGCCAGCTTCGACGCGCGCGTCGCCGAGCTGCGCGCGCGCGGCTATCGCTATCTCAACGTCACGATCCCTCACAAGGTCGCCGCCGCCGCGCTCGCCGACGCGCGCGGTCCCGAGGTGCGCGCGTCGGGCGCCGCGAACACGCTGCTCTTCGGCCGCGCGGCACCCGGCCGCCCCGCGCGCGTGCGCGCCGAGAACACCGACGGCGTCGGCCTGCTCGCGGCCCTCGCCGATCTGGGCGTCGCCGCCCAAGGCGCGCGCGTGGTCATGGTCGGCGCCGGGGGCGCCGCGGCCGGAGCGCTCGAAGCCCTCACCCGCGCGGGTGCCAGCGTCGTCCTCCTCGCCCGGCGCCCGGCGGCGGCGCGCGCCCTCCGCGCCCGGCTCCCCGCTCGCCAGCGGGCACGCGTGACCGTCCGCGCCCTCGCGCCCGCCGGCGTGCCCGCCGCCCTCGCGGGCGCGACCGCCCTGGTTTCGGCCATCCCCGCGGCCGCCTGGGATGCGGCCGCCCTGCGTGGTTTGGCCTCTTTGCCACGCGAAACCGCCGTTCTCGAGATGGCCTACGGGGGCACGACCCCCCTCGCCGCCGCCGTCCGCCCGCTGACCCCGCGCTACGCCGACGGACTGGGAATGCTCGTCCATCAGGCTGCCCGAGTCGTCGAGCTCGCCGTGGGCCAGGCCCCCCCCGTCGCCCCCCTCTTTCGCGCCGCTCGCCGCGGCTGAACGCCGCAGGACGCCCCTTGAGGGACTTCGGCCGATCGCGACGCTCACATGTGCGGCAACCGGAGATAACGTCCTCCAAATCGCGTGCCCGAACGTTCAGGTGCGCAAGCGCCGGCGAATCACTCACATATGATGATCGGCATGTTGGTTTCGGTGAGCTTGGGCCGATTCATCAAAATATTTTCTAAACATTTCGCGCTTAACAACCTGCTTCTCGCCTGCGCGCTCGTCGGAGCTTTCGGCTGCGCGCGCGTGAACCACATAGAAGTGGACGCGGGAGATCCCAACACCGCCGGTCAAGGCGGAGGGACCGCGGGCAGCGCCGGCGGAAGCGCCGGCTCGACGACGATCCCCGACGCGGCCGCCCCTTTCGATTACGGCACGGCCGCCGTGTGCGGCAACGGCCACCAAGAAAACGGCGAGGCCTGCGACGACGACAACATGACGAGCGGCGACGGTTGCTCCTCGCTCTGCCAGATCGAGCCAGTTTTCACCTGCCCGATGGAAGGCAAGCCGTGCGTCCACGACACGATCTGCGGCGATCACATGATCGAAGGCGCTGAGACCTGCGACGACGGCAACAAGGCGGACGGCGACGGTTGCTCGGCGGATTGCACCAAGGTCGAATGCGGCTGGGAGTGCGCCGCGGGCACGCTCTGTCGCGCCGCGAAGTGCGGCGACGGCATGCTCGCCGGCAACGAACAGTGCGACGACGGCAACGTCGTCAACGGTGACGGCTGCAGCGCCATCTGCACGCTCGAGAGCCGTCCCGCCGCCGAGCCCGAAGGCTGGCTCTGCACGTCTCCGCTGGTGAACGGCTGCAAGGGACCGACGACCTGCGCGAAGACGACCTGCGGAGACAACAAGAAGGAAGGCTCCGAGCAGTGCGAGGACGGCAACACGGCGACCGGAGACGGCTGCTCGCCGTTCTGTCGGCTCGAGCCCAAGTGCCCCGCGACCGGCGGCCCGTGCACGACCGCCTGTGGCGACGGCCTACTCCTGCCCATCGACAAGACGAATGGCCAGGAGTGCGACGACGGCAACACCGTCGACGGCGACGGCTGCTCGAAGGCCTGCAAGCAGGAGCCGGGCTACAAGTGCACCGACGTCTCGACGAAGCCGGACATGCTCGTGCTGCCCATCGTCTATCACGACTTCAAGGGCTGGGATGAGCCGGGTGGACACGTCGACTTCCAACACTTCCAGGGCAACGGCCGCGGTTTCGCGGGCATCGTGCAGCCGACGCTGGGGCCAAACGGGATGCCCGTGCACGTCGCTGGATGTTCGCCGACGCCCGGCGCCGCCTACCCGAAGCTGCTGACGGCAAACAACTGCCCGCCCGGCGCCGAAAACCCGACCTGGGATCCGGCCATCGATTGGTTCGGCATGTGGTACGTGGACAACGCCACCTACAACAAGGCCATCGTCTCGACGCTGACGTTGCCGCCGCTGCCCGCCGTGCCCGGCGCCTTCCGGTTCAACGACAACACCTTCTTCCCGCTCGACGGCAAAGGGTGGCAGGCGGGGGCAGCCGCCGGCCACAACTTCGGCTTCACGTCGGTGACGCGCGCGTGGTTCGAATACACGGGCGTCTCGACGCTCTCGTTTTACGGTGACGACGACGTCTGGGTCTTCGTGAACAAGAAGCTCGCCGTCGATCTCGGAGGCACGCATCAGCAGTCGTCAGGGAGCATCACCCTCGACGCGACGAATGGTCACGGCTACTCGTGCGACTTCGTCGCGCCCGGCAACGCCTACCCTTCGCCGGCTTGCGACGCCGTGACCAACAAGGTCGGCCACGACGTCGATCTCGGCCTCGTCATGGGCAATGTCTACGAGATCGTCGTGTTCCAGGCCGAGCGCTACCGCACGGAGTCCAACTACCAGCTGACGCTGTCGGGCTTCACGGGCATCAAGAGCTCGTGCGTCGGCGCGTGCGGTGACGGCGTCGTGACGGCGCCAGAAAAGTGCGACATGGGCGCGGCCCAGAACACGGGCGCCTATGGCGGGTGCAAGGCCGACTGCACCCTGGCGCCCTTCTGCGGGGACGGCCACGTCGACCTGCCCAACGAGGAGTGCGACGGCGCGTCCGATTGCAGCAAGAGCTGCAAGAAGATCATGATCCAATAGCCGCGGGATTCGACGGCGGCGAGCCGATCGCCGCTCGGCGGCAGCCGCGCGAGCGCTCACATGTGCGCCAACCGGAGATAACGTCCTCCAAATCGCGAGAGCGAGTCATCAGGTAGGCAGTCGTGGCCCAATGGTCACATATGATGATCCGCATGCTTGATTCGGTACGCCCCAACCGATTCACTAGACTTTCTTCGCTTCGCAAGCTCCTCCTCGCGTCCGTCGTCTTTGCCGTTCCCGTGAACGCGCGCGCGATGGTGACCGAGCCGAACGGAGTCACGGCGCCCAACGCCGTCTCCGCGCAGGAGACCGCCGACTCCGGCGGCAAGGAGCTGCACCTCGACGCGCTCTTCACGTCGCGCATGGAGATGATCAACTTCGTGACGGACGGCCTCACGAAGCCCGGAGTGTTCTCGCCGACCTGCTCGTTCAGCGGTGAGATGGTGTTGCGCGGAGGCGGCTGCCACGTCGACTTCGGCTGGTACAACGCCAACGCCAGCGGAGTTGCGCCCGCCGACAACGAGATCTACGTGCTCATCCCCGGTGGGAACCTTCCTGCCTTCACGCCAGCGGTGAACGACGGTTCGGTTCACCCGACGTTCAACGCCGACAACATCCGCATGGACCCGAACTACAAAGGCGGTCTCATCGGCTTCGCGATCAAGAAGGGTGCGAGCCAGTGCACGCAGACCCACTTTTCGGAGCAACAGCTCAACGGCAAGTGCACCAACTGCACGCCGGTCGCTTCGTGGGTCACGGCCGTCATCTGGAAATCGACGAAGGTCGCAGACTCGTACTACATCGGCTTCGAGGATCTCCCGTTCGGCACGACGTCGGCGACGGGCCTCGCGAACATCGACGGCGACTTCAACGACTTCGTCTATTTCGTGAGCGGCGTCAGCTGCGACGGCGGCGGCGCGCCGTGCGACACGGGCATGCCCGGCGTCTGCAAGGACGGCCTCAAGGAGTGCGTGTCGGGCGGAATGCTCACGTGCAAGCCGTCACTAAAGCCGACGCCCGAGGTCTGCGACGGCCTCGACAACGACTGCAACGGCATGACGGACGACATGGCGCCGTGCCCCGGCAAGCAGATCTGTGATCGCGGTGTATGCGTCCCGCCGTGCAGCACCACGGAGTTCCCCTGCTCGACCGGCTACAAGTGCGTGCGCATGGTCTGCGTCGAGGACGCGTGCGCCGACAAGCTCTGCCCGGAGGGACAGATCTGCAAGGCCGGCGTCTGCAAGGGCAAGTGCGACGGCGTCACGTGCCCGCTCACGCAGGTCTGCCGCGTCGGCCGCTGCGTCGATCCGTGCGCGGGCATCGTGTGCGCGAGCGATCGCGTGTGCTCGGGCGGCATCTGCGTGCCCTCGTGCAAGTGCCGCACGTGCGACGCCCCGAAGGCCTGCGTGACGGCGGCCGCCACGGACCCTATCGGCGCGTGCGTCGACAAAGGGTGCGAGAGCAAGACCTGCAACGCGGGCGAGGTGTGCCAGGGCGGCACCTGCACAGACGCGTGCATGGGCGCCGTGTGCCCCGTCGGACAGGAGTGCAAGGTCGGCGCGTGCGTCGACATGCCGAAGCCGGACGGCGGCGTTTCGACGGGCGGCACGGGCGGCGGCGGCGCGGGCGGCGACACGAGCGTGGGCGGATCGGGAGGCGGCGGGTCGGGCGGCACGGGCGGCGGCGGCACCGGGGGCAACACGAGCGCAGGCGGCATGGGCGGCACGACGTCGATCGATGCCGGGCCGGACGCACCGACGGGCCCGCCCCTCCACATCACGCCCGGCAACGGGTGCCGCTGCGACGCGAGCGGCGCCGCGCCCGGCGGGTTCGCGGCGCTCGGTCTCGCGCTTGCCTTCGTCGTCTCGGCGCGCCGGCGTCGGCGCGCGCGCTGAATCAGTTCTCGCGCGCGCCTTCGCGTATCCACGTGCGGATGAGCTCGATGTCCGCGTCGGCGACGCGCGGCCACGGTGGCGGCGGCATGCGGCCGTGGAACAGGCCACACGCGTCGCGCGGCTCGACGAGCTTCTGCACGAGCAAGCTGCCGTCGGGATCGCCCGGCGTCACGCGACCCAGCCCTGGGGGCGGCACCGAGATCCCGACGTTGGAGCCGTCCGCAGGGCAGTGGTTGAAGCTCGCGCCATGCAACCAGGCGGCGTAGGTCGTCGCGGCCGTCGTGTAATCCGTGAAGTGCGTCTGCGGCGCTTGCTTGTCGAAATGACAGGTCACGCTGCCGCACCCCGACGCCTGCACGATCGGGAAGACCTGCTTCGAGAAGCTCACGCCGTCATCGACGAGCGGGATCCCGGCGTCCGCGGCCGATGGCGAGCTCGCGTTGCCGCACCCGGAGACGGCCATCGGAAGCAGTGTCAGCGCGACGAGCCGAGCGAGGTCGACAAGATCGGCGATGCGGGACGAGCTCACGGGATCCGTCGAACCAGTGGCGCCGTTCTGACGACGGCCGTCAGCACAGGCGCTCGAGCAGCGCCTCGACTTGGCCTACGTAGGCTCCGCCGAAGAGGTTGACGTGAACCATGAGCGGATACAGCTGATAGATCGCGACGCGCTCCGCGTGTCCGGGGGCGAGTGGCCACGCGTCGCCATAGGCGTCGAACACGCGCGGGCCGAAACCGCCGAAGAGGCGCATCATCGCGAGATCGATCTCGCGGTGGCCGCCGTAGACGGCGGGATCGCAGAGGCAGGGCGCGCCCGTCTCGTCGACGAGGTGGTTGCCGCCCCACAGATCTCCGTGAAGGCGGGCCGGCGGCTCGGGCGGACCCAGCAGCGACGACGCGTCGGTTTCGAGCGCCGCGAACAGGCGGGCGAAACCCGCGCGCAGCGGCGAGGTCGCGAGGCCCCCGTCGACGGCACGTCGGAGCTGCGCCTCGAGCCGCCGCGCGCGGTAGAACGCGGCCCAATCACCGACCGCGCCGTTCGCCTGCGGCAAGCGCCCGATGAAGTTGTCGTGGTCGAGGCCGAAGCCCGGCGCGCCCGCGCGGTGGAGCGCCGCGAGCCCGCGCCCGAGGCGCTCGTCGAAGTCGCGCGCGGGGCGCGCCTCGCCGCCCACGAGCTCGAGCGCCAAGAACGACTCGTCGACGGCGAGCACCGCCGGGACGCGCAGCGCGTTCGGCTCCGCGAGCCACCGCAAGCCCCGCGCCTCGGCGGCAAACATGCCGCGCGGCGCGCGCGCGTTCGTCTTGACGAACAACCGCCGCCCGTCGGCGAGCGTCACGGAGAAAGCGAGATTGATGTCGCCGCCGCTCAGGGGCCGCGCGCCGGTGACTCCCGCTCCCATCGCCTCCGCAAGCGCCGCCCTCACCCCCGCGTCCACGTGGCTCCGTCCTTGGCGAGCCCGTGCTTCCGCTTCAGGTCGTCGATGAGACCGAGACACGCCGCTTCGCAAAGATCGAAGACGTCCTCGAAGCCGCTCGCGCCGCCGTAATACGGGTCCGGCACCTCGGCGTCGCGCGGCGACGACGGATCGAACGCCCGCAAGAGGCGCACCTTGGCCTTGTCCTCGTCGGTGCGCGCGAGTTTGTAGAGCTCGTCGCGGTTCGCGCGATCCATCGCGAGCACATAGTCTTGGCGCGCGAAGTCCGCGCTCGTGAAGTGATGCGCGACGCCCTCGAGCGGGATGCCGCGCGCGGCGCCGACGGCGCGGCTGCGCTTGTCGCGCGGCTCGCCGACGTGCCAGTCACCCGTGCCCGCGCTCGCGACGGCGATCTTTCCTTGCAGCCCTTCCCGGCGGACGAGGTGGCGCATGACCGCCTCGGCCGTCGGCGAGCGGCAGATGTTGCCGAGGCAGACGAAACAGACCCGAACCACGCGCGCCCCGCTACGACGTCGGCTCGTGCCCGCCGTCACCAACCTCGGGCGCGGCAGCGATCGGCGCATTCTCGACCGCGGCGGCGGCGGCAGCTGCGGCCGCGGCGGCCGCTGCGCGCATCTCGGCAGCGGCAGCGGCGGCGGCGCGCGCCGCGCTACTGGCCGCCTCCGAGTCGGCGAGCAGCTCCGGATCGACGACGCTCGCGGCCTCTTCCTCCTCGAGCATCGCCTCGACCTCGGCCGGCGAGCCGAGCCCGCGCTTCCGCTTGCGCTTGCGCTTCGGCTCGCGATCCTTCTCGTCGCGCGAACCGACGGCGACGTCCGACTTCTCGATCGGTGTCTTGTCCGTGGGCGAGCGGATCTCGAAGTCCTCGACGTGGAACGACCCACGCGCCTTTACGACAAGCCGCTTCTGCAGCCGCTTCTCGATGTCATCGAGGAACGGTCGGTCCGTCGTCGCGAGCACGTTGGCGACGTCGGGGTGCACCTCGATGAGGATCGTGTCGCCCTCGACGAGATCGCCCTGGCGCCGCAGCTCACGGAACAGCTCGTAGCTGACGGTGCGCCGCGACTTCGTGTAGCCCTTGCCCTCGCAAGCCGTGCAGGGCTCGGTGAGGTTGTGGAGCAGCGATTCGCGCGTGCGCTTGCGCGTCATCTCGATGAGCCCGAGCTCCGAGATGCGCGTCACCGCCGCCTTGGCGCGATCCTTCTTGAGGTAGTCGTTGAACGCCCGCGTGACCTTCTCGCGGTTGTGCGGGCGATCCATGTCGATGAAGTCGACGACGATCATGCCGCCGATCGATCGAATGCGAAGCTGCTCGGCGACCTCGCGGCACGCCTCGAGGTTCGTCTTCGTGATCGTGTCTTCCAGGCTCGACTTGCCGACGAAGCGCCCCGTGTTGACGTCGATGGCGGTCAGCGCCTCCATCTCGTCGACGATGAGGTAGCCACCCGACTTGAGCCACACCTTGCGCTCGAGCGCGCGGTCGATCTCGATCTCGATGCCGAAGCCGTCGAAGATCGGCTCTTGGCCCAGGTACAGCTCGATGTTACCGGCGAAGTCCGGCATGAACGCCGCGATGAACTTCTTGACCCGGTCGTACTCCGTGCGCGAGTCGATGATGAGCTTCTCGACGTCGGGCGTGAAGAGATCGCGCACGGTGCGCAGCAGGAGATCCAAGTCGTTGTAGATGAGCGACGGACAGCGGCCCCCTTCGGCACGCCGCACGACCTCGTTCCACAGCTTGATGAGGAACTCCATGTCGCTCTTGAGCTCGCGCTCCGAGATGTTCTCGGCGACCGTGCGGACGATGAAGCCCGACCCGGGCGGCCGGACCGACTCGACGATGTCGCGCAAGCGGCGCCGCTCCTTGTCGGAGGCGATGCGGCGCGAGATGCCGATGTGATCGACCGTCGGCATGAACACGAGGTGGCGCCCCGGCAGCGAGATGTAGCGCGTCGTCCGCGCCCCCTTCGTGCTGATGGGCTCCTTCGTGACCTGGACGATGACCTCTTGGCCTTCTTTGAGGAGGTCTTCGATGCGGGCGCCGCCACCGGCGCGCGCGGCGTCTCGGGCCTCTTCCTCGTCCTCCCGCTCTTCGTTCCGGTTGGACTCCGCCGAGAGCAACCCCTTGAGGTCGTCCGGTGTGCCCCGGACGTCCGAGACGTGCAGGTAGGCGCTCTTCTCGAGGCCGATGTTGACGAATGCGGCTTGCATCCCCGGCAAGACCCGCTCGACGCGGCCCTTGTAGATGTTTCCGGCGATGCCTCGCTCGCGCTTACGCTCGATGTAAAGCTCGCCGAGAAATCCATCTTCGACGAGCGCGACCCGGGTCTCCGGGCCATCAGCGTTGATGACCAACAGGCTACTAGGCATGAACACGCGCTTCGGGGGAGGCTAACGAAAAATTACGCAGCGACGGCGGGCACGCTGACGGGAATGTCAGGGTCCATCGCGCAGATGGTGAGAGGGTGATGGGTCTCGTACCACGGAAACGCGCGCAACTCAACGACATCGGGAGACGGGCCCAGCGTCGGCACACGGCTTGCTGAGCACAGGGCCAGAAGCATTGCGGGGCGCCTCTTCCCAGAACTAAGCCTCGAAGTGCTTTCCTCCTCCCTCACACCGGTCAGCTCGGAGTCCGGTGTGAACTAGCCTGACGGACCGGCCCCTAACTTTTCCAGCCGGCCCGTTCACATAGAAGCTTTTCCATTCTTGTCTTCCTATCTTCCTATCTTCCTATCCTGGCTTCCCCTCCCTTAAAGCACTCTTAGTTAGACTGGCGACCCTCGCGGGAGAACACTCCGCGGGGGTCGTGCTGTATCTGGGGTAGGCCGAGGCCGTCAGCGCAGGTGGACGGCGTAGACGTAGACCCAGGCCGAGACGAAGAGCAGGGCGTCGATGCGGTCGAGCATGCCGCCGTGGCCTGGCAAGAGCTTGCCCGAGTCCTTCACGCCGGCGGCGCGTTTGATCATCGACTCGACGAGATCGCCGATCGGGCCGAGCACGCCCGCGGGCCCCGCGACGAAGACGCAGTCGGCGATCGAGATCGACCGCGCGAACAGCATCCGCAGCGCGAGCAGGACGCCCAAGCCGACGACGAGGCCGCCCACGGCGCCCTCGACCGTTTTGCCAGGTGAGATCGTCGGGTAGAGCTTGTGGCGGCCGAGCGCGCGGCCGAAGAAGTACGCGCCCGTGTCGTTGGCGAAGGTGACGATGATGGCCGCGCCCACCCACAGCGATCCGTCGACGGCGTCGCGGTGCAAGAGCGCGAGCGGCACGGGGAGCGCGCCCAGGTAGAACACGCCGAAGGCCGCCGCGCCGAGCCGCGCGCCCGCGCCCGAGATGTCACCCGGCCGGTCGGTGGGATTGAACAGGACCAAGGTCGCGACGGCGAGGAGCGCGGCGAGCACCCAGATGAGCCCCAGCTCGGGCTTGAGGTAGAGCGCGGCCGCGAGCCCGACGCCGATCGCGACGACGGCCGCACGCAGCCGACGGGACGCCGACGGCAGCGCGATCGTCGTGTACTCGGTGAGGGCGAGGCCGGCGACGACGAGCACGAACACGCCGAACCCGAGCGGCTCGCGCCAAGCGACGAGCGCGCCCAGCAGCGGCAGCGCGATGACCGCCGTGAGCACCCGCAGCGCGAGGTTCGACATCGCGCGCGGGCCGACCCTTATCCGACGCTGCGGATCTGTTCGCGCGTGCGGCCGAAGCGGCGCTCGCGGCGGCGGTACGAATCGAGCGCGAGGTAGAGCTCTTCTTTCCCGAAGTCGGGCCAGAAGGTCTCGGTGAAGTAGAGCTCGGCGTAGGCCGACTCCCAGAGCAGGAAGTTCGAGAGACGCTCTTCGCCCGACGTGCGCACGAGCAGGTCGAGCTGCGGCAGGCCGCCCGTCTGCAGCGCGGCCGTGAGCCGTTCCTGCGTGATGTCCTCGGGCGCGAGCACGCCGCGCGCGACATCTTGGGCGAGCGCCTGCGCCGCCGCGACGATCGACTCGCGCCCCCCATAGGACAGCGCGAGGCACAACGTCATGGCGGTGTTCCCGGCCGATTCCGCCATGAGCGCGTCGAGGGGATCCTTGACGAACGAAGGCAGCCGGTCGATGTCGCCGATCGCGACGAGCCGGATGCCGTTCTCCATGATCTCGTCGCGCTCGTCGATGACGTAGTCGCGAAGGAGCTGCATGAGCGTCGCGACTTCCTCGGGCGGTCGATCCCAGTTTTGGGCCGAGAACGCATAGAGCGTGATCGCCGGCAGCCCGATCTCGCGCGCAGCGCGGACGACCTCGCGCACGGCGACGGCGCCGCGTCGATGTCCCTCGACGCGCGCCTGCCCACGGCGCTGTGCCCAGCGGCCGTTGCCGTCCATGATGATCGCGACGTGGCGAGGAAGCTGAGTGGAGTCTAAGAGCATCCGCCGGGTTTCCCGGTACCATACCAAGGAAGCCTTGTCGATGGGTGGGGTACCGACTAACCTCTTTCGTCCGGGCATCGCGTGACAGGCATCGCGGCGGGAGCGTCGCCCCGACGACCATCCCAGGAGCCACTTCCATGAAGAGCGCCGAAGACATCGAAAGTTACCTGCTCCGCGCCGGGCTCCCGTACGAGAAGGTCGACGCGGGTCTCTGGTTGGTCCAGATGGGGGGCAGCCGCCTCGCCGTGTCGATCGCGGGGCCGGTCGTCGTGTTCCGCATGAAGGTCCTCGAAGTGCCGCGCGCCGGCCGCGAAGAGCTGTTCCGCGCGCTGCTCCAGCTCAACACGACCGAGATGGTGCATGGCGCCTTCGGCCTCGAGGCCGACGCCGTCGTCATCGTGCACGCGCTCGAGCTCGAGAACCTCGACTTCAACGAGCTACAGGCCGTCCTCGACGACATGTCGATGGCCGCGTCGAAGCACCACCCCACCCTGTCGCGCTACATCGAAGCGCGCCCCGAGACCGTTCCGCAGTCCTAACGGCCACGCCCAGCGAATCAGGAAAACCCATGGGAATCTTCTCGAGACTCGGCACGCTCATCAAGTCGAACCTGAACGATCTGATCTCGAAGGCGGAAGACCCGCAGAAGATGCTCAATCAGATCGTCGTCGAGATGCAGAACCAGCTCATCGAGGCGAAGAAGCAAGTCGCCGTCTCGATCGCCGACGAGAAGCGTCTCAAGAAGAACTGGGACGAGCAGATCGATCTGTCGAAGGAGTGGGAGCGCAAGGCGATGCTCGCCGTGCGCAGCGGCGACGACGCCCTCGCGAAAGAGGCACTGCTCCGCAAGGGTGACCACGACAAGCAGCAGCTCGAGTTCGAGAAGCAGTGGGGCCTGCAAAAGGACGCTGTCGAGAAGCTGAAAGAACAGCTGCGCACGCTCAACGATAAGATCGAAGAGGCGAAGCGAAAGAAGAACATCCTCGTCGCGCGGCAGAAGCGCGCGGAAGCGCAGAAGGCCATTCAGGACACGATGCGCGGCCTGTCCGACAACAGCGCCTTCGACACCTTCGAGCGCATGAGCCAGAAGGTCGACCAGATCGAGGCTGAGTCAGAGGCCTCGGTCGAGCTCGGCGGCGAGCTGGCCGGCGACACGCTCCAGCAAAAGTTCAAGAAGCTCGAGGCGTCGGCGGGCGGGGGCTCGGACCACGCGCTCGCCGAGCTCAAGGCGAAGATGGGCCTCGGTCCCATGCCCGCCGCGCAGCCCGCGCTGCCGGCCGCCGACGACGCCGCCGCTGGCTCTTCGGGCCCCGACGGCGCGCGCGCCGGCAAGAGCTGACGAGCGAACCGTCACCCGCGTTCTGGTGCGCGAGCAGACCACGAAGCAGACCACGAAGCGTCGTGGCCGTGGTGCGTCCTCGTCGACGGCCAAAGGATTGCCGTCCCGCGGGAATCGCTGCTATAAGGCCAGTTCGTCCTCGCTGCCCCCGCAGCTTTTGTACCAAGGGAAACAAGGACCGATGCCACAACAGCAGAACCACACGACCGCACGCTTTAACGGTGTGAAGATTTTCTCGGCGACGATGGCGCAAGAGCGCGAGAACCTCGGCGAGAAAGTGACCTCCTGGATCCGCGAGCATCAGCAGTTCGAGATCGTGGACACCGTCGTGACTCAGTCATCCGACGAAGCCTTCCACTGTCTCGCGATCACGCTCTTCTGGTGGGAGAACCGCTAGCGGAACGGGGGACCTCGGTCCCCTCCCCCTA
>JBBQJG010000087.1:0-18886 GCA_038325725.1 Polyangia bacterium | reverse complement strand
ACCGTGCAGTTCGCGCGCGTCTTGGCCCAGCGCGTCCAACCGCAAGCTCTCGGCGGCGCCGTCGAGGAACTCCGCCAGCAGGAGGAAACGCACGCGCGAGAGCTGCTCCTCGAGGTGATCGGCAGCGGCATCGCGTTCCACAACTCGGACCTCTCGCCCGAGGAACGCGAGATCGTCGAGCGCTACTTCCGCAGCGGCTCCATCCGCGCCCTGTTCTCGACGTCCACGCTCGCGGTGGGAATGAACCTGCCGGTGAAGAACGTCGTCCTCGACCACAGACGCTGGCAGTACTTGCGCCGGTACGGCCGCTGGTCGCTGGAGGACGTGTCGCGCTCCGAGTACGAGAACATGAGCGGTCGCGCGGGGCGGCTGTCGCTGGTCGAGGACTTCGGCCGATCAATCCTCGTCGCCTACTCGCCGTTCGAGGCGGATGTCTGGCTCGACCACTACGCTGGCGGCGAGTTTGAGGAGATCCGCCCTACCCTCCGCGACGCCCCGCTGGAGGACCATGTCCTCGACTTGATGGCGTCAGGCCTAGCAACGTCGCGCGCGGACCTCGAGGAGATGTTGCTCTCGAGCTTCACCGGCACCGTCCACTGGGCGCAGAAGATGAGCCGCGTCGAGTTCGGAGAAGCGCTGGCGAAGGCCGTGTCCATCGGCTTGGCCGGCGGTCTCCTACGCGGCCCGGCCGAGGGCCGGCTGGAGGTCACGGACGTCGGGCGGGTGTGCGCGGCGAAGGGCGTCGGCGTGGCGACCGGCGCCGTGCTCGCGAGCTGGGCCGTCAGCGCGAACGCCACCACCGTCGAGGATCTCGAGGTGCTGGCCGTAGCGGGCCGGACGCCCGCGGGCGACGACGTGTACGTCGGACTGACCAAGCAAGAGCGCAACCGCGCCGACTACCGCGGCTCCCTCCTCGCGCGCGTCGCTGCGGCCGGCGTGTCGAGCCGTCCGGTCTTCGCCGAGATCGCCAACGACCTGGCCAGCCTCGAGTACGACGCCACCAAGGGCCAGAAGAAGATCCTCCTCCTGGCGGACTGGATCGCCGAGGGCCGGACCAAAGACCTTGAGACGACCTACCACGTATGGGCCGGGGCCGTCCGCCGCATCGGCGAGGAGTACGGGTGGATCGTCGATGCTCTGGCCGGCGTCACCCGCGCCTCCGGCTGGCCCGACGCCCGGGTCGCGGTCATCGAGGAGCTCGCCCAGCGGCTGGCTTTCGGCGTCGCTGCGGACGGCCTTGGTGTCGCCCGGCTGCGCGTCAAGGGTCTGGGCCGGGCCATGGTCCGCCGCCTCGTCGATGCCGGCCTGCGCGACGGCCCCTCCCTGAAGGACGCGGGCCGCGACGGCGTCGCCGCCGTCCTTAAGCACAAGGCCGCCACAGCCGCGCTGTGGGCCGTCGTCGACCGCCCGGTGGCGGGCTACGCCGGTCCCGCGATCGAGGCACGTGGCGGCGCACGCGCGGCCGACGCGCCCTCCGATGATGCCGAGCCACCGCCCACGATCACGCTTTCGGTGAACCTCCACGAGCGCCGGGTCACCTACCGGGGCATCGATATCCCGACCCGACCACCGCACAACCTCCAACGCCAACCTCTGCTCGCACTCGCTGTTCTCGCGTCCCATCCCGGCCAGGCCGTAGCACTGGACGATCTAGCCGCGGAAATGAGCCGGGTCGCCGGCGCTCGGCACCGACTTCTGACGCCTGAAGCTCGGGACCTTCGGTACAAGGTGCTCGCGCCATTCCGTCACGCGCTGCGCACCAAGGTGCCCAAGGCCGAGATCGACCGTCTGGTCGAGACGGTGGCGAACTCCGGTCTTCGCCTCAACTCGCCTGGCGCCGTTTCTGTGGTCGGCACGAAAGCGGGCGAGGCCGGGGCGCCGCGATGATCATGGCCAAGCCAAAGAACAACGACGCACCTGTGCCCGACGAGCGTCCGGTTGTGGTCGTCCCCCGCGGTCGCCCCGGCTCCGCCTACGCCAGATCGGGCAACCTTCTCCTACCTGTCCGCTTCGCGCGCCGCATGCCCGAATGGAACCGTCCCGTTCCCCACCGAACGTTCGTGCTCTAGCAATACGTCGTCAGAGAGCGCACCGTGCGCGGTGTTGATCGAGCGCCTGACGATTTGGCCGAACCTCCACTCTCGCCGGTAACGACACCGGAAGCCCGGCGAGCGCGGTGTACGTGCCGTCCAACAGTTTGCGCGAAACCATCAGCGTCATGGTTTCGGTCGCGACGCAGACAAGTCCCAGGTCGAACAGTGTGTGCAGGTCCGTTCGGAGTAGGAGCCCGTTTTGTGGATGATTGGTCCAGAGTCCGCGGTACGGAATGATGTGAGCAGCCTCAAGGACAGATTCCTCGGTACATCCGGTGATGGCGCAACGATTGCCGTAGGCTTCGAGGAGTGACCTCCGGAATTGGGGTTGCCCCTGGCGCTGCACAACGCTCGCCAGAACTCGACGACGGGCATCAGCGGCGCCCTCGGGAGAAAAGGATCCGTCGGCCAACATCGAGTCGGCGTAATGCGCCGCCGTCTGCAAATCGTCGACGGGATCGCAGTCCGGACACGTTTTGACGTCCCGGACTCCCTCCGCCTCCCCCCACTGTCGAAGAATCGACAGGCCTGCCGCGCAGGCCTTGCGCGAACGCGTCAGGTCGCTGCCGTCCCATGAGGGATCGCCCAGATGGGAACAGTCGACACGATGAAGCAGCCCCCGCGTGGCGGTCTGGCAGTTTAGCAAAAACCCCTCGGGGTTCCCCTGGCGCCAGGCCTGGAACGCAGCATGCGCATCTGGATCGTTGCGCGAGGAGAACGTCGCCACCGCTGACGGAGACGCGTTCAGCGAGGCAGTGCCATCTGCGGCGAGGCGACGCTCGAGTGCAGCGACCACACCTCCACCACGAATCCGGTTGAAGCCGAGGCTGAAGTTGGCCTGCTCTTGGAGAAGTTCCTGGAACCAGGGTTCAGCGTTGAGCGACAGAGGTGGCTCGATCGGATGTCCCGGGCCGCTCACGACGAACTCGTCCTCTTCTTCGCGAACCTCAGCGACCGCGTACACCCCCACCAGGCGGAAAGCCGTCCCCCCGGTAGTCTTCTCCCCAACGATCACCCACGCCCACGCACCTATCGCGCCGCGAAGGAAGGCCTCCCCCTTCTTGCTGCGGTAGCCGAACTCTTGTCCGGGCGCGTAGTCGCGGCCCATGACCTTGGTGCTGTGGTACGCGACGTAGTGTTCCATGGCAATTGGAGCCTCGGAGGCCCCCGAGGAGCGACAAGGGCCGATTCCTACCGAGCATCCTAACGCAGATCCTCAATCGCTCGAGCTCGCCTCGCCGCGAGGCGTGTCGCCGATTTGTCGCCGAAAAAAGCGACCAAAAAGCGACTCTCCGGCGACCCGCGGCGACGCGCCGGCTGGCACCTTCCGCCGCGCATGTCGATCGACGCGCGAGAAATCCGATGCACCGCCTGCGGGAGCTTGCTGGCCAAGGTCCAGGGCGGTGCGCTCGTCATCCAGCGCGGTGATCTCCAGGCGACGGTAGCCGGCCAGCTGCAGGCCGAGCTGATCTGCTACCGGCGCACGTGCCGGCGCACGACGGTCGTCCACGTCGTGTCGCCACAGACCCGTCATGCAGCGACGGCTCCTCCACCGGAGGGGCGCAGGTAGCACCAGTCCGCTCCACCACAACCAGAGCGCCAGACGCCTTCAACCATCGGCCCTCGTGAGCGCCAGACGCCCGGCCGGGAAGGCAGGCGTCCATGCGCTCACGTTGGGAGGCCCTCCACACGGGCCTGATGAGATCGATCAGCAGTCACGAGGCGGCGAAGGTATTCGAGGAGGCTCAGCACCGCTTCACATCACTCGCCGAGTTTTCCGGGCCGGTGGCCCTCGTCGAGGCCCTCGCACCAAGCCGCAACCTCGACGGCAAGGACCCTGCGCTTCGCGCGCTCGTCGCCGCTTCTCGGGATGGAGGGACCCGCCGGCTCGCCCAGTCTCTCTTGCTCCTTTGTATGTGGCCGGCGCTGGATTCGATCTTTCGGCGGCGCGCGCGGCTGTTCCACGATCGGCCGCATGATCTCGCGGCCGAGATCGTCGATCACTTCACGACCCAGGTTCATCGGCTGGACCTCGGTCGCGTTACCTGCCTGACGGCGACGCTGATTCGCAGCACCGAGCGCGAGGTACTTGAGGCGCGTGCGCGCGACTGGGTGACCGCCGCCAAGTCCGTCGAGGTGTCGCCAGATCTGGCCGACGATTCATCGGCGCCGGCGGGCACACCGCCCTTCGGCGCGTCGTGCGCGACGTGGACCGCCGAATCGATCGGCGGTCTACACAAGTGGCTCCGGGACGCCGTCGGCCAGGACGCCGACCTCGTTGTTGGCGCCGTCATCCTCGAGAAGAGCGGGCGGGAGATGGCGGAGGCGCTCGGGATCTCGCACGCGGCGGCGCGCCAGCGGTTGGGGCGCGCGCTCGCTCGTGCGCGCCAGACCTTTCTTGCCGAGGGCCAGTCACAGACCGCCGCGTCGGACCGCCTTTGCTAGTCGATGACGACAAAACACGACGAGCGACCTTGCACGGTCTCCGAAGAGTTCCTCCGCCTGCCCGGACTCTTCCGACGCTGGGAATTCGAGCAGGTGATCGAAGGCAGCGACGAGTTCCACGTCGCTGCGGCCGGAGCGACCGAGGACGGGACGGAGTTGTTCACCGTCTACTGCCGTGAACGCCCGCTCGTCCCGGGAGGGGTGCGATGATCGCCTCGCTCATCTACTCGGTCGAGGTCGCCATCATTCGCTTCCCTGGCGACGGTGACTTCGGTGGCGATGGCGCTTCTGCGCCCCAGCAGCCGACCATCGTCCGCTACTGCGACATCTGTCGGCGCTGGGGTCCGAACAGCTCCACGCACCTGTGCTGGCGCAACTGGAAGCCGCGTTTGTCGGACCTCCTCATGGAAATGGCGCGGGAGGAACAGCGATGAGGATCTATCTCGCCGCGCGCTTCGACCGAGGCGACGAGATGCGCGACGTCGCCGCAGCCCTCGCGCGTTCGGGTCATTTCATCACCTCGCGTTGGATCTACGGGCGGCAGAACGCACCCGACCTCGTCTCGGCCGTCGAAGACGTCGAGGATCTCGCGAGCGCCGACTGCCTGGTGTCGTTCACCGAGTACCCGACCCAAGGCGTGCCTTGGGCGGCGCGTGGTGGCCGACACGTCGAGTTCGGCATCGCCCTCGCGAGCGGCAAGCGGCTCTGCATCGTCGGGCCGCGCGAGAACGTGTTCCATCACATCCCGCGCGTCGAGGTCTTCATCGACGTCGCCGACCTCATCGACGGCCTCGGCGCGCGGGCGGAGGGCTCGTCGTGACCGCCTGGGGGCTGGCTCCCGCACGCGGGCGGATCCGCTTCTGCGGAACCTGCGGCGCGTTCGTGGTCTTCGGGCTGGAGAAGCGACCGGGGAAGTTGCTCGACGGTGAAGCGAACCGGATCACCCTCGCGACCCAGGAGCACTTCCGCGAGTCCCCTCGCTGCGCCAAGGGCAACACCTTCAGCGGCGCCGAGATCGTCGCTTGCCGTTGCCCACGCGCGCTCCCCGTCGCCCGCGAGGACGCCCTCTACTGCGCACGCTGCGAGGGTCTTGTCGCGCCACAGGTGGCAGCGGTCTCGCAGCCGCGTCGTCCCTCCGGAGGAACCCCATGACGATCGATCCGGTCCTGATGTGCGCCCACTGCGGGAAGCCGACGCTTCATCTCTTCGTGGAGACGCGAACCCATCGGCCGATTCCCAAGGACGAACCCTTCGACGACAACATCTACGCTTGCGACGAGTGCGGCGAGGAGCGGCGCTGGGGGAACACGCTGCGCGACCCGAACATCTGGCGGCGACGGAAGCAGTCGATCGTCACCCACGCCGTTGAGGTTCATGGCCTTCGGATGGTGCTCTGTCCGGTCTGCGGTGGCGTCGGGAGGGGCTGCGACCACTGCCACGGAGAAGGCGAGCTCAAGTTCCTCGAGGACCCAGACCCCTGCGGGGTCGGCTGCCCGCTCGACCGGCACGAACGCGAGGGAACGTGCTGAGCACCGTCACTGGGCCCCCTCCTCCCGAAACCGGGGACACCGGGGACACCGGGGACACGAGCCCCGAAGTCCGCGTGCGGCCGGGGGTTTTCGCGGCGAACGCTGTCCCCGGTTTTTCGTCAAACCGGGGACACGAACCGGGGACAGGGAACGTTTCGCCATGACGGCGCACGAGCTCCTCGCGCGCCTCGAGCGCGTCTCGAAGACGTCGACCGGGTGGATGGCCCGGTGCCCGGCCCATGAGGACACGACACCTAGCCTCAGCATCGCGAGCGGCGACGATGGTCGCATCCTCCTTCAATGCTTCGCGGGGTGCGAGGTCGGCAGGATCGTGGAGGCGCTTGGGCTCGAGGTCCGTGACCTGTTCGTCCCTGGCGATGGGGGAAGCGAGCCGCGAAAGGGCGCCGTCGTGCCTGCACCCTCAGTGCCTCCCGTCGCCGCGTGGTTGCGCGACGGGCGCGCCCTGCCGGACACCGAGATCGCGCGATTGTTCGCGGCCTCGACGCGCAGGGGGCGGGCCGTCGTCTTCCGATATCGCGGCCTCGACGGAAGAACGCTGTACGACAAGTTCCGTCCCATTGGCGAGCACAAGGTCTTCTGGCGCACGCCGCGTGGGCAGCCGAGCGCCCTGTACGGACTCGGCGGCCTTACCAGCACCGACCACTCGCGCGTCGTGATCGTCGAGGGTGAGCTGGATCTCCACGCGCTGGCTGCCGTCGGAATCGCGGACGTCGTCTCGGTGCCTGACGGCGCCGGCTCGCGCCTGACGCCCGAGCTGCTCGCACCGCTCGCCGAGTTCCAGCGGGTCCTGATCGCAACCGATGCCGACGATCCGGGCGAAGAACTGGCGCGCCGACTGCGAAAGGCGCTGGGTTCCAAGCGCTGCGCGCGCGTCGTGTTCCGCGACGGCGATGCCCTCTTCAAGGACGCGAACGACGCCTTGAAGGCCGGCTGGACCCGAAAGCAGTTCGAGGCCGCGCTCGAGGTACCTGCTCAAAAGGGCGCGCCCGCAGCGGCGCCACGGGCGAACGACGTCCCCATCATGGTCGAAGGAGGCGACGAGCCGACGACGCCGTACCGACTGATCGACGGCCAGATCTGCCGCATTCGCCACGACCGCGAGGGGAACGAGCTGACGCAGATTCTCGCGAACTTCGACGCTCGGATCGTCGACGAGGTCGCCTACGACGACGGGGCGGAGGTCGTTCGCGCGTTCAAGCTGCGCGGGCGCCTGGCGTCAGGTGTCGCGCTGTCCGACGCGCGCGTCACGGCGGCGGAGTTCGGCGGGATGGCCTGGGTCGCGAGTGCATGGGGCGCGCGGGCCCTCGTCTCGGCGGGCAACGGCGCGAGGGACCACCTGCGCGCGGCGATCCAGGTTCTCTCCGAGCCGTCCTCCCGACTCGTCTTTCGCCACACCGGCTGGCGCCAGCACGAAGGCCGTTGGACTTACCTCTATCAAGGCGGCGGCGTCGGTGCGCAGGACATCACGGTCGAGCTGGATCCGCCGCTCGACCGATTCATGCTGCCGCCGTCAGTGGACGACCTGGTCGGCGCCGTACGCCTGTCGCTCCGGATTCTCGAGTGCGCGCCAGCCTCCGTCGCGATCCCCCTCCTCGCGGCGGTGTACGGGGCGCCGTTGTCCTTCATCAACAGCCCCGACTTCGCCGTCTGGCTCGTCGGTCCGACCGGAAGCCTCAAGTCCGAGCTGGCCGCGCTCGCGCAGCGACACTTCGGCACCTTCGATCGCAAAACGCTCCCAGGCAGCTGGACCTCCACGGAGAACGCGCTCGAAGCGCGGCTCTTCACGGTGAAGGACGCCGTCGCTGTCATCGACGACTACGCTCCGAACGCCGACACGCGGGCTCAACAGGAGCTGGAGAAGCGCGCGCAGCGAATCATCCGCGGCATCGGGAACCGGGCGTCCCGCGGGCGCCTGCGCGCCGATCTCACGCAGCAGCCCGATCGACCGCCACGCGGGCTCGTGATCTGCACGGGTGAGGACCTGCCGACAGGCCATTCGATCCAGGCGCGCCTCGTCGTGGTCGAGGTCGACCGTGAGCGCCTCGATCTCTCCGCCATCGCCGACCTCCAGGCCAGCAACGACCGCCTCTCGCACGCGATGCGCGGCTACATCGAGTGGCTCCTGCCGGAGATCCCGCAGCTCCAGAAGGCGCTCCCCGCTCGCCTCGGTCAGATCCGCGCCGAGCTGCACAAGGTGGGCTCGCACCTCCGGCAAGCCGACGCGCTCGCACAGCTCCGCTGCTCGTTCGAAATGTTTGTAGAGTTCGCCGAGCACGTTGGCGCGCTGGCCTCAGACCGCGGCGCCGAGTTGGTGCGCCTCGCCGGAGATACGCTGGCGCGGATCGGCGAGGCTCAGGGAACGAGCCTCCGCGAGCTCGAGCCGGCGGAGCGGTTCGTCACGGTGCTCGGGACGCTCCTCGAGCAGCGCCGCATCCGGCTCGTCGAGCGCGGGACCTCGCCACGCTCCGACGACGTAGAGACGATCGGCTGGTTCGACACCGAGTACGCCTACCTGATGCCCGAGGCCGCGCGGCGACGAGTCGCGACGTTCCTACGCGAGTCGGGCGAGTCGTGGTCGTACAGCGGCCACGCTCTGCACAAAGCGCTCGTCCGAAAGGGCATCGTCGTGCCGGGCCCGGACGCCCGCCCCGAGATGCAGGTCCGCGTCGGCGACGGCAAGCGCCGGGTGCTGCGTGTCCGACTGTCTGCCCTCAACGGTAGCGCCGTCCCCGGTTCTGTCCCCGGTTTGTCCCCGGTTACCGAAGAAACCGGAGACAGGGACGACGACATGATTTCGCCCTGAAATCGCTGCCTTCCGGATCGCCCGTCTCGGGTGTCCCCGGTGTCCCCGGTTTTGGGAGGGAGAGACCCCGGCGCGCGGATCAGCGCCGGGCGGCGCCGTTCTTCCTCGGCTTCGCGGGAGGGGAGCCCTCAGCCGACGGCGCGGGCGGTGCGTCCTTCGACGCGCCGGTCGTTTCCGCGGCCGGGGCGAAGTCGCTGGCGGCGTCGGTCTCGGGCCCCCCCGGTGCAAGCTCCGCGACCGGGTCGATCACGTCTCCGTCGACGACGGCCTCGTTGGACACAGCCTCCTCGAGGTCCAGCATCTCGCCGACGACGCGCATGAAGGGCTCGACCGCGATGCGCGGCATGTTCCGCATCGCGACCCGTTCCTTCACCGCGTTCCCGAACGCGAGGAACGAGAGCGGCGAGAAGTTAGCGTCGCGGATCGCGCTGTAGAGGCGCTCGGCATACTCGATCGGATCGGGTCGGCTCATGATGGACCTCGTTTCTTGGGTGTGGGTGCGTTCTCCGGATCGGCGAGAGCAACGGCTTGGGCCATGAGGCGCGCGAAGGCCTCGTCGGCGCCGGGCTCCTCGTCGAGGAGGCGGGCAACCGGCTGCGGGGGCGCGGGAGGCGGGTCGTCGAGGGACGACTGCCAGTCTTTGTAGAGGCGCCGTACTTCGTCGGGGGTGACGCGCAGGGCGCTCACGATCTCGCGTAGCTCTCCGCCCTGGTCGAACATCCGGAAGGCCTCGGCGGCAACGTCGCCCTGCGTTTTCAGGCCTCGAATCCCGCGCTTCGAGCAGGCGCGGATGACGTCAGCGGGGTCATAGCGCCAAGTGCCGGCAGCGTCGCGGGTCGGCCGGAGTTCACCCCGAAGGCGCATGTGGTGCACGGCCGTGACGCCGACGCCCATTTGGTGAGCCACCTCCGAGCGCGTAAGGCCGTCGGGCGGTGGCCGTTTCGAGGCTGACGGCTTCGTCGTTGCCATGTTTCGCGACGACCATCGCTCTGTCGCCGCGCAAGTCCAGAACAGCGACGGGGCTTTGTAACGGCCCCAGAGACGGGGCCTGGAGACGGGCAACGGGCCGAAACCAACGCGCGAACGCGAAGAGAGCGACGTTAGGGTCGTGAAGCAAAGGCTCCCGCGGGGCGGGGCCGAATCGACCGCGGTGCGGGGCGCCGCGGGGAGGACCCGATCCGATGATGAATCTCTCGCTCGCGCAGGTGAAGAAGTTCGGCTCCGAAATCCAGTCGCTCAGGACCAAGCACGAGAAGGCCATCGAGAAGGCCAACGACGTCATCGAGCAGGGCGTGGACGCCACGCTCGCGAGCGCGACGGCCTTCGGGCTCGGCGTGTGGCAGACGCGCTCGGACCACCAGCACCTGCTCGGTGTGCCGGTCGATCTCGCGGTCGGGCTCGCGGCGCACGCCGCGGGCTTCATGGGGATGGGTGGGAAAGCGGCGCCGTACCTGCACTCGATGGGCAACGGCGCGCTCTCGGCGCACTTCCACACGGTGGGGCGCGGCGTGGGCAAGGACCTTCGCGAGAAGGCGGGGCTCCCGCCGGTCGCGATGGGTGGGGAGGGTCCGGCCGAGGGCGGCTCGAACCTCTCCGACGAGGCGCTGCTGGATATGGCGCGGCGCCGCGGGTAGCCCGCGGACGCGACGAACCAGGGAGCGCGCAACGACAACTCGAACCGCTGCCGGCTGCGGCCGACGGCTGAAAGCGAAGGGACACAATGCGAGACGAAGACAGCAGCGGCGACGAGATCCTCGGCGCCGACGAGATCCTGGGGGCGGACGAGATCCTGGGAGCGGACGAGATCCTCGCAGGCGAGGAGAGCTCGGGCGACGAACTGGCGGGCGACGAGGTGGGGCTGCGCCTCTTCCGGCGCCGCAAGAAAGGAGCGCCGAAGCGGCTCGACCCGATCGTGCAGAGCCGGCTCGCGCAGAGCGGCGTGGTCGTGAAGACGCAGGGCTACAGCAAGGGGCGGAGCCAGTCGCTCGGCTTCGAGTTCCTCGCGATCCAGCCGGGCACGACGGTGGACGTGACGGCGAACCCGCAGGTGCTCTTCAAGCCGAAGCGGCTCGTCTACACGGGGCCCTCGAACACGTTCGTGATCCAGGACGCGAAGATCGGGCGCTCGAGCCAGTTCGTCGCGTCGGGAGCGCAGGCGGCCGACGCGTACCCGCCCACGTCGACGGTCGACAACATGGAGCTGGATACGGCGCGCCCGGGCGTCGTCATCACGCTCCGGATCCAGAACACGAGCGGCGTGGCGGCCGACTTCCGCGCCACGATGTTCGGCCAGGTCGCCGAGTAGCGCTGCCCGAGCCCGCCGGCGCGCTCGGGCCCTGCGCCGGCGGGCCTCGTTTCGACGAGGGCCCTCCCACGGAAAGGAGCCGACCCACGATGGCCATGCCGCCGATCGTTGTCGTCGCCGACCTGTTCTCCCTCAAGGGGAACGAGGCGGACCGCGTCCGGTCCGAGCAGTCGCTCCTGCTGCTCATGGAGGCGATGTGCGCGATCGATCTGTTGGAGCTACGGCAGCGGCGTTACCCGAAGCTCTACGAATCGGGGGTCGTCTACCGGCGCGAGGACGGCACCGAGAACTGGCTCGACATCCCAACCGTCATCAAGGCCGGCTGGGGCGACTGCGAGGACCTGGTCTTCTGGCGCGTCGCCGAGCTGCGCAAGGACGGCGTGAAGGCAGCGCCGTTCGCGAAGTGGCGGCGAGTGAACGGCGTCTACAAGTACCACGCGCTCGTTCGGCGCTATGGGCCCGGACGCGACCACTTCGGCCGGCAGATCAACTCGAGCAAGTGGCTCGAGGACCCGTCGCGGCGGCTCGGCATGAACGGCCCGAGCGACGACGGCCGCGGCATCCACACGGACTACGTCCACCCGCAACGGAGGGCTGCATGAACGCGCTCGCGCCCAAGATCGACAACCCGCTCGCGGAGGCCGCGGCGCACCCGCTGGTGAAGGCGACGAAGGAGCAGCTCGCCGTCACCAAGCAGCAGCCGCTCGTCGAGTATGTGAGGCGGTCGCTGGAGCTCGAGGAGCCCCAGGAGATCGAACGGCGCGCCGACGAGCTGACGGTGATCGGGTACGCCAAGACGGCCGACCACCTGCGCGAGCGCGCAGCGACGCTTCGAGCGTCGCTGTGGCGGGGTCGGCCGCCGTCGGTGCCGTTCTCGTACCGCTCGCCCATCGCGGAGGCCTCCGACGAGCAATGGGCCCGCTTCGTACGCCTCATGCAGACCGGCGATCTCGCGGCGGTAACTCCCAGCGGTCAGGTCGGCGTGTTCCAGACGCGGGTCAAGCGGCTGCAGGACCTCGGGCTCGCGCGCGACGTTCGGCGCGCCGCCGGTGAGAGCGGCGAGCGGTGGACCGCGACGTTCAAGCCTCCGCTCACGCTCGCTCGGCTGCTCTCTGATCCACTCCTGCAATACCGCATTTTCGCGGCGAGTATGCGGCGGTACCGCAGCGAGATCCTCGAGCGGCACCGCGACGCGCTGGGGAAGGACATCGAGGGCAAGCCCGCCTCGCTGTCGGGGCTGCTCGCCGTCGCGCACCACGCCGGCCCATCGCTGGCTTCTTGGCTGACCAATCCCGAAGACCGCCGTCGCTTCCAGAAGACGACGGCGGCCTACGGACAAACCACGGGGGTCTTCTGATGAACACGCTCGACAAGCTGCTCGCTCGGATTCACGCCGCGGAACTCGCCGCCAAGGTGCGCGCGCGACGCACGCACCACGAGCATCACGAGGACGACGATCGCCGCGTCACCCGTAGCCGGCGTCCGCGCTCGGCCCACCACCCGCAGCGCACGACCACCCAACGCCCGAAGCACCAGAAGGGAGCCCGCCGATGATCCGCCCCGCGTTCCGCCCCATCGATGGCTCCTTTCGGACCTGGTCCGACGGGCAGCGTGTTCACGCGCTCGTGCGGTTCACGGGCGGCAACCTCGGTCCAAGCCCCGTCACGATGCACGCGACGACGGAGCTCGTCCCGGCGCGCGCGCTCGTTCGCCGACGCTTCATGAGCGGCGAGAGCGTCCTCGCCGGCGACCCGGTCGCCCTGGAGTCCCTCGCCACGCGCGTCGGCGCGTTCAGCGCGCTTCGTCGGATCGGCCGCGCCGCGAAGGGTGCGGTGCTGCTCTCGACGGCTCCGGTGCGCGCCCTCGGCGGCGCGGGCGTCAGTGTGCTCAAGGCGACCGGCAACGTCGCGAAGGGCGTCGAGAGTGCCGCGATGCTGTCCGAGTACGCGACCCGCCCGCTGGCATGGCGTCCCCGCAAGGGGCGCGGCGGCGCGGCGCCCGCCCCGGCCCCGGCACCGGCCGACGACTCCGCGCCTAGCTCCGACTCGAACACCGCGTCCCCAGACCAGGAGGAACCCATGAACGACGACACGAGCGGTAGCCCCCGACCGCAGCACCGGCACGTGATGGGCGCGGTGGCGCTGCTTCGCCGTGCGCAGCACAACCCGAAGGCGGCGAAGCACGTCCAGACGATCGCCAAGGCGGCGGCGAAGGGTCACCCGGGCGCGCTGCTCGCCCAGGCGGCGATCACCGAGGCGCGGAAGCAGCGCTCCGCGCCCGCGCACCCGCCCGCGCTGCCGACGCACGTCCGGTCGGCTGCCTTCCCCGCGTGGGCGAGAGGAGCGGCGTAGGGCGCCATGAACGGCCGGTACGACAGGAACCCTGGGAGGATCGTCGAGCTCAGCCCCGGCGGCTCCCAGGACCTTCTCGACATCCAGTGGAAGGATGAGATCGCGCACGTCATCTGCGTGACGCTCATCGGTCCACCGGCCTTGACCGCGGGGAGCGCCAACGCCGCGGTCGTCGTCGCGCACGTGCAATGGGGCGCTGGCGAAGCCGAGGCGGAGGCGGACATCGACTTCGGCGTCGGTGGGATCGTGTTCACGCTCCCCGCCAGCTCCATCCGCATCACGGCCGAGTACGAGGCGACGTTCGCCTCCAGCGAGAGCGATCCGACTGTGCGCGTGGGCGCCTTCGCCTGCGTCGGCAGCGGCGCCCGCCAGACCCGGCTCACGCGCACGATCATCGCCTCCGACCCCATCCTCGCGGGCGCCCAGGCCTCGTTCGACCTGCCGCCGTTCGCACGAGGCGTCCGCGTTCTCACCGGCGACGAGGCGACCCGCTCGTACCGGCTCGACTTCTTCCCCGACGTCGGGAATCCGACTCCCGCGTACTCCGTCGAGGTCTCGGCCGGCACCTCCGCGCCGCGCATCGATCTCACTCCGGACATCACCACCGTCGTATGACCAACACCGGCGCGGCGTCCCTCACCGAGGGAGCCCGCGCCGTCTTCGAGCTGGGCATCTGATGGCCACGATCATGATCTCCGCCGTCTGGGACCCGACGATCGAGAAGTACGCCGGGCGCGTTCCCGTCGCCTTCATCCGCGCGCTGATTCACGGCGAGTCGGGTGGCAACTCGCAGCTCGAGAACCCGGCGAGTCACGCCGCGGGCCTCCTGCAGCTCACGGAGATCGTCCGCCGCGATTGGAACGACGCTCATCCCGACGCGCCGGTCAGCCGCGAGCAGCTCTTCGATCCCGAGCTCAACGTTCGGATCGGCGCGGCGCTGCTGAACCGCATCGTCCAGGTCTACGCGCGCCACCCCACGCTCCAGCCGAACTGGGGCGCGCGGCGCTACGCCGAGCTCGTGGCGCTCGGGTGGAACGCGGGCTACAGCGACCGTGGCGGCGTCGGGCTGGCGGTCACGCACCTCGAGGCCGCAGGGGCTCAGCCGGCCGACGTCACGGTCGACAGCGTGGCCCGGGTTGCCGCCGGCCTGCCGCAGGCCTCGCGGTTCGTCTCGAGCCCCGACCGCATCGCCTACGCGCGCGCCGTCGCGGACCTGTACCTGGGCAGCCGGACGGCTCCGGTGGTCGCCTCGCGAGGCAGCGTCGGAGGTCCGATCGTCGTGGCGGCCCTCGGGGCCCTCGGGCTCGCGCACTTCGGAAGGAAGGTGAGCACATGACGACCGTGGCAGATGTCGACCGGCTCGTCGTCGCGTCCGACGGCGCCGTCGCGCACTACTGGCCGCGCCTCGGACCGAAGGTGCGGACCGCCTACCTCGACGATCGCAACAAGTGGATCGCGATCCGGAACGCGCCGGACGGCGGTGCGAACACGCCTCCGTCGACGCTCGAGACGCAGCGCCGCGTGTTCAGCGGCTGGGTGCGGGCGTTCAAGGCCGTTGCCTCGCGGTCGAGCGCTGCAAAGGCTCCAGCACGAACTCCTGCCCCATTTAGTCAGGCGACCGCGGTAGCGCCGCCCACGGCGGCCACCACGCCAGCGCTCGCGACCGTCAGCCACGGCACCAGCGGTGCGGGTGCCGCGGTCGCTGGTGGGCTCGTCCTCGCGGGCCTGATCGCCGTCGCGGCGAATAGGAGGCGCGCGTGAGCTTCTACGAGAGCGGAGTGACCGACGTCGGCCGAATCCTCTCGGTCCTCTCGCCGTCCGCCATCAAGCAGGAGATCGACTCCATCGATCGCTACGTCCAGCGGATCGATCACGACGTTCAGTCGCACAAGGCGCGGCTCCCGGACCTGCTCCAGGACTGGCACCTCTTCGCGGAGGACTGGAGCGCCTTCCGCGACGGTGCGGGCTGGTTCGCGCGCACGACCGGCGCCACCTACGACAAGGCGCTCGACTACCGGAAGCGCGCCGACGCGTGGGACGAGCTGATTCGCCGTCGCGGTGCATCGACGGTGCCCGTCGGGACGACGCCGGCGCCTGCCCCCAAGAGCGACTTCATGGGCGCGTTCTTCAAGCTTGCCGGCCTGGGCATCGCCGCCTACGTCGGCGTCAACCTCCTCCAGAACTACAGAAGAACAGGAGAAGCCCATGAGCACTGACCTCGATCGCGACTCCGGCGGCGACGAGCGCGTCCGCAAGTGGATCGCCCGCGCCATCGAGGTGGAGTCCATCGACCGCTTCGTGATTCGTCACGATACGGGTGCCGAGGTCGCCACGCTTCGCGCCGACGACGGGGCCGCGTTCGAGCGCACCGAGCGCCAACTCGACGAGCTCGTCACCGACCTCTCCGAGCGCGTCTTCGAAGATGCGCTCGGCCTCGGCGGCCTCCAGCGGTACGTCATCTCCGCCTACAGCGGCGAACGCGCGGTCACGCGCCTGCCCCTGCGCCAAAACGCGGAGGCCGAGCGCGGCCCCGCGCCTGGCGATCCGATCGACAGCGAACCGCCGACGGAGAAGGGCCTGCTGTCGCAGACGATGCGCCACCTCGAGATCAGCGAGCGCACTCACGCGACCGCCATCGCGAACATCTTCGCGATGCAGACGCGGATGCTCCGCGAGAAGGACGAGCGCATCTGCCACCTGGAGGCGCGGCACTGGGACACGGTCGTCGCGGCCGAGCAGCTCGTCAGCGAGCACCACCGGCGCCAGCTCGAGAACCGAGCGGCCGACCAGAAGGCCGAGGCGATGCGCGAGGTCCTGGGCACCTTCCTGCAGCTCGCCCCGACGGCGGTCAACAAGATCGCCGGCCGCGCGCTGCTGCCTGAGAAGACGTCGCCGGCTCTCGTGGGTCTCCGAGCCCTCGTCGGGACCATGAAGCCTGAGCAGCTCGAGGCGCTGAAGTTCGTGCTGACTCCCGCGCAGCTCGAGAACCTCAGCGGGATCGTCAGCGCCGAGGTCGCCGACGAGGAGCAGAAGCAAACGGTCAAGCGATAGGAGCGCCCCATGCCCAACACCTTCGCCAATCTGAACGTACCGACGTCCGACGCCGTTCCCGGGACGCCGCTCGACGTCCACGCCACCGGCCGCCCGAAGACGCTCGTCTTCGACGGTCCCATCCGCCCCGGCGGTCGCTACATCGTCGAGGGGTCGACCAAGGGGGGAACCACCTGGGACGTCCTGGTCGGCGTCGATGGCGTCCAGGGCCTTTTCACGAGCGACAACCCGGGCACGAAGTCGATCGAATCCATCGTCAGCCAGGTCCGCGTGCGCAGCGAGGCCAACGGCTTGGTGGCGAGCCCACCCTCCCTGACCCTGGGCGCACCTGCCGCGCCCGGCAGCAACGTGTTCCGCGACCTGCCGGTCCCCGCGGCCAACGGGCTCGGCCCTGTGGTCGATCTCGGTGACAGCGCGGGAGCCTTCAAGACGATCGTGCTCCGCCAAGTCGCCGGGCCGATCCCCGCTGGCTCGCGGTACTCGGTGCTCGCGTCGATGGATGGCGTGAAGTTCGACGAAGCGATGCTTTTCACGGCCGACCGCCAGGGTGCTCGCCCGGCGCAGGTCCTGTGCCGCTTCATGCGCGTTCTCCGCAACGCCGGTGGTCCCGCGCCCATCGTGTCCGTCGGCGCCGAGGGCATCGCCGGCGGCGTCACCGGGCAGCTGTGCCCCGTATCCGGCGTCTCCCTCGAGGACGAGCGCATCGTGATCGGTCCCGAGGTGCTCATCGCCCAGTGGTCGTTCGATTTCGGCACGCTCGCCGACATCGGCTCCACAATCGGCGCCGTCCTGAGCGGCCTCGTGAAGATCGACACCGAGGGCGCGCCGTTCCTCCTGCGTCTCTACGTCGGCGGCACCGTCGGCCTGATGGACGGAACGCTCGTCGGCGAGGTCCCGGAGACGCCCGGAAGCATCTTCGAGCACCCGATCTCGATCCGACAGAACCTCGCGCTCCCCGTCGGCCTGCAGCCGGTGAAGGTCTCCATCGCGAGCCCCGGCGTCGCCCACCTGCGCGGCGTCGTCTGCCAGTTCACCTGCCCCATCTCGACGCCCTGACCCAACGCCAGCCCAAGGAGGAACCCATGTCCACCGACTCTCGTGACCTTCAGCAGCGCGATTTCGATGCAGGCGGCTTCGAGGTCCTGCGCATCGCCGACCCGACCACGCCCAACTCCGCGACCAAGGTCGGCACCGCGATCGCAGCCGTGGGGCCGGCGAACGCGCCCGGCACGAGCTTCAAGGCGGCCGCCGAGGACCACGTCCACGCCGGCGTCGCGGCGATCCTTCCTGGCGACGGCATCGCGGTTTCGCCGCCCGACGTCCAGGGCCGCGTGACCGTCGCGCGGACGCCCGGCGGCAGCGACGCCGTGATCGCGACCCTCGACACCGAGGCCGAGAAGTCCGTCACCGGCACCGCCGAGCAAGTCCTCGCCGAGTGGAACTTCGACTTCGACGACCTGGCCGGCGCCAACATCGTCCCGACCCTCTCGGGGCTCGTCTGCGCCGATTCCGAGACGACCGGCACCTTCAACCTCCGCATCGGCGGAACCATCGGTGCGGTCGACGGCGACGTCCGCGCGACCCTCTCCACGACGAGCGTCCCAGACGAGCAGAAGACCAACACCGGAGCCGCCTTCCCGAAGCCGGCCGGCCAGACCCTCGTGAAGATCACCGGTCTCGACTCGATCACGGGCCTCTCGGCGCGCATCCGGGGGATCTCGGCGGTTCTGCGCGCCTCCACCTGAGGAGGTCGCCGTGACACTCGCCGCCGACGCGATCTACTTCGCAGGAGGACGCCGCCGCATGACCTGGCAAAGAGTCGCAGCCCTCGGGCTCCTGGTCGGCGGCGCCGTCGCCGCAGCCGCCTTCCACAACGACGTCCTCGCGGCGACGCTAGCCGGCGCGGCGGCAGGCTTCGCGGTCAATCGAGACGCCGACCGGACCAACATCGTTCCGCAACTGGATTCTCGGCGTCCCTCCGCCTGAGCTGCCGTCACAATCTGACGGAGGGCAGCGATCCGCTGATGGTGGTTGGCGCAAAGGAAGGCATCGGCGACAATCGCTCGCTCTTGCCGAGGTCACGCGCGCCCGATGCCATCTAAGAAACACGTCTTCTCCATCCACGAGAAGTATGCCGTCTGGGTCACTCATGGCCCTCTGTGCCAACGTGAGTGAGACAGCCCGCCCCCCGGAAATTAGTGTAGAGGGCGAGCAAGGGATCCATCATGAGCGCTTCAGCAGGATTGGCCATGAGGCCAGAGGACGTAGAGGTGGCAGCAGTTGCGCGT